>CAJXMI010000046.1 GCA_913056145.1 uncultured Spiribacter sp.
CCGCCGCATCGGGGTCGACACCCGCCTCGATCTGCTGGCGACGGCGCCGCGCAAACAGCAAAAAGAACAGCATGACCACCGCCGCCACGGTAACCCCCACCCCGAACTCGACCAGGATGATCCCGGCCTGCTGGGCGGCATGCGGCGAGTCGAGCAGCGGGTAGAAGTCGAGAAAGCGCCCGCCAAGTACGACGCCCAGCACGCCGATCAGCGCGTACAAGAGAACGCCGAGCGAGGCCAGCGTGTAAATGAGGCGCTCGGGGATGATGCGCAGGCCGGTGTCGAGCCCGTAGATAAAGACAAACAGAATCCAGGCGGCCGCAAAAATCACGCCGGCCTGAAACCCGCCGCCCGGAGAGTATTCGCCATGGAACTGCACATACAGCCCGAACAGCATGACCAGCGGGATCAGGAAGCGGGCCACGACCACCAGAATGGGGTTGTCCCTCATGGGCGCCGGTCCTCCCGCCTGCGACCGCGCCTGGGCGCCGGCGCCAACAGGGCATACACCGCAAGGCCCGCGGTGAGGATGACAACGGCCTCGCCCATGGTATCGATGGAGCGATAGCTGGCCAGGACCGCCGCGACCATGTTGGGAATGCCCATGTCGTTGTAGGTCTGGGCAATGAAGTACGGGCCCACGTGCTGGTGGACGGGATTGGCCGCGACGCCAAACTCCGGCAGGTCGAAGGTGGCATAGACCAGTGCCGCGCCCGTGACCAGCACGATCAGGAGCGCCGGCAGACTGTGCCCGGCATGGCGTTTTTCATGCCGGGGTACCAGCGCCAGAACGGCCAGGATAAGCACGGTGCTGATCCCGGCACCCACGGCGGCCTCGGTGAGCGCCACATCGCCGGCATCGAGGGTGGCAAACAGCGCCGCAATCGTGAGCGAGTAGATCGCGAAGAGCATCGTCGCCTTGAGCAGATCCCGCGTGAGGATGACGGTGATGGCGACCACGATCAGCAATAACAGCAGCACGATGTCGATCAGGAATTCGATGATCGTGTCTCCTTCTGGTCGGTGGAATCCCGGGTGACTGGCTGCAGCCCGGCCACCAGCGCGGCCCGTGCCGTGGCATGCGAGGCCGCCGGCGTGGTGAACAGCAAAAAGAGCAGAATCAGCAGCAGCTTGAAGGTGAGCAAGGTGAAGCCCGACTGCAGCACCAGTCCGCCCACAATCAGCAATGGCGCCAGCGTGTCGGTGATGCCACCGGCATGCAGCCGGGTGAAGATGTCTGGAAAGCGCATCACGCCAATACCGCCGATCACGGCAAACGCGGCGCCGCCCAGCAGCAGAAGGCCGGATACAACATCCAGGATGAGCTCAGTCATCGCCGCCCTCCGGTGCCGCGGCCAGATCACGCTGGCGAATGAGCTTGAGCACCGCGATCACGGCAAGGAAGTTGATCAGTGCATAAACGAGGGCAACATCGATCAGGTCGTCATTGCCGCTGAAATACGTGATCAGTGCGATCAGCAGGACGGTCTTGGTACCAAAGACATTGACTCCGACGATGGTGTCATAGACTGACGGGCCGGCAATGGCGCGCCACAGCGCCAGGATCATGGTGGTAAAGATGGCAAGGATGGTGGCGAGCAGAACAGCGCCCATTATGGCGGCCCCTCCAGCCAGCAGACCCGTCGCTCCATTTCGCCGGCCTCCAGATCGCTGATCGCTTCGGGCAGCAGCGCATGAATCTGCAGACGCCCCTGGCTGCCATCGAGCCGTGTTGTGACAGTACCGGGAGTAAGGGTAATGGAATTGCCGTAGGTGACCTGGCCGACACGCGAGTGTTGCGGTGCGTCGATTTCGATCATGCGCGGCCGAATCCGGCGCGGGTTGATTACCGCGGCGGCCACGGCAATGTTGGCAAGCACCACCTGGCCGATCAGCCACAGCCAGTACACCGGCAGGCGCCACGAGAGCGCGCCGGGGTCATGCTCGGCGCCCAACACTTCCATGCGCTCGGTCAGCCAGACCACCAGCGCGATGGATGCCCCGCCGAGTATGAACAACAACGGCTTGTAGACCCCCGAGAGGCCCAGCCATAGCAGGGCGAGCAGGAATGTGAGCCAGATGAAATAGCGCATCGCAAGGAATCTACCAATCTACACGCCCGGCCGCCAGCGTCCGCAACGCTGTCACAGTCCGGCAATACAATTGTCATTAGACTGTTGGCCGATACGGGAAAGGGGGTTGCCATGGCGAGCATTCTGCTGGTCGAGGATGAAGAGGCCATTCGCGAAATGGTGGCGATGGCGTTGGAGCGGAGCGGCTACCGGGTTCGCCATGCGGAGTCGGCCGAAGACGCCGAGGCCGCGCTGCGGCTCAGTCTGCCGGATCTGATCCTGCTCGACTGGATGCTGCCGGGGGAGAGCGGCATCGACTTTGCCCGCCGCCTGAAGCGCGAGCGCGCCACCCGCGAGCTGCCCATCATCATGCTCACCGCGCGAGGTGAGGAGGCGGACCGGGTGCGCGGTCTTGATACCGGAGCCGATGACTACGTGGCCAAGCCGTTTTCGCCCCGGGAGCTTACCGCCCGCATCAAGGCGGTGCTGCGACGGGTGCAGCCAACGGCGGGTGAGGAGGCGGTCGAGATTCGTGGCCTCCGCCTCGACCCGGTAAGCCACCGTGTCACCGTGGCAGGCCGGGAGATCGACCTGGGGCCGACCGAGTTCCGGCTCCTGCATTTCTTCATGACGCATACCGATCGCGTATTCAATCGTGCCCAGCTTCTGGATAATGTCTGGGGAGCGAACGTTTACGTGGAGGAGCGAACGGTTGATGTCCATGTCCGCCGCCTGCGCAAGGGCCTTGCGCCCACCGGCCATGATGGACTGGTGCAGACCGTACGGGGTGCGGGCTATCGGTTCGCCGCCGAGTAGGGGTGGGGTGTTGTGCTGAGCAGCAATCCCTGGCCTTCGGTGATTGCCAGGCTGCTGTCGGGCGGCGCAGCCGTTCTGCTTCTGGGGCTTGTCACCGGCCGCCCGATGTTGGTGTTGCTGCTCGCGCTTTCGGGGTTGCTGGTCTTCAATGCCGTGCAGCTCTACCGCCTCGAGCGCTGGCTGCGACGCACGCGCCGCACGACGCCGCCGCGGGCAGGCGGGCTGTGGGGTGTGATTTTTGACGGGATTGCGCGGCGTCAGGATCGCCATCGTGAGCGTCGCCACCGGCTGGCCCGTCTCCTCGAGCGGTTTCGCGAGAGTGCCAATGCCATGCCCGACGGCACCATCGTCCTTGACGGTATGGGCGAGATGCAATGGTGGAACCGGGTGGCAACGCGCTATCTGGCGCTGGACTGGCCCGGTGATCGGGGACGCCGGATAGCCAACCTGATCCGCCACCCCGATTTTGCGGCCTATCTGGCCCGCGCCGACTGGAGCGATGCCGTCAAAATCCCGGCCCCCCACGATCCCGATCGCATCATCGAGATTCGCATCGTGCCCTACGGGCTCGACCAGCAACTCCTCCTGGCGCGAGATGTAACCCAGATCCATCGGCTGGAGACCATGCGGCGGGACTTTGTGGGCAATATTACCCATGAGCTCCGGACCCCGCTCACCGTGCTCCGCGGTATGTCCGAGCAGATCGCCGACATGGATGAGCCCCGCCGCGACCATCTGGCCCGTCCCGTGGCGCTGATGGAACAGCAGATCGAGCGGATGAGTCGGTTGATTAACGACCTGCTGCTGCTCTCGCGTCTCGAGACCGAGGCCCCGCCCGCCGCTGAGGCCAGCGCGGTTGATGTGGCCGCGATGGTGGGGGCACTGGTGGACGAGGCGCGCACCCTCAGTGCGGACGAACACCGTATCAGCGCCAGCGTGGACGAGGGCCTGGCGGTATGGGGCGATGCCAATGAGCTCCGGAGCGCGTTCTCCAACCTCATCACCAATGCCATCAAGTACACCGAGCCGGGTGGTCGGCTCGACGTGCGCTGGTTCGAGGCGGGTGGTGAGGCCTGTCTTGCGGTGGCGGACACCGGGCGCGGTATTCCGGCGCAGCATATCCCGCGGCTTACCGAGCGGTTCTATCGCGTGGACAGCGGCCGGGCTACCCGCAATGGCGGAACCGGGCTCGGGCTTGCCATCGTCAAGCATGTCCTGTCGCGGCACGGCGCAAGGCTCGAGATCAACAGCGAGCCCGGTGTTGGCAGTACCTTTTCGTGTGTTTTTCCGGATCCGGTGCGGCGTGCCGTTGATACCGAGCAGGGCGGCTGGCACCAGTCCTGATGCGCTCATCGGCGGCGGGCGGGGCCGTCACCGGACTGACCAGCCGCCGTCACTGTTATGTCACATTTCTTCACTAGCCTGCTCCCAGCCTTAACCCAAAGCACTTACGAGGAGTTACCTCATGCAGACTTGGAAAATGACTGCTCTGGCCACCGCAGCCGCCGTGCTCACCGGCGCGACCGCCGTGGCGGTTGCGCAAGAGCGCGACCAGATTCGCATTGTTGGCTCGAGCACGGTTTATCCGTTTGCCAGCTACGTCGTCGAGGAGTTTGGTGCCACCACCAACTTCCCCACGCCCGTCATTGAGTCCACCGGCTCGGGTGGCGGCCTGCGCCTGTTCTGTGACGGTGTCGGCGTCAGCACCCCGGACATCACCAACGCGTCGCGGCGGATGAAGCCGAGCGAGTTTGACCGCTGCATGGAAAATGGTGTCACCGACATCACCGAGGCGTTGATCGGCTCCGATGGCATCGTGCTGGCCCAGAGCGCCGACAACGAGCCGCTCGCGCTGACCCGCGAGCAGATCATGCTGGCCGTGGCGGCCCAGGTGCCGCAGAACGGTGAGATGGTGGATAACCCCTACACCAACTGGAACCAGATCGACGCCAGCCTGCCGGATCGCGACATCGAGATCCTGGGCCCGCCGACCACCTCGGGTACGCGTGATGCGTTCGAGGAGCTGGTCATGGAAGAGTCCGCCGAGGGCCTTGGCTTTCCCGAGGAGTACACCGACATCCGTGCGGATGGCCTCTACGTTGATTCCGGTGAGAACGACAACCTGATCGTGCAGCGGATCCGCGAGAATAAAGAGGCGTTGGGCGTTTTCGGCTACAGCTTCCTGGTCGAGAACAGCGACTCGCTGGACGCGGCGACCGTTGACGGCGTCGAGCCCACCACCGAATCGATCTCGTCCGAGGATTATCCGGTCGCCCGCAGCCTGTGGTTCTACATCAAGGAAGCCCACGAGGGTGTGGTCCCGGGTATCGAGGAGTACGTCAGCCTCTTCATGGATGACATCATGATCGGCGAGGATGGCCTGCTTGTCGAAGAGGGTCTGATCCCGCTGCCGGCCGCGCAGAGCGCCGAATGGCGTGAGCGGGTCGAGAACCGCGTCAACCTCGAGCGCAGCGACCTCGAGGGCTGAGGCGTTGCATCGCTCAACCGAAACGGTGAGCATTTAGCGCCTGATCGTCGTCATCCCCGGTTCGGGGGTGGCGACGTCTGAATTTCAGGCTGGAAGATACGAGGCAGCACATTGGGTATCGGACTGACAACACTGTTGCTTCTGGCGGCGCTGGCGCCGCTGGGTTTTCTGGCCTATCGGCTGGGCCGTGGCAAGGCGCTTGGCGCGATGGCCACCGGTATCAGCATGCACTCCCGGCCCCAGCAGTATGGCTGGTACTCGGTGGTATGGATGGGGCTGCCGGCCCTGGGTGTCGCCATCGCGGCGGCGGTGCTCAGCGTTGTCGGGCTGATTTCGCCATCACGCGAGCTGGTACTTATCGTCTCGATCGCGGTGGCGCTCATGGGGCTCGCTCATGGGCTGCGTGCGATTCGCCCCGAGGTGCGGGCGCGCAACGCGCTGGATAACGTCATTCGGCTGCTGCTTTTGAGCGCGGCCCTGATCTCGATCATGACCACGGTCGCGATCGTGTTCTCCATTCTCTTCGAGGCCATGCGGTTTTTCCGCGAGGTAAGCGTCTGGGAGTTTGTGACCGGCACGGTCTGGTCGCCGGGCGACACCTTCCTTGAGGCTGCCGGGCGTGGCGATGAAGTGGGCGAGGGCACCTCGTTTTTTGGCTCTGTGCCCCTCTTTGCCGGCACCTTCATGGTCACCGCCATCGCGATGGCCACGGCGCTGCCGATCGGGCTGCTGTCGGCCATTTTCATGTCGGAGTACGCCACCCGCCGGCAGCGCGGGCTGGCAAAGCCGATCCTCGAGATTCTTGCCGGTATCCCCACGGTGGTCTACGGCTTCTTTGCGGCCATAACGGTAACGCCGATCATCGTCGACATCGCTACCTTCTTTGGCCTGGATGCCTCCTACAGCAATATCCTGTCGCCGGGCATCGTGATGGGGATCATGATTATCCCCTTTATCTCGTCGTTGTCCGACGATGTCATCAACAGCATCCCGCAGAGTCTGCGCGAGGGTGCCTATGCCCTTGGCACAACGCATTCCGAGACGATCCGCCAGGTCATTCTGCCCGCGGCTCTGCCGGGGGTGATTTCGGCCTTTCTGCTGGGTGTGTCGCGGGCCCTGGGCGAGACCATGATCGTGGTGATGGCCGCCGGCGTGCGCCCCAACCTCACATGGAACCCGCTCGAGGACATGACCACGGTGACCGTCAATATCGTCTACTCGCTCACGGGTGACCTTGCCTTTGACAGCCCGCAGACGCTCTCGGCCTTTGCGCTGGGGCTGGTGCTTTTCATCGTGACGCTTTCGCTGAACCTGGTGTCGACCTATCTGGTGCGCCGGTTCAAGCAGAAATACGACTAGACGGGACCCAAAGATGCAGCGACGACTTACAGGATCCGCCAGCGACCCGCGCATTCGGGCCCGCTACCGCCGCGAGACACGCTTCAAGGCCTATACCGTGACGGCCCTCTTCGTGGCCTTTGCGATCATCGTGGCGTTTTTTGCCGATATCATCAGTCAGGGCTACACCGCCTTCTGGCGGACCGAGATCCAGGTCACGCTCGATTACAATGAGCGTGCCGAGCGCATCGGCCGGTTCGCCATCAATGAGGATCTGCGCGAGATTGTCTCGCGCGGTGCCGTGCGCGGGATACCGCTCGAGATTCGCAACAACCCCGAGCTGGCGGGCACTACCCATGAGCGCTGGGTGCCGGTCTACAGCCGTATCGATCAGTACTTCAAGGGCAAGGAGGCGCTGCCGCCCGAGCTGGAGCAGCAGGTGCTCCAACTCAAGGAGGCGGGCGTTATCCGCTCGACTTTCAACTGGGCGTTCTTTACGGCGGGTGACTCCAAACTGCCCGAGCTGGCGGGTATCTTCTCGGCGGCCGTCGGCTCGATTTTTGTACTGTTTGTTACCTTGATGTTTGCTTTTCCGATCGGGGTGCTTTCGGCGATCTACCTCGAGGAATTTGCACCGGACAACAAGCTCACGCAGGCCATCGAGGTCAATATCAATAACCTGGCGGCGGTGCCCTCGATCATTTTTGGCCTGCTGGGCCTGGCCGTTTTCATCAACACCTTTGGCGTCCCGCGATCATCGGCGCTGGTGGGTGGCCTGACCCTGGGGCTCATGACCCTGCCGATTATCATCATCAGTACGCGCGCGGCGTTGCGGGCGGTTCCCGATCCCATTCGACTGGGCGCCTTTGCGATGGGATGCTCGCGCTGGCAGGTGGTGCGCGATCACGTATTGCCGCTCTCGCTGCCCGGCATTCTCACCGGCACCATCATCGGCCTCGCCCAGGCCATGGGTGAGACCGCGCCGCTGATCATCGTCGGCATGATCGCCTACATCCCCGAGGCCCCCTCGAGCATCTTCGAGTCGGCCACGGTGCTGCCGGCGCAGGTCTTTACCTGGGCGAGCGAGCCACGCAAGGCCTTCATGGAGAAAACCGCGGCGGGCATCATCGTGTTGCTGGCCATTCTGCTCACCCTGAATGCCACGGCGGTGCTGCTGCGGCGCAAGTTCGAACGTCGCTGGTAGCGACTGACGAGGGATTCATGGAAACTGAACTCAAGAACACCCCTACCACGGCTGCGGAGACGCAGAGCATGGCCGACAACACTGGCGAGCAGACCATGGGCGGCAAAGCCGTGCCCGAGGTCAAGATGCAGGCAGAGGACCTCAACCTCTGGTATGGCGACACGCAGGCGCTGCACAGCATCAACCTGGAAATGTATGCCCGCGAGGTGACGGCCCTCATCGGGCCTTCCGGATGCGGTAAGTCGACGTTTTTGCGCTGCCTCAACCGCATGAACGACCTGATCCCCCAGGTTCGGCTGGAGGGCCGTGTCTCTCTGGATGGCGAGGACATCTACGACCACAGCGTCGATGTGGTGCAGCTGCGCACGTTTGTGGGGATGGTCTTTCAAAAGCCCAACCCCTTCCCCAAGAGCATCTACGAGAACATTGCCTATGCCCCGCGGCTGCACGGGACGGGGACCTCGCGCTCAGAGCTGGATGACCTGGTTGAATCGTCATTGAAACGGGCGGGGCTCTGGAACGAGGTAGCGGACCGTCTCGATACGCCCGGCACCGAGTTGTCGGGCGGGCAGCAGCAGCGCCTGTGCATTGCCCGCGCCATCGCGGTCAATCCCGAAGTGATTCTGATGGACGAGCCGGCCTCGGCACTGGATCCTCTGGCTACGGCGACGGTCGAAGAGTTGATCCACGAGCTCAAGGACAACTACACCATCGTGATCGTCACCCATAATTTGCAACAGGCGGCCCGCGTGGCGGGGTATACGGCGTTTTTCCACATGGGCAAGGTGGTCGAGTACAACGACACCGACACGCTGTTCACCAATCCGCGCGAGCAGCGCACCGAAGACTACATCACCGGCCGGTTCGGCTGAGCCCCGCAGGAGCGGCACATAGCATGGATAAAAAGGGCTTTTCACAGCATATCTCGCGCCAGTACAACGAGGATCTGGAGCAGATCATCACCCGCGTCATGACCATGGGGGGGCTTGTTGAGCAGCAGCTCGAGTCCGCCGTTGATGCGTTGGTCAGTGGTGACCAGGAAAAGGGCGAGCAGGTGGTGACCTCCGATTACCGCATCAACGCCATGGAGGTCGAGCTCGACGAGGCCTGCACCAACGTGCTGGCCCGGCGGCAGCCGGCGGCCAGCGATCTTCGCCTGATTGTGGCGGTCATCAAGACCATCACCGATCTCGAGCGCATCGGCGATGAGGCGGAGCGGGTGGGGCGCATGTCGTTGCACCTGCTCGAGGAGGATCGCGAGCGCAGCCCCATGGGCGAGATCGCGGCGCTTGGCGAGCAGGTCAAGGGCATGGTGCGTGGTGCCCTCGATGCCTTTGCGCGCATGGATGCCGAGCAGGCGGTGCGCGTGGCCCAGGAAGACATCAAGGCCGACGCCCAGTACGACGCCATCATTCGCCATCTGGTCAAGTATCTCGAAGACAATCCGAAGTCGGTGCCGCCGGTGCTGGACATTGTCTGGGCCACCCGCTCGCTCGAGCGCATTGGCGATCGCTCACGCAATATCTGCGAGTACGTGATCTACTTTGTCCGCGGCAAGGATGTGCGCCACGTCAGCTTTGAGCAGATGGCCCAGGAGGCCACCGGCGACCGGCATTGAGGGATCGTCCGGCCGCGGACCGCTGCCGCGGGGGTTGAAGTCAGCCGCGATGGTCGCCGGCGAGCAGCCATTCCAGGAGTGCTTTCTGGGCATGGAGGCGGTTCTCGGCCTCTTCCCAGACCACACTCCGTGGCCCGTCGATTACCTCGGCGGTGACCTCTTCGCCCCGATGCGCCGGCAGGCAGTGCATGAACAGTGCCTCATCAGCCGCTCCGGCCATTAACCCGGCATCGACCTGATAGGGCAGAAAGGCCTGCATGCGGTCGTTGGTTTCGTCTTCCATGCCCATACTGGCCCAGACATCGGTCGCTACCAGATCTGCATTGGCCACGGCTTCGGCCGGATCGTCGCAATGCCGGCTGGCCGAAAAGCGATCCAGATCGGCCGGGGCATAGGCGGCCGGGCAGCCGATCCGCAGCTCGAATCCCAGCTTCTCGGCAGCCTGCATCCACGAGCGGCACATGTTGTTGCCGTCACCCATCCAGGCGACCGTTCGCCCAGCCGGGTCGCCGACATGCGCCTGCCAGGTCTGCAGATCGGCCAGTAGCTGGCAGGGGTGGTGGTCATCCGTGAGCCCATTGATGACGGGCACGCTGGACGCCGCCGCAAAGCGCTCGACGTTGTCATGGCCAAAGGTGCGGATCATGACGGCATCGACCATGCTGGACAGCACCCGGGCGGTATCCTCGATTGGCTCGCCGCGCCCCAGCTGGCTGTCACGCGGTGACAGGAAGATGGCGCTGCCCCCGAGCTGGGCCATGCCGGCTTCGAACGACACGCGGGTGCGCGTGGAGGCTTTCTCGAAAATCATGCCGAGCACGCGGCCACGAAGCGGCTCATGCAAGGTGCCGGCATGATGCGCAGCGCGCAGCTCGGCGGCCCGTCGCAGCAGGGCCGCCAGCTCATCGCCGGTCAGGTCATCCAGGGTCAGGAAATGGCGTGCGGTCATGGCTGGCCTCCCGGCGCTCAGGCCGACGTTGCCCGCGCGGCGTCGCCGCTCGGGGCAAGGGCGTGGATGAGCGGAAGCAGCCGATCCACGATCTCATCGGCTTCCGCGTCACTCAGGACAAGCGGTGGCAGCAGCCGGATAACCCGGCCCGCCGTGACGTTGACAAGCAGCCCCGCATCGAGCGCATGGCGCACCAGATCGGTACAGGGCTCGTGCATCTCGACGCCGATCATCAGGCCCTTGCCGCGGATATCGACCACACCGGGATGCCCGTCGAGTCCGCGGCCCAACCCGTCCCGAATGCGTTGACCCAACTGAGCGGCGCGCTGGAGAAGGCCGTCTTTGCCAAGGGTGTCGAGTACGGCCAGGGCAGCCCGGGCGGCAAGCGGATTACCGCCAAAGGTGGTTCCGTGGCTGCCGGGGCCAAGGACGTCGCGGGCGCTGCCACCGGCCAGGCAGGCCCCGATGGGTACGCCATTGGCGAGCGCCTTGGCGAGGGTAACCACGTCGGGGCGCAGGGCCTCATGCTGATACGCAAACCACTCGCCGGTGCGGCCGACACCGCTCTGGACCTCATCGAGCATCAGCAACCAGCCGTGCCGGTCACAGCATTCCCTGAGTGCGCTCAAGTACCCGTCGGGGGGCACATTAATGCCGCCCTCACCCTGAATGGGCTCAACGAAGACCGCGGCCGTCTGCGCCGTGGCGGCCGCCTCAACGGCCTCGATCGCGCCGTAGGGCACCCGCCGGAAGCCGGCGGGCAGCGGGCCGAACCCCGTCTGCGCCTTGACGTTGCCGGTGGCGGCCAGGGCCCCGAGCGTGCGGCCGTGAAAGGCGTTGTCCGCCACGATAATCTCGGGCGCGTCAATGCCACGGCCGTGCCCGTGCAGGCGCGCAAGCTTGATGGCCGCTTCGTTGGCCTCGGCCCCGCTGTTGCAGAAAAAGACCCGGTCCGCGAAGCTGTGTTCCGTCAGCCACCCGGCCAGCTCCGTCTGGGGCAGCGTGTAGTAGAGGTTGGAAACGTGGAGAAGGGTCCCGGCCTGTTCGGTCACCGCCGCCGTCACTTTGGGATGGCAGTGGCCCAGGTTGCAGACGGCGATCCCCGCCAGAAAATCGGTGTAGGTTTTGCCCGCCGCATCCGTCAGGGTGCAGTTCTCGCCCTTAACCAGGGCGATGGGAAACCGCTTGTAGGTGGCCGCGATGGTCGCATCGGCCCGGGCCATGATATCGGGGATATCCGGAGTCATACCGTCACTTCCGTGCCGATGCCCTTGTCGGTGAAGAGTTCCAGCAGCAGGGCATGGCGTTTCTTTCCGTGGTAAGTACACTTAACGGCAAACTAGGCCAAAATGTTCGGAGGCCCAAATGCATCTCGATGTCCAGCGGCTGCACAACTTCTACTATCGCAGTGCGCTTGGCCGCGTGGCACAACGTGTCGTGCGCGATCAGGTTCTCGCATTCTGGCCCGAAGCGAAACAGCAATGTGTCGGTGGCTTTGGCTTTGCCGTGCCGTTGTTGCGCCCGTACCTGCCGGACGCCCGTCGCGTGATCGGCCTCATGCCGGCGCAGCAAGGGGTGATGCCTTGGCCGGCGGGGCTGCCCAATGTGTCCGTCCTGAGCGAGGAAACGCTCTGGCCCATCGAGACCGGACGCTTCGACAAGCTGGTGGTCATGCATGGGCTGGAGACGTCGGAACGGCCCTCTGCGCTGCTCGAGGAAATCTGGCGCGTGCTGGGGCCGGGGGGATCGGCGCTGTTCATCGTGCCGAACCGTGCCGGGCTATGGTCGCGGTCGGATCGCACGCCGTTCGGCTTTGGCCGGCCCTACAGCCAGACACAGCTTGAGAACCAGTTGAAAGGGTATGATTTCCTGCCCGAACGACACGCGACATGCCTGTTTCAGCCACCCTCCGAGCGGCCGTTCTGGCGCAAGACGGCCGGCATGTGGGAACGGATGGGGGCACGCCTGACACTGGCGGTGGCCGGCGGTGTGCTGATCGTGGAGGCGACCAAGCGCGTGCAGGC
>CAJXMI010000047.1 GCA_913056145.1 uncultured Spiribacter sp.
AGCGTTACCGAAAAGCGGATGATCCGGTGCCAGCTCCTGTCCCTGCCGCACCACGCGTTGCCAACGACTGTCGGCGGCGTCACCAAGCTGGGCATGAAGGACATGGGCCTCCGCCACAAACCCGGCGCGATCGCCGCGCATGGCCAGCACGTCCAGCAGCCGGCAGCGCAGCTCGATGGCGTCGGGGGCCTCGCCCAGGGCTTCGTCGAGCAGCGCCTGCGCACCCTCCAGGCGGCCCGCCGCAATCAGTTCATTCACGTTGTCGGATTCGACATCGGGGGTGGTCAACGGCCGTCCCGCCGACCGCCAGTGATCAGGCAGCGCCTCGGGCGGGGTTTTGCGTGCCGACCGAGCCCGCCGTGCCAGCAGGATGACCAGCAGCAGTGTCAGCAGGATCACCCCGAGAGCGATGGCTACCCAGCGCCCGAAGGGACGCTGCAGCCCGGCGGCAGGATCGGCCGCGAGGCGCTCCAGCTCGACGGCGGCCCAGGCCTGGACATCCGCGGCAGTCAGCGCATCGGCGGAACGCCCCTCGGCAGCGGTCGACGCGACGGCGGGCTCAACTGACTCGAGGGCGGGCAGCTCGTCCAGCTGCACCCCCAGCCGTTCGATGTCGTCCCGCAGCGCCGAAACGGTATCGCGCAGACGCCGGTTGTCCGCGGCCAGGCGCTGATTGGATGCCTCAAGACGCTCGCCGGTCGCCTCCAGCCGATCGCCAAGCGCGGCAATATCATCGGGGCTGATCCCGGATTCAACCGGCAGCAGCTGCAGCGGTGGCACGCTCAGCATCAGGGTTTGCGGCGGCTCGTCAACGCCGCGACCCGCCCAGACGGCCAGCTGCCGGCGTACCGCCGCGGTGGCCTGGCGCGGGTCGGGGTAGCGCAGTGCCTGCGGCGCGGGCACATCCAGCATCACCCGACGCTGCAGGGCATTGACATTGGGCGCATTAAAGGCGCGGGGATTGGCGCTGAGCAGCGCCAGCATCATTTGATTGATCGTGACGGCCGGCGGCCGCAGCGCCTCGGCAATGCTGTAGAGCGTGCTGCCGGGCTGCGTGGGGCCGAAGCGGCTGACGCCGGCGGGCTGCAGCGCTGGCCCGTCGGCCCCGTCTACCCAGCGATAGGCGCGCTCCAGCCTGCCACCGGGCCAATGCAGTTCCACACCAATGCCGAGCCCCGCGAGCGCTTCCGATGGCACCCCTGCTATCCGAAGCTGCGGGCCAGCATCCGTTCGATCGATGTCGATACTGAGGCCAGCCGGATGACCCTCGGGGTCAAAGCTGGCCCGCAGCGTCCTGGGCGACACGCCATGCAATGGTCCGATATCGATAATGGCCGGCCCACCCTCGGCGCCGCTGTGACGGACCTCACCGAGCTCCAGGGCCTGAACGCCGCTTGCCAGGGCCAGTGCGAGCCCCCCTGCGGCGACGCGCAATCGCATCAGTCCGACACCACCAGGCGCAGCATGCGCCGCAGCGGCTCGGCCGCGCCCCAGAGCAGCTGATCACCCACCGTGAAGGCGGACAGATACGCAGGCCCCATGGCCAGCTTGCGCAGACGCCCCACGGGAATGTCGAGCCGGCCACTGACCGCCGCAGGCGTTAGCTGACGCTGACTGGGCGCTGGCTCGTTGGGGACGACCTGCACCCAGTCGTTGGCCTCGGCAATGATCTGCTCGATATCGGCAAGCGGCACATCACGGTTCAGCTTGACCGTGAGTGCCTGGGCATGGGAGCGCATCGCCCCTACCCGCACGCATAGCCCGTCAATCGGGACAGGCTCGTGATGGCGGCCGAGGATTTTGTTGGTCTCGACCCCGGCCTTCCACTCCTCGCGGCTCTGACCGGAGTCCATGGCCTTGTCGATCCAGGGGATCAGGCTGCCGGCAAGGGGCACGCCAAACTGCTCGCTGGGGTAGTCGGCCCCGGTGAGCGCCGCGGTAACCTCGCGGTCGATCTCGAGGATTGCACCGGCCGGATCGCTCAGCTGTCTGGCAACGGCATCGTGCAAAAAGCCCATCTGCCGCAGCAGCTCGCGCATGTGCTGGGCGCCCGAGCCCGAAGCGGCCTGGTAGGTCATCGGCGAGATCCACTCGACAAGGTCGTGCTCGAAGAGCCCGCCAATGCCCATGAGCATCAGACTGACGGTGCAGTTGCCACCCACAAAGGTGCGGGTGCCGCTGTCGAGCGCCTGGCGGATGACACCGGCGTTGACCGGGTCGAGCACAATCACGCTGCTGTCCTTCATCCGCAGGGTGGAGGCGGCATCGATCCAGTATCCCGGCCAGCCCGTGGCGCGCAGGTCGTCATATACCGCCCCGGTGTAGTCGCCACCCTGGCAGGTCACGATGGCGTCCATTGCAGCCAGCGCCTCCAGATCGTGGGCATCCTGCAGAGCCGGCACGGGGCGGCCCACATCGGGGCCGGGGGCGCCGGTCTGCGAGGTCGAGAAGAATACGGGCTCAATGTCGAGAAAATCCTGCTCGGCGCGCATGCGCTCCATCAGCACCGAGCCAACCATGCCGCGCCAGCCGACAAAACCGACTTTTTTCATAGTAAACCTCCGTAGGGAAAGCGATCGCCGACGTTAGCCGGCCTGCGCCTGCAAGGCCGCCACAACGGCGTCGCCCATGGCGACCGTGCCGATGGCCGGCGCGCCCTCGGCTGCCAGATCGGGGGTACGCAGCCCCTCACCCAGCACCGTGGCAACCGCCCGCTCGACCCGGTCGGCGAGCTCACCTTCGTTCAGGCTGTGACGCAGCATCATCGCGACAGAGAGAATGGTGGCCAGGGGATTTGCCTTGCCCTGACCGGAGATATCGGGGGCCGAGCCATGCACCGGCTCGTAGAGACCGCGCCCGAGCTCATCAAGCGAGGCCGACGGCAACATGCCAATGGAACCGGTCAGCATGGCCGCGCAATCCGACAGGATGTCGCCAAAGAGGTTGCCGGTAACCATGACGTCGAACTGCCGGGGGGCACGCACAAGCTGCATGGCAGCGTTGTCGACGTACATATGGCTGAGCGCCACGTCGGGGTGATCGGAGGCCAGCCCGGTCATGACCTCGCGCCACAGCTCGCTCGATTCAAGGACGTTGGCCTTGTCGACCGAGCACAGCCGGCCACCGCGTCGCTCTGCCGCGGCAAACGCCACCCGACCGATCCGCTCGATCTCGTCAGCGCCATAGACCAGCGTGTTAAAGCCCTCACGCACGCCGTCCGCCCGCTCCCGAATCCCGCGTGGCTCGCCGAAGTAGATTCCGCCAGTGAGCTCGCGCACGATCAGGATGTCGAGCCCGGAGACCACATCGGGCCGCAGGCTCGAGGCACCGGCCAGCTCGGGGAAGGCGAGCGCCGGGCGCAGATTGGCGAACAACCCCAGCTCGGCACGAATCGCGAGCAGCCCCCGCTCGGGGCGCAGGCTGCGCTCCAGTCCGTCCCACTCGGGCCCGCCAACGGCACCGAGGAGCGCCGCATCGGCCGCCCGCGCCAGCGCCAGCGTGGACTGGGGCAGCGGCGCGCCCTCGGCATCCACGCCACACCCGCCCAGATGGGCATATTCCAGCTCGATGGCGAGACCAAAGACATCGCCAAGACAGCGCAGGACGCGCTCGGCCTCGGCCACAATCTCCGGGCCGATGTGATCGCCCGGCAACATGAGAATGCGATGGGTCATGCCGGATCCAGATCGCTGAAGAGCCAGGGCGTGACGGCGCGCCGTTGCGCCTCATAGGCGCGAATCTCGTCGGCATGCTCGAGTGTAAGACCGATCTCGTCGAGCCCTTCCACCAGCATGTGCTTGCGATGCGGGTCGATATCAAAGTGATGGCGCTCGCCCGTGGGCGTCGTCACAGCCTGCTCCGGGAGATCCACGGCGAGCCGGAAGCCCTCCTGCGCCCAGGTAGCCTCGAACAGCGCCTGCACCGTACTGGCCGGCAGGGTCAGCGCCAACAGGCCGTTTTTGGAGCAGTTGTTGTAGAAGATATCGGCAAAGCTCGGCGCGATCAGGACCCGGAAACCATAGCCGGCGAGCGCCCACGGCGCGTGCTCGCGTGACGAGCCACAGCCAAAGTTCTCGCGTGCCAGCAAAATACTGGCGCCCTCGTAGCGGGGCTGGTTGAGCACAAAGTCGGGGTTGACCGGACGCTGGCTGCAGTCCTGCCCCGGCTGGCCCTCGTCCAGATAGCGCCACTCGTCAAACAGATTGGGGCCAAAGCCCGTTCGGTGGATCGACTTCAGGAACTGCTTGGGAATGATCGCATCGGTATCGACGTTGGAGCGATCCAGCGGGGCGACAAGCCCGTCAACCTGTGTCAGTGGTTCCATGGCTTAGTGCTCCAGTTCGCGGACATCAACAAAGTGACCGGCCACGGCGGCCGCGGCAGCCATTTCGGGACTGACCAGATGGGTGCGCCCACCGGCGCCCTGACGGCCCTCGAAATTGCGGTTGGACGTGGAGGCACAACGTTCGCCCGCGCTCAGCCGATCCGGGTTCATGCCAAGACACATGGAGCAGCCGGCATCGCGCCACTCAAACCCGGCATCCTTGAAGATCTGATCGAGACCCTCCTGTTCGGCCTGCCATTTGACGAGGCCGGAACCGGGCACCACCATCGCCTCGCGGATGCCCCGTGCAATCCGTTTGCCGCGAAGCACCTGCGCCGCGGCCCGCAGATCCTCGATGCGCGAGTTGGTGCAGGAGCCAATGAAGATTTTCTCGGGCCGAATCTCACGAATCGGCGTGCCGGGCTCGAGCCCCATGTAGTCAAGTGCCCGCTGCATGCCCTCGCGCCGGGTCTCGTCAGGCTCCTGCGCCGGATCGGGGACGACGCCGTCTACCGCGGCCACCATCTCGGGCGAGGTGCCCCACGACACCTGCGGTTTAATCCGGGCGGCATCCAGCGTGACCACGCGATCAAACTCGGCATCGTCATCGCTGACCAGCGTGCGCCAGTAGGCCTCGGCCTGATCCCAGAGCTCGCCCTTGGGCGAGTAGGGCCGATCGCGCAGATACTCGATCGTGGTGTCATCAACCGCCACCATGCCGCAGCGCGCTCCGGCCTCGATGGACATGTTGCAAATGGTCATCCGGCCCGCCATGGACAACGCCCGAATGGCCTCGCCGCCGTACTCGACGGCATAGCCCGTGCCACCGGCCGTGCCGATCTTGCCAATAATGGCCAGCATGATGTCCTTGGCGGTAACGCCCGGGCCGGTCTGGCCGTCCACCCGGATCAGCATGCGCTTCGAGCGTGATTGCACCACGGTCTGGGTGGCAAGGGCATGCTCGACCTCGGAGGTGCCGATGCCAAAGGCAAGCGCACCCAGCGCCCCGTGCGTGGAGGTGTGCGAGTCACCGCAGACAACGGTCATGCCCGGCTGGGTCGCGCCCTGCTCGGGGCCGATGATGTGGACGATGCCCTGCCGCCGGTCGAGCAGGCCGAACTGCGTGATGCCGTATTCGCGGCAATTGCGATTGAGGGTTTCAACCTGCAGCGCGGAGATCGGATCGGCAATGCCCTGATCCCGTCCGGTGGTGGGCACGTTGTGATCGACCACCGCCAGATTGGCCGCCACGCGCCATAGCGGGCGATCGGCCAGGCGCAGCCCCTCAAAGGCCTGCGGCGAGGTCACTTCATGGACGAGCTGCCGATCGATATACAACAGCGCAGTGCCGTCACCGTTATCGCGTACGGCATGCGCATCCCAGAGTTTGTCGTAAAGGGTCTTACCGCCCATGGCGCTTCCTGTTGGCCTCCGCCGTGAATGCAGACAACCCTGCAAGTATACCCCCGCGGCGCGCGGCGGTTAAGCATGGCCCGCTGCGGCTGGTCGTTGCGGCACCGAAACGGCGGCCACCAGCAGCCCCAGTGCCGCCACCACGGCCGCCAGCTGAAAGGTGTGAGCCGGCCCGATCACATCCCATAGCCGCCCGCCGACAAAGCTGCCGGCCGCCACTCCGGCGCCAAAGGTCAGACTGCTGTAGAGCGCCTGCCCCCGCCCCTGCAGCCCGCCGGTGAAATAGCGATCGATGAGCGAAATGGCCGCCGCGTGATACATCCCGTAGGTGGCCGCGTGCATCAGCTGGGCCAGTCCCTGGATGGCGACCAGCTGGGGAAAGGCCCCGACCAGCAACCAGCGCACGGCACCCAGCCCCATGGCCAGCATGAGCACATATCGATGGCCAAGACGGGGCAGCCAGCGTGGCATGAGCAGGAAGACGCCAATCTCGGCAATCAGGGCAATGGCCCACAGCCCTCCGATCGCCGTACCCGAATACCCGTAGTCCTGCAGATAGACGCTGTAGAGCGCGTAAAAAGGTCCGTGGCTGGCCTGCAGCAGAAAGCAGGCCAGCAGCAGCCCTGCGACCCGGGGCTGGCACAAGACCTTGAGCAGCCCGCTGTGGTCGTGATCCTCCGGCCGCGCCGCCGCCTGCGGCACCGTCAGGCTGAGCACCGCCAGCACCCCGAACAGCGCCAGCAACACGGCGGGCACGATCTCGGTGCCAAAGCGATCAATCCCCTCGCCCACGATCAACACCGATGCCATGAAACCCACCGTGCCCCACAGGCGAATGCGCGGGTAGAACTGCGTGGAACGCCCGAGATGGCGCATCGTGTTGGCCTCGAACTGCGGCAGCGCGGCATTCCAGAAAAAACTGAACCCCACCATCACTGTCGCCATCCACACCAGCCCGCCGGGCTGCAGGACGCCGGTAAAGCCGATCAAGGCAGCAATGCAGGCCATGCGGATCACGGCCATGCCGCGCCCGGTGCGATCGGCTACCCAGCCCCACAGGTTGGGGGCGACAATCTTGGTGGCATGCAGGAGCGCGACCAACAGCCCGATTTCGGCCGCGTCAAACCCGCGTTCGCGCAAATAGGGGCCCCAATAGGGCGAGAGCACCCCCAGGACGCCAAAAAAGGCGAAATAAAAGGCCGCCAGACGAACAAAGGGCAGACCGCTCGGCATCACCCGGTCGTTAGTGATCGGGGCGGGCGGGAATGACCGGTGTTCCCGAATCGACGTCGGCGTTCTGCCCACGATGGCGGAGGTAGTGATCCATGAGCACGAGTGCCAGCATGGCCTCGGCAATCGGCGTTGCCCGGATACCGACACAGGGGTCGTGGCGGCCGGTCGTCACCACCTCGGCCGGGTTGCCATGGACATCCACCGACTGACCGGGAATACGGATGCTGGAGGTGGGCTTCAACGCCATGCGGGCCACGATATCCTGGCCCGTGGAAATGCCGCCGAGCGTGCCCCCGGCATTGTTCGACAAAAAGCCCTGCGGCGTCATTTCATCGCGGTGTTCCGTGCCCTTCTGCCCGGTGCTGGCAAAGCCCGCGCCGATCTCGACGCCCCGCACCGCGTTGATACTCATGAGCGCATGCGCAATATCGGCATCCAGCCGGTCAAACACCGGCTCGCCAAGGCCCGGCGGGAGGCCGCGCGCCAGCACCCCCACGGTGGCCCCGATGGAGTCGCCCTCCTTGCGCAGGGCATCCATGTAGTCCTCGAGCTCACCCATGCGGCCGGGCTCGCCGCAAAAGAACGGATTGGTATCGACGGCATCCCAGTCCTCAAGCGCGAGCGGGATGGGCCCGAGCTGTGCCAGCCAGCCACGGATGCGCACGCCCAGACGCTCGGCCAGATACTTCCGCGCAATGCCACCGGCGGCCACCCGCACGGCGGTCTCGCGGGCCGACGACCGCCCGCCGCCCTTGTAGTCACGAATGCCGTACTTCTGCCAGTAGGTGTAATCGGCATGCCCCGGGCGAAAGAGCTCGGCGATGTTGGAGTAGTCCTTCGAGCGCTGATCGGTGTTCTCGATGAGCAGCGCAATCGGCGCACCGGTGGTCACACCCTCGAACACCCCCGAGAGGATGCGCACCTCGTCACCCTCACGCCGCTGCGAGGTGTGCCGTGATGTGCCCGGCTTGCGGCGATCGAGATCGCCCTGCAGGTCGGCCTCGGTGAGCGCCAGGCCGGGCGGACAGCCATCCACCACGGCTCCCAGTGCGGGGCCATGGCTCTCGCCAAAGGTGGTCACCGTGAAAAGACGGCCGAAGGTATTACCCGACATGCTGTTCAGTCCCGTTAGTTGGCGGTTTCGGCGGTGTGCTCAGGAAAACAGGCCCGCAACGCGGCGGCCTCGGCCACGAACACGCCGGCACCTCCGTGCTCGAGCTCGACCCAGGTTATCCGAAGATCAGGAAACGCCCGCTCCAGAGCGGCGGCGCCGTGACCCACCTCGCCTATCAGCACGCCATCGGTGCTGAGCCTCCGGGCCGCCTGTGGCAAAAGCCGCCGCATCGCATCCATGCCATCCGCACCGGCTGCAAGGGCGTTGCGCGGTTCATGCCGATATTCGGGCGGCAGCGCCAGCATGGCTCGGGCATCGACATAGGGTGGATTGGTCACGATCAGATCGATGATCGGTTCCTCCGGCAGTCCCTCCAGAAGATCGGAGCGCTGGGCATACACCTGTCCGGCCACGCCGTGACGCGCGGCATTATGTGCCGTGAGAGACACGGCGGCCGATTCGATATCAAGGGCATCCACCCGGGCCTGCGGAAAGGCAAGGGCGCAGGCCACGGCAATGCAACCGCTCCCGGTACCGACATCCACCACCCGCTGCACCGACTCGGGATCAACCCAGGGCGCAAAGCCCACCTCGATCAGCTCGGCAAGCGGCGAGCGCGGGATGAGCACACGCTCGTCCACTTCAAAGGCCAGCCCGCAAAACCAGGCCTCGCCCAGCAAATAGGGCACCGGCCGGCGCTGCTCAATCCGCTCGGTAATGACGGCGACCAGCCGCTTGCGCTCGGCCAGCGTGAGGCGCGATGCAAAATACGCCGGATGCAGGTCGGGTGGCAGCTTCAAGGCCCCGAGGACCAGCGCGGCCGCCTCATCGATGGCGTTGGTGGTGCCATGGCCGTAGTGCAGCCCGGCCTGCTCGAAGCTGCTGGCCGCCCAGCGTATGTAATCGCCCACCGTGAGCAGGCTGTTGGTCGTATCGTCACTCATTGCCATGATTCTATCAGTCCCGGAGGGCTGTGGCTTTTCCCGGGCACTGGCATAATGCGCGCATGCCTGCAGTCAGATCGTTTGCCCTGCCGCTCATTGTCGCCTTCGTTGCTGCCATTGCCGCGGCGGCTACCGTCCTGCTGTGGCCGGCGCCGGAACATGCCAGCAGTCGTGACTCCAACACCGCGGTCAATGCCGATCGCGGGCTGGTTGCAACGGTGCTGCCCCGGCCGCGGTCATTGCCGGCAGTGACGCTGACAGCGCCCGATGGCCGCCGCTGGACCACCAGCGATCTGAGCGGCAACTGGCATTTCCTGTTTTTTGGCTTCACGCACTGCCCCGATGTCTGCCCGATGACCCTGGCGGATCTGGCCGGCACGCTACAGCGACTGGCGGACAACGGGACCCGGCCCCTGCCCGGAGTGGTGTTCGTGTCGGTGGACCCGGGGCGTGACACCCCGGAGCGGCTCGGTGACTATGTCTCCCATTTCCACGATGACGTGGTGGGGCTGACCGGCGAGCGCGACGCCATCGACACGCTGACGTCCGCACTCGGGATTTCCTATACCCTGCACGCACCGGATGCCAACGGGGATTATGCGGTCGACCACAGTGCGGCCATCCTGCTGCTCGATCCCGAGGGACGGCTGCGTGCCCTGTGGCAGCCGCCGCATGGCCGCGAGGTCCTTGCCGAGGAGTTCCGGCAGATTCAGCAACGCCACGGGGGAGAGACCTGATGCTCGGCCGCCTGTTTGCCCTGATCATGGAAGTCACCCCCCAGCATGCGATCTCACGGGTGATCCACGGCCTGTCGCGCTGGTCCTGGGGGCCCTGGAAAAACCTGCTTATCCGCAGCTTTCGCCGGCTCTACCAGGTCAACACCGGGGAGGCGGTCAACAGCGATCCGGGCGCCTATCCCAGCTTCAACGCCTTTTTCACTCGGGCCCTGGCGCCGGGCGCTCGCACCGTCGACACCACGCCCAATGCCTTGCTCAGCCCGGTGGATGGCGCCGTGAGCCAGATCGGGGCCATCACCGAGGGCCGGCTCATACAGGCCAAGCGCCGTGACTTTTCCCTGGCGGCCCTGCTGGGCGGGGACCCGGCCATGGCCGCCCGCTTTGCCGACGGCGCCTTTGCCACCCTTTATCTGTCACCACGGGACTACCATCGAATTCACATGCCCTGTGCCGGCGAACTCCAGCAGATGCTGCACGTGCCCGGGCGCCTGTTTGGCGTCTCGGCCCCTCTGGTGCGCCATGTGCCCGATCTGTACGCGCGTAACGAACGGCTGGTTTGTGAGTTCGACACGGCCTTCGGCCCCATGGCCATGGTGCTGGTGGGTGCCATCGGGGTAGGCAGCATCGAGACCGTCTGGACCGGCGAGGTGACCCCCCCACGCGGTCAGCGGATTCGTAACTGGGACTACCACGAACGCCCGGTCACGTTTGCTGCCGGCGACGAAATGGGGCGCTTTAACCTTGGCTCGACGGTCATTCTGCTTTTGCCCCCGCAGGCCAGTGTGCGCTGGGACGAGGGCCTTGCAAGCGAGAGCACGGTGCGTCTCGGACAATCTCTTGCGACGTACACCTCGGGCGGGTCCGAGTCAGGCCTGTTCCCAGGGGAAGGCGATCACGGCATCGAGTGAGCGGGCGCCTTCCGCCAGCATCAACAACCGGTCCAATCCCAGCGCCACCCCGGCACAATCGGGCAGCCCCGACTCCAGCGCGGCCAGCAGGCGTTCATCCACTGCCGGGACCGCCACCCCCGCGGCGGCACGCGCTGCCTGATCCGCCTCAAAGCGGCTCCGCAGCGCCTGCGCATCGGTGAGCTCGACAAAGCCATTGGCAATCTCGACGCCCTCGCAGAACAATTCGAAGCGCGCCGCCACCCGCGGATCGTCGGCATCAAGCCGCGCCAGCACTGCCTGATCGGCCGGATAACCCGTCAAAAAGCAACGCGCGGGCAGAGTCGGAACCACCACGCCATCCAGGAGAAGATCCAGATAACCGGCGCGCCCCAGGCCCTCCGGCAGAACGCCTGCAAGCCGCTGCTCGGCGGCCTGTCGAAGGGCCGCATCCTCCGCGGCGATCGGATCGGGAAGGCCGGCAGCCAGAAAGGCATCACGGTACGTGCACTGCGTCACGGACAGCGGACCCAGAATGCCATCAACCAGGGCCGCCACCTCGGCCATCAGACCGCTGCCATCCCAACCCAGGCGATACCACTCCAATAGCGTGAACTCAGGGTTGTGAAGGCGCCCCTGCTCACCCGCCCGAAAGGCGCGGGTTATCTGATAGCAGTCCCCCAGCCCGGCCGCGAGCAGACGTTTCATGGCGTACTCGGGCGAGGTCTGCAGCCAGCGCCCGGTAGCGGCCTCGCGCAGTCCCTCGATAGCGACATCGGTAACGCCGGCGCGGGCCAGCAACGGCGTCTCGACCTCGATCACGTCACGCGCGGCAAAAAACCGCCGAATGGCTGCCAGATACTCCGCGCGACGGCGCAGCGCCGCGAGCCCTGCTGCCGGCCGCCAGTCATCCCCGTCAGGGCGCTCCCCCTTCACCCGCGCGCCATCACTCCCTGGCTCGCGACACATACTCGCCGTTGCGGGTATCCACCTTGAGCAGCTCGCCCTCCTGGATGAACAGCGGCACCTGCACCACCGCCCCCGTCTCGAGCGTGGCCGGCTTGTTGCCCCCACTGCTGGTATCACCCTTGAGCCCCGGGTCGGTCTGGGTGACCTGCAGCGTGACATGGGGCGGCGGCTCAATGGACAGCGGCTCGCCGTTGTACAGCGTGACATTGCAGACATCCTGCTCCTTCAGCCACTTACTGCTGTCACCCACCGCGGCGGGCGGCGCCGCATGCTGCTCAAAGCTGTCCGGGTCCATGAAATAGAAGAACTCGCCGTCGTTGTAGAGATACTGCATCTCGGTTTCCATGACGTCGGCGGCCTCAACGCTCTCGCCCGACTTGAAGGTCCGGTCGATGACCTTGCCGGTCTTGAGGTTGCGCACCTTCACCCGGTTAAACGCCTGGCCCTTGCCCGGTTTGACAAACTCGTTATCGACGATGGTGTAGGGTTCGCCGTCGAGCATCAGCTTGAGGCCCGATTTGAACTGATTGGTGCTGTAACTTGCCATGATGTCTCCATTGCACTCGCGGCCGCATCGGCACGGCCTGAATGGCGCAGCATGCTAACGGAAAACCCGGGGGGATAGAACATGACCGCACCGCAGTGGCAACGGGAGTGGCAGG
>CAJXMI010000048.1 GCA_913056145.1 uncultured Spiribacter sp.
GCAGCCAGACCGCGATTCCGACATCGCCCGAGGAGGCCGTCCTGGAGCGGGTGCCCAACCCCCAGTCGGACGTGCGGTATGTTGCGCGGTTCACCGCCCCGGAATTTACCTCGCTCTGCCCGATGACCGGACAGCCGGATTTTGCCCATTTGGTCATCGACTATATTCCCGGCTCATGGCTGGTGGAGAGCAAGTCACTCAAGCTGTTTTTATTCTCCTTCCGCAATCATGGCGCGTTCCATGAGGACTGCACGGTCACCATTGCGCGGCGTCTTGCGGACCTGCTCGAGCCGATATGGCTGCGTATTGGCGGCTACTGGTATCCGCGCGGGGGGATTCCCATCGACGTGTTTTACCAGACCGGCGAGCCGCCGGCGGATGTCTGGATCCCTGAGCAGGGCGTCCCGTCCTATCGCGGACGGGGCTAGAGCACGTCCCGAGAATGGCTCTATGGCGTTCCGAGCGCCGCGATGTGTTCTCCAAGCGCCGTGATTTCGGCATCGCTCAAGTGAAGCCAGAATGCGGTCACAATGGCATTGCGCTGATCAAGGGCGCTGCCTGTCCATTGCGCATCCAGTTCCGGGTCGCCGGTGGCGCCTGGAACGGGCCACTCCAGCTGGGTGCCAGGTTGAATAGCGGTGCGCTCGATGATTACCCCGTCCAGATCGGGCGTAATGGAGACGGCCTGAAATAGCGTGGCCTGCAGGGGCCAGCGATAATGCGCCGGGGCCTCGGTAGCGCCTGCCAGTCCCGTTCCAGGCTGAGCGGTGGTCGTGAATGCCCGCCAGGCCTCAAGGACCGCCTCGGGGGCAAGGCGGCGTGAGCGCGTTCGATGCTGTGTCGCCTCCAGCGCATCGCGTATATCGGCTTCGGTGGGATTAATCAGGATCTGGCGGCCGCCAGTCATCTGCCGGTAGAGCGATTCCGGGACTTCGGGCCGGATGTAGCCACGTGCCATTGGTGTTCTCCTCGCAACGTCCAGGCACCCACGGTGCCAGATCATGCGTTGCCGGGTTGTGAACCGGTTGGCAAGTTGTAATGGTACCCTTCAAATATGGCGAGTTCCGCTGCACATGCCGCGCATCTTTGGGTGGACGCCGATGCCTGCCCGGTGCCGATCCGTGAGATCCTTTTTCGGGCAGCCGAACGGGTGGGCGCGCGTCTCACCCTGATTGCCAACCAGCCCGTGTCTACACCGCCATCGCCGTTGATTAATACGGTGCAGGTCGGCGCCGGATTCGATGTCGCTGATGACGAGATCGTCCGTCGGGTCAGCGAAGGGGACCTGGTGGTAACCAGCGATATACCGCTGGCGGCCGAGGTGATCGATAAGGGGGCCTACGTTCTGACCCCGCGGGGTGAGGAGCAGACGCGCGAGAATATCCGGGGACGGCTGCAGATGCGCGATTTCATGGAGACTCTGCGCAGCAGCGGGATTCATACGGGTGGACCGGCCGGGTTTACGGCGGCTGACCGCAAGCGCTTTGCCGACGCGCTGGATCGGTACCTGGCGCACTGACTGAGCCATGAACAGCTGGCCGATCCGGCCATCCCAAGGTGATAATCCCTTTATGCAAAAGCTCTCCGGACTCCGTCGGCTCGCGGGTTATCTGGCAGCATACTGGCGCCAGGCAACACTGGCCGCTATTGCCCTGATTGTGGCGGCCGGGAGCGTCCTGGCAATCGGCCAGGGGTTGCGGCTGCTGATCGACCAGGGGTTTGCCTCGCGCACCCCCGAGACGCTGGATCGCCTGCTGCTGCTTACCGCCGGGGTGGTCGTGGTGCTCGCGGTGGCTTCGGCGATGCGGTTTTTCTGGATTACCTGGATTGGTGAGCGGGTAGCGGCCGATCTGCGCCGGGATGTATTCAATCATTTGCTGCGGCTGGAGCCCGACTTCTACACCCGCAACGGCGTGGGTGAGATCCAGTCGCGCATGACCACGGATACGGCACTCCTGCAGAGCGTGCTGGGGTCAACGTTTTCGATGGCGTTGCGCAATTCGCTGATGCTGGTGGGCGCGCTTGTCATGTTGGTAGTGACCAGCCCGGGGCTGACCGCCCTGGTCGTTGTGGGGATACCGGTGGTGATCGCGCCGATTTTCCTCTTTGGCCGCCGGGTCCGACGGCTCTCGCGCCTGAGTCAGGACCGCATTGCCGATGTGGGCAGTTACGCCGGGGAGGCGCTGGGCGGCATCGAGACGGTGCAGGCCTTTGTGCACGAGCCCATCGACCGCGGCGACTTCTCCAGCCGTGTTGAAGACGCCTTTGCGACGGCCGTGCGCCGTATCCGCCAGCGTGCGGGCCTGAATGCCGCGGTTTTGTTGCTGGCCTTCACGGGCGTTGCATTGATTTTATGGCGCGGCGGCTATGCGGTTTTGACCGGCGAGATGACGGGTGGAGAGCTCTCGGCGTTTGTCTTTTATGCCGTGCTGGCGGCGGGGTCGGTGGGCGTGCTCTCAGAGGTGGCGGGCGAGGTCTTTCGGGCCTCCGGGGCGGCCGAGCGGCTATTTGAATTGCTGGATACCCAGCCGGCCATTACGGCACCGAGCGCACCGGCAGAGCTGCCTGTCCCGGCAAGGGGCGAGGTGGTGCTGGAGGGGGTGACCTATGCCTACCCCGGTCGTCCTGACCCGCCGGCGCTGGCCGATCTCTCGCTGCATGTCCGCCATGGTGAGACGCTCGCGCTGGTTGGGCCATCGGGAGCGGGGAAAAGCACCCTGATCGGGTTGTTGCTTCGTTTTGCCGATCCGCAGGATGGCGTGATTCGTCTGGATGATGTGGACTTGCGTGCGGCCGACCCGGCAGCCATTCGCGCCCGCACGGCCTTGGTCGCGCAGACACCGGTCCTTTTCACCGGCAGCGTTCGCAGCAACATCGCCTTTGGGCGGCCGGAGGCGTCCGCGGCCGAGCTGCAGGCGGCAGCAACAGCGGCTAACTGCGATGAGTTTGTCGCGGCCCTGCCCAAGGGACTGGATACCTGGATTGGACCCGGCGGCGTGCAGCTCTCGGGTGGCCAGCGCCAGCGCATTGCCATAGCGCGGGCCATACTGCGCGACCCGGCGTTGCTACTGCTTGATGAGGCAACAAGCAGCCTTGATGCCGAGAGCGAGCGTCAGGTTCAGTCCGCACTGGAGCGGTTGATGGCCGGTCGCACCAGCATTGTGATTGCGCACCGTCTGGCAACCGTGGTGCACGCCGATCGCATTGCGGTGTTAGAGCATGGCCGGCTGCGGGCAGTTGGAACCCATAGTCAGCTGCTCGCCGAGGATGCCCTCTATGCGCATCTGGCGGGCCTGCAGTTTCGCGAACCGCGGCTTACAGCGAACGCTGGTTGACGCGGGCTGACACCTCTTCGGCGCTCTCAACCCGCTCGGAGTAGCGATCGACCAGATAATCCCGACAGGAACGGGTGAGGAGCGTGAATTTCATCAACTCCTCCATCACATCAACGATTCGGTTGAAGTAGGGCGAGGGCTTCATCCGCCCGTCATCATCGAACTCTGTGAACGCCTTCGGAACCGAGGACTGGTTGGGGATGGTGATAAGCCGCATCCAGCGGCCCAGGAGGCGCAGCTGGTTAACGGCGTTAAAACTCTGCGACCCGCCGCACACCTGCATGACCGCAAGTGTTTTCCCCTGCGTGGGGCGAACACCACCCATATTGAGGGGTATCCAGTCGATTTGCGCCTTCATGATGCCCGTCATGGCCCCGTGGCGCTCGGGAGAGGACCAGACAAAGCCATCACACCAGGCGGCGAGTTCGCGTAGCTGCACAACCTTGGGGTGATCCGGGGTTGCGTCGTCGGGGAGCGGGAGGCCGCTTGGGTTGAACAGTTGTGTCGAGGCCCCCAGTCGACGCAGTATGCGGGCGGCCTCTTCGGCAGCCAGCCGACTGTAGGAGCGCTCCCGCAACGACCCGTAGAGCAGGAGAATGCGCGGCGGCTCGGCGTTGGGATCGGCGGCGAGCTGACCGGTATCGACCGCCTCGAACGCGGTCTCGTCCAGGTTGGGGAGGGTGTCGGGACTGTCAGGCGAGTGCACGCTCATACCACCGTCGGCTTGTGTTAACGAGTTTGACCAGGGCCAGCATGACCGGCACCTCCACCAGAACGCCCACCACCGTAGCCAGCGCGGCGCCCGAGTTGAGCCCGAACAGGCTGATCGCCACCGCCACGGCCAGCTCGAAGAAGTTGGATGTGCCAATCAGTGCGGCCGGCGCGCCAATGCCGATCGGCACATTCCAGCCGCGCGCCCACAGGTAGGCGAGGCCGAAGATCCCCACGCTCTGAATGATGAGCGGGATGGCAATCAGGACGATAACGAGCGGTTGATTGAGGATGCGCTCGCCCTGGAAGGCAAAGAGCAGTAGCACGGTCACCACGAGTCCAATGATGGTGAGCGGCTTGATGCGGCTGGTGAACCCGTCCACCGCCGTTTGCCCGCCACGCTGCATGAGCTGGCGGCGGGTCAGGATGCCGGCAATAAGCGGAATGATCACATAAAGCCCCACCGAGAGGATCAGTGTCTGCCACGGCACGATCACATCGGCAACACCCAGCAGAAAGGCGACCAGCGGGGCAAAGGCAAAAATCATGATGAGATCATTGATGGCCACCTGAACCAGCGTGTAGGTGGCATCGCCGTCGGTCAGCTGGCTCCAGACAAAGACCATGGCGGTGCAGGGCGCTGCACCCAGCAGGATCATGCCGGCAATGTAGGCCCGGGCGTCATCCGGTGGGACCAGCCCGGCAAAAAAGCCCTGAAAGAAGAGCACGCCAAGCCCGGCCATGGTGAACGGCTTGATCAGCCAGTTGATGACAAGCGTGATGGTGAGCCCCTTTGGCTTTTCCCCCGCGTGGCTGAGCGAGGCAAAATCCACGTTGATCATCATGGGATAGACCATGGCCCAGATGAGCACGGCCACCACCAGGTTGACGCTTGCCACTTCAAAGCCGCTGAGGACCTGGAAAGCGGCCGGGAAAAACTGCCCCAGGGCAATCCCGGCCACGATGGCGAGCGCCACCCAGACGCTCAGGTAGCGCTCGAAAGCGCCCATGACCTCTCCGGCCGCGCGGCGGCCTGTTACGTCACACTGGACACTCATGTCTGGCAGCTCCTTCGAATACCGGTTTGCTGGCGCTCCCAGCGCGCAATGTCATCCTGAAACGGCAGCACGGTGGCGAGGTTCTGGGCGCTGCAGGCGATCGTTGCGCTGGCCCAGACGGGGAGGCTGTCAGCCAGGCCGTAGTGCATCCAGCGGCCCTCGCGGCGCGCGGCAACTACGCCGGCATCGCGCAGATGGGCCAGATGCCGGGACATTTTGGGCTGGCTCACCCCAAGGCTGTCGCAGAGCTCGCACACGCAGCGCTCGCCGGTGTGGTGCAGCAGTACAACTGCGCGCAAGCGAGTGCTGTCGGCAAGGGCGGCAAAAAGGCCCTCGGCAGACAGGGGCGTATCGGCGCGTGGCGCCGGCTGCGTGCTACTCATGTGCATCGCCGCCGTTGTCCTTGCCAATGGTCTCGATTTGTTGCTGGAGCCTCAGGCGGTCAAGCGAGGCAATGGGCAGGTTTACAAACAGCCCAAGCCGCCGGCGTAGCGCAACGGCGGTATCTCGAAAGGCCCGCATCCGCCGCTCTTTGCTGCCTTCGACCGCGGCCGGGTCGGGCATTCCCCAGTGTGCGGTCATTGGCTGACCGGGCCACACCGGGCAGGGCTCAGCCGCCGCTTGATCGCAAACGGTGAAGACGAAGTCCATCACCGGTGCGTCGGGGCTCTCAAATTCACTCCAGTTCTTGCTGCGCAGTCCCTCGGCGGGGAGCTTGAGCTGCTCGAGTAGTTCGAGCGCGAGCGGATTGACCTCGCCGGCCGGAAAGCTGCCGGCGCTATGGGCGGTGAATTCCTCACCGCCCATGGCGTTTAGAAGCGATTCGGCCAGGATGCTGCGCGCCGAATTACCGGTGCACAGGAAAAGGACATTGTAGTGGGCCATGGCGGGCTCCCTGCAGGACGACCCGGCCAATATATGCACCGTGGCATATATATGCAATTACAGATATATGACAGTTGCGGCCCGCTCAGGGATCGAGCTGTTTACGGCGATTGGCCGCGTCGACAAACACAAGCCGTGGGCGCCAGTATTGGGCCTGTTCCGGCGTCACCAGCGCATAGGCGGCGATGATGACCTTGTCACCGGTGCTCGCCAGGTGGGCGGCGGCGCCGTTGATGGTGATGTCGCCGCGGCCGGCCTCCCCCTCGATAATGTAGGTCTCAAAGCGGTGGCCATTGGTGATGTTGTAGACATGCACCTGCTGAAAGGGCACAAGACCGCTTGCCGAGAGCAGATCGGTGTCGATGGTGATGCTGCCCTCGTAGTCAAGGTTGGCATCGGTGACAGTGGCCCGATGGATTTTGGCCTGTAATACCGAGATGTTCATGGTTGCCACACGCTCAAAAAGTCGTTGAATAGCCGGGCCGGATTCTAGTGCTGCCGTCGCGGACTGGCAATGAACTCAAGCAGCATGTGCGGCACGGTCAGTGCAGCCAGTCCGATAAAGATCACGCGCATCAACACGGCATCACTCGGTAGCCCCAGCAGGAACGGAATGGCCGCAATGGCAAGGGCATAGGTTGCAAGCGTGGTTGGTGCCGTGGCGCGCAGCCGCTCACCCCAGGTGTTGAGGCCAAGATCACGGGCGGCCAGCTCCAGATGGCGGGGGCTGTGCAGGAAGCACCAGTAGGCGATGAAGTAGGCCAGTGGATGCAAAACGGCCGCGCCGGCCACCAGCAGTAGTGGATCACGCCAGTCACTCAGGGCCCGCTGCTCGCGCCGCATGAGGAGCGCGCTGCCAAGGAGCAGGCCGCCCAGGCCCAGGGTCCAGGGTGCAACGGCCGCGATGAGCGCCCCCTGTGAGGCTCCGAGCATCTCGAAAAGGGGGATGACCTGGTCCGGGTGAAACACCACGGGCAGCGACAGGATCCACAGCCCATACCCCGTGCCACCGATTCGTCCAAGCCGCACGGCCACGTCATCGGCAAAGTGCACCGCCGAGTACAACAGAAAAGCGGCCAGCGCGGCGTTGGGCGCCGCCCACCAGATCGCGAGCACCAGAGCGCCCAGTGCCATGTAACCGGCAAAAAACCCCAGCAGCCGCCCTGTCCCGTCAAGATGCAGGTAACGTTTGGCCACCGCGGTATCGAGGCTGCCGTGGGGCAGGCCCAGGACTGCGGTGCTGAGGGCGAGGACGGCATAAAGCGGCCATTGCCCGGGTAGCGCGGACACGCCCATCGCAATGATGAGCCCTGCCGGAAAAAGCCAGAACGCGGGGGGGCGGGTTGCTGCGCTCATGTGCGCCTCCATCCATGTTGCCAGGCGGCCCGAAGCATGGGTCGAACCGGGAGTGCCCGAAGCACGTACATGATATCAAGCGCACGCGGCTGCGACATCAGGAAGCGGCCCAGGGCATCGGGCGGGACATTGCGGAACAGGCGGATGAACTGCGAGCCGGCCGTCCGCGGGTTCTGCCAGAGTGATTCCAGAAAGACGCCATCCAGCCAGTCGAGAAGACCGGAGCGCTGGGGCGTGGGGGGTGGCTTGCCAGTGCACAGTGCCCTGGACGCGGCATCGGCCCAGCGCTGAATGGCGTGGAATGCATAGCCGGTTGCCGGGCGCATGCTGCCGCCGGCGGTACCAATGCGCATCCAGCCCTCCTTGCTGTAGGGGGGAATGGGCGCCATTGGCAGGTGGCCCGACTCGGTGCGTATTACGCGCGCCCCCTGCCAGCCGCGCTCGGCGAGCAGCGTATCGATGCGTGCGCGCATGGCGTGCTCATCGGCGGGTTCCGGAGTGAACTGGGTAAATTCGACAAGCCGGCGGTCACGGGCAATGGGCAGCTCATAGAAAAACGCGGCGATCGGAGGCGCTTCTTCCACGAAGTCCATCAGGCGGACGGTGTCGGCTTGCCCAAAGTCATGGTCGGCAAGTTCAACACCGACAAAGCTCTGCCAGACCCAGGGACGCTGCAGCGACAGCGCCGGCGGGCGCGCGTCCAGGACGCGAGTTGTCTGTACTTCGTCGCCATTGTCGAGCAGCAGACGCCAGCCCGTATCAATCCGCTCGGCGCTCGCAAGCGCGCGGTTGCCCAGCACCACCCAGTCGGGGCGCTCGGCAATGGCCGCTCCGGCAAGCGCGGCAACGTCGCTGGCACGCAGCATTTCGTAGGGTGTGTCGGGGTGGCCTGCGACCACGGATTGATCACCGGCGCTGACGCCCCACTGCGGCCACTTGCGCGTGATACATGATTGAAAGGGGTGGTTGCCGGGGCCCCAGCCGCACCAGGTGCGGTCGTCCCCGCGATCGGGGTGGGGCTCGATGAACAGCACGCGGCCGGGGTATTGGTCGCGGACAAGGCGGATGGCAAGGCTCATTGCCGCCGCGCCCAGGCCAACAAACACGATATCAGCGCGTGTCATGCATTCCGCGGCGCCGCTGGGCGGGCTATTCCGGCCAGCGTCCCGAAGGCGAGGCGGGCACGTTCGCGATGACCCAGTGAGACGCGGCCCTCCCAGTACCGGCAGCCCTGTTCGACCACCCGCAGGCCAATGGCCCGATATAATCGAGCGGCTACCCGGATGGCCTGGCGATTGCGTAGCGGGATGAGCCTGAAGCCCGCTTCGGCCTGGGTGTAGTGCGTCTCGCCCAGATCAACCAGACGACGGATCGCGCCTCGTACCGGTTCGCGGTTGATGGGCCGGGCCTCGGCAATGGCATCGGGCGAAAGGCCACCCACCCATTCGCCGGGCAGGTAACGTCGGCCCTGGCGCGCATCCTCGAGGACATCGCGTGCGATGTTGGTGAGCTGCATCGCGGTGCCGAGTGCGACCGCTGCCTCGCGCCCCCGCTCGGCATCGGCGCCCAGCAGTGGGCACATGAGCTCGCCGACCGTGCCCGCTACGGCATAGCAATAGTCGCGGAGCTCGGATTCATTGGTGATCAGCGTCGGTGTTCGCGATTCGTGCCAGGCCATTTCGGCCAGCTGCACAAGCGGCCCCAGGTCAAGCTGGCGGCGTTGGACCATGTCCGCAAAGCCTTCGACCGGCACTGCCTCGGGGTTGCCACGGCGCATGCCCTCCAGCGCGGTGCTGATATCGTCCGCGCGGCCCGTTTCCTCGTCAGCCAGATCATCAATCAGGCGGCAGGCAGCGTAGAGAATGGCAATATCGCGCGCGTCGGCGGGGCGCAGGAAGCGACTGGCCAGATGAAAACTGCTGCCGTGCCGTGCCAGCACCTCCGCCGGCGTCATGCGGCCTCCGGCGCGCCTGCCACCAGCCGGTCGAGTACGCGGGCGCTCGAGACGACGCCGGGCAGACCGGCGCCCGGATGCGTGCCCGCACCGACCAGGTAGAGGTTATCAAGCCCCTCGGCCCGATTGTGGAACCGGAACCAGGCGGATTGACGGAACAGCGGCGCAACGCTGAAGCCGCTGCCATGCACGCTTTGGTAGTTTTCGCGGAAGTGCTCCGGCGTCATGAAAAATGGCGCGCGCACATGGGCACTGAGCCCGGGCATGATCGACGCCTCGAGCGCCTCGATTATGCGCTGCTGGAGCCTGGGCCCCTCGGTTGCCCAGTCGATGTTGCCTTCAAGGTTGGGCACGGGCGCCAGCACATAGAAGCTGTCGTGGCCATCCGGCGCAAAGCTCGGGTCCGTGGCCGTGGGCCGATGCAAATAGAGCGAAAAGTCCTCGGAGAGCACCTTGCGGTCAAAGATATCGCGCAGCAGTTCCTTGTAGCGCTCACCCAGCCAGATGGTGTGATGGGCGATGTCCGGATAGGCCCGATCCGTGCCGAAGTAGAGCACGAACAGTCCCATGGAGGTGCGGGCAAGCCGACGTTTGGTGCGGCTTACGAGCGGCGCGGGATCCAGCAGCTCGCCATAGAGATGCATGGGGTCCATGTTCGAGACATAGGCATCGGCGGTGATCTCACGGCCATTGTCGAGTGTGGCGCCGGTGATGCGGCGGCCGGAGCGCGTCAAGGCCGTGATGCTGCGCCCCGATTGCACCTCAACACCATGGCGCTCCAGCAGCCCTGCCAGCGCGTCCACCAGAGCGCCGGTACCGCCCATGGCAAAGTGCACACCCCATTCGCGCTCGAGGTAGTGGATCAGCCCATAGATGCATGTGGTGTCAAACGGATTGCCGCCAACAAGCAAGGGCTGCAGTGACAGGGCACGCCGCAGGTAGGGGTGCTGGATGTGGTTTGCGACCATATCCCAGACGCTGCGGTCAAAGCGCAGGCGCAGCAACCGCGGGATCTGGCGTAGCATGAAACCGGCGCGGTGGAAGGGCTGATCGCCAAGCTCCCGAAAGCCGATATCAAACAGGGCCTTGGATTCGGCCAACAGGCCGTGATAGCCCGCGACATCATCCGGGTTGAAGCGCGCAATTTCCGCTTCCATGCGCTCGAGGCCCGGGGCGTAGTCGAACTGCGATTCATCGGGAAACCGGAACCGGTACCAGGGATCGAGCGGCTTGAGGGTGACATGATCGGCCAGCTCCTCGCCAAACAGGGCAAAGAGCTCGGCAAAGAGAAACGGGGCGGTGATTACCGTGGGGCCGGCGTCATGCCAGTAGCCGTCGCGCTCAAAGACCTGCGCCCGGCCACCCAGACGCGGGCACCGATCGACGAGCGTGACCTGGTGGCCTCGAGCCCGCAGTCGCAGAGCCGCTGCGATGCCGCCGAAGCCACCCCCCATAACCAGCGTTTTCATGGTGCCTCAATTCCCGTTAAGCGGGAGTGCTTGATCGCGGTAGGCCTTGGCCTTTTGGGTGAGCTGCCCGGTGAGCTCGCGCACGGATTCGGCAAGCGGGGCGGACAGATCAGCGGTGAGGCGCTCGGCGCGCGCGAGGGCTGCCTCGACATGGCGCAGGCAGCGGTGTCGGGTCGGCGTGGCCGTCTCGGTGCCTGATTGGCGGGGCCAGGGACGGTGATGCCACCAGGCATGGAGCGGGTGCAGCAACCGGTCAGTGGCAGGGGCCACCAGGTTGCTGTCCCCCAGGTCGTCAAGATCATCGAGAATCTGGTAGGCCAGACCAATGGACTCGGCCAGGCCGCGCAGGTCGGGCGTGCGCGCTGCTTTGGCCCCGCCCATGGCGTCAGAGCCAACGCACAGGGCCGCCTCGATGAGCGGAGCGGTCTTGTCGCGGGTGGCCTGCAGGTAGGTTCGGAACCCGACGGGCCATTCGCCTTCGCTGCGTTCGAGCTCAACGCTCTGCCCACCGATGACGCGGGCAGCGCACCGGGCCATGGCGCTGGTGAGTTGGCGTGCCGCCTCGGCGTGCCCGATGCTTGCGGCCGCCTGAAACGCCGCGGTAAGCAGCAGATCGCCGGCGCAGAGTGCGACATCGTCACCGTAGCGTGCGGCAACCGTTGGTTGGCCGCGCCGATAGGTATCGCGGTCGCTGATGTCATCGTGGATCAGCGATGCGTTGTGGAGTAGCTCGCAGGCGGCCGCGGCGGCGATGGCGTCGTTGCCGTCAAGCCATCCTGCAGCGCTTGCAAGTGCCAGCCGCGCACGCATGCGATGACCACCCGTGTTCAGGTGATAGAGCGCTGCTTCGCGGGCCGGGCTGGTGTTCAGGTTCTGGATGAGACTGGCCGCCATGCGGTCGACAGCATCCAGTTGGGCGGAAAAGCGTCCAGCAACCACACCAGGACGTCGGGTGGTATACGCGAGTTGAGACTCAGGCGTTCCGATGTCCAGGGTTGCCAATGGAGTCACCTCAATGCTGGGCGTCTATCTGGAACGGCCCGCCGGAGCTTGGCTCCGACGGGCGTTTTGACGGCGTGGCCAGGGCCAGCCGATCGCAGAGCGATCAGGCCTGGCTGCCGCCCTCGGCTTCCGACTTGCGCATGGCAATCGTGAAGATCAAGACACCAAACACGGCCTTGGCGACGATGTCGGCGATGGTGTAGCCCACCTCAAGCGCCGTGATAGCGGCACCACCGGTCAGACCGATCAGCGGGAACAGGAACACGATCGGGTAGAAAAGCCAGGAGATGACGACGAGCGTTGCCGCGCCGTTGATCAGGCCCCGAACGTTTTCCGGCTGCTTGTTGATCGAGCTCTTCAGACCCACCACGAGCTGGTAGACGATGTAGATGAACGGAATCATCGACAGCACCCAGAACGTGAAGCGCGTACCGGCGTCCTCAG
>CAJXMI010000049.1 GCA_913056145.1 uncultured Spiribacter sp.
GGAGCTCGATGCCACCCCACCACGGCGCCCTCACCGCGCCAAGCCGCGACAGGCCTGAATGGCCACCCCCCGCCATCCCAGCTATGCTTCGGGTTTGTGATCATGCTGCCCGAGACAAACCGCACAACGGAGACAAAAAGTGGCCGAGCGTAAAAAACGCATCCTCTGGGCAAACCCGTACTGCTTGCTGGATTTATCGAGTGGGGCATCGATGGCGGTGAGGCAACAGTTGCTTGAGCTACAGAAGCGCGGTTATGAAATCGCCATCCTCGGCGCGACCATTTTTGACTCGCCCAACGGCATTACCCGTCTAAAACCACACTGGCAGAAAATCCGTGCCAGCAAAGAGAATTCGGTCACGATCAACGATGGCCCGCTCAAGCACCGTTTAATCAAGACAAAGAGTACCGCCCGCAAAGACATGACCGCCGAGGAAGAAGCGCGCTGGTATACGGTCTACGTAAAACTCCTCGACGAGTTCAAGCCCGATCTTGTCTACTACTACGGCGGCCGTACGCTGGATCTTCTGATTGGCGACGAAGCGCATGCCCGAGGCGTCCCGGTAGCTGCCTACCTGGCGAATGGCAATTTCAAAGGAAAACGCTGGTGCCGCGATGTGGATCTGATCCTGACGGACAGCCAAGCCACTGCTCGCATGTACAAGGAACGCGAGGGCATCGACGTCACACCCATCGGGCCATTCATCGATCCGACGCTGGTCGTGGCTGAAAAGCACAACCCAAAACATGTCTTGCTCGTTAACCCCTCGCTGGCGAAGGGCGCCGCCATCGTCATCCGGCTGGCCATGCTGCTTGAGCAGCGCCGACCCGACATCAAATTCGAAGTTGTTCAGTCCAGAGGCAACTGGGAAGCCCTGCTCCGCCAGGTAACCCGGCAGTTCGGCGAAGAGCGAAAATCCCTCAGCAATGTCATCCTGACTCCCAACACGCAGGACATGCGGCCGATCTACGCCAGGGCCCGCGTCCTGCTCGCGCTGAGTCTTTGTTGGGAAAGCTTTGGACGGGTCGCCGCTGAAGCTGCCATGAATGGGGTCCCGTCTGTTATTACGGGTCGAAGTGGCCTTTCGGAGGCCGCCGGGGCCGGCGGCATAAAAGTTGACCTGCCCGATGGCTGTTTTAAGTCGCCATACCAAACCATTCCGGCTGATAAAGCACTGTCGACACCACTGGAAATCATTCAGACGCTATTCGACCACGATGACGAACATCAGAAACTCAGCTCCAAGGCAAGAGTCCATGCGAAAAATCTCGGTCTACAGAGCAGTGCCAATCAGCTTATTCAAGTAATAGAAAACTTGCAGGCAACACACATTGCATAAATCAAAGCCCAAAGTCGTTGCGATCCTTGGAAGCTGGTCTTGCGGCTCAACTGCACTGACGGGCTATATCGCAAGATGCGGCGCTAATACATGCCCGCCGCATCAACGGACAAATGACCCTAGAACTCCGGATAGTCACGAGCCCAAGGCTCTGCGCGATGCGTTGGCAGCACGGATCAATGAGCTTAGTCTCAAAAAAATCGATTACAGCGGCTCAGCCTTTAGAGAATGGTTTTCGGAGTGGCTCATTGAAGAAGCCATGAAATGTCCAGAACCGAATCCGGTTATCCTGCTCAAGCATCCCCTGCTTGCTTATTTCATCACAGACATTCAAGCCATCGCTCAACCGTATTGGCTGGTCATAACCCGACCACTCGCCCGGATTGAAGCAACCCGCAAACGCAGAGGTTGGCACCCTGTCTACGGCGAAGCCGGTGCCAAAGTACTCTACGGAAGAATCTTCAGCACCTTGATGAACCAGAACCTGTCGGCGCGCTGCGTGGCGTTTGACGAATTTCAGCGCAGCCCCGACTTCCGCGATCAACTTATCACCAGCTTGGGCCTTCAGCCCAAGGCCGATCAGTACGCAGCTGCGGAGACCTGGCTTACGCCTCCCTGACTGTCGGCCGGTGGACCCGGCGATTTGGTACGGGAGTTATATGCAGACGTACCTTGAGCGGGATGTTCGGCAGCTTTTGCAGATCCGTGATCTGTCGCAGTTTCAGCTATTCATGCGGTTGGTGGCCGGGCGCACCGGACAGCTGCTCAACCAGTCCGCGCTGGGCGATACCGTGGGGGTGAGCACAATACGATCCGCGAGTGGCTGTCGGTGCTGGAGGCCAGTTATGTCATCCGTCGGCTGCCGCCGCATCACCGCGATTTCAACAAGCGCCTGGTGAAGACACCCGAGCAGCTTGCCACGCATCCGCTGCGCGGCGAGCTGTTCGACACGGCCGTGATGTCGATCTGGTCGTGGACCGGGCCGGCGTTCTGGATCCCATCGAGATCACGGCTGGCGCCACCGTCAGCGGCCGCGCCTTTACCGTGTTGGAGCACTGGTGTGCGATGGCCAGCAAAGAGGCCGGTCAGCCGATGGTCGTGTATGGCGGCACGAACGACCGCAAACAACGCGGCATGCGCGTCACGTCCTGGCGCTCGCTGGCGCAATGGGGCACACGCTAGCCCCTACAGGCAACGTAAGCGGCGAACCGTCCGGTTATGCCGTCGCGGCGGTAGGAGAAAAAGCGGCTGGGGTCGCTGCAGGTGCAGCGGTCTTCGGTGCTGACCTGGCCGACGCCCGCCTTGAGCAGGATGGCGTGGGCGGTGGCCGCCAGATCGAGCTGAAAGCGCGGCGAGCGGTCGGGTGCGCGGTCGACTGCTCGGTCGCCTGCCGACGCAGCGGCTGGCACGGTGGTGCTCGTCGGGGCGGATGGCTGGCACACGGGCTCGACACCGGCGCGCGCTATTTGCTGGATGACCTCGGGGCCGACCTGGTAGGCATCGCGGCCAATGCAGGGGCCGATATGGGCGATAAGCGCCGCGGCGGGTGCGGGCAGGGTCGCGATGGTTTGCGGAATGATGCCGGCGGCCAGTCCCCGCCAGCCGGCATGGACGGCGGCCACGCAGCGGCCGCTGCGATCGGCGAGCAACACCGGCACACAGTCGGCAATGAGTACCGCACAGACCTGGCCGGGGCGATCCGACCAGACCGCATCGGCTTCGGTGAGGTCGGGTTGGACCGCATCGCCGTGCACCACGCGGGTGCCGTGTACCTGGCGCAGCCAGCGCGGGGCCTCGGCAAGCCCCGCCTGTTCAACCAGACGCCGGCGGTTTTCATGCACGGCCGCGGGGTTGTCGTCGACATGCAGGGCCAGGTTGAGGCTGGCGCAGGGCCCCTCGCTGACACCGCCGCCGCGCAGGGTAAACCCGGCCTGCACGGGCAGCTCCCCGGGCGCCAGCAGCAAACCGTCCTGCAGCGTGGATTTGCTGTTGGATGGGCTGGATGGGCCCGTTGCAGAGTTCACGGACGCCACCGCCCGGCGTCCTGATCATGGGTGTCCATGGCCTCGCGATAGGCCCGCAGGGCGGCCAGCACCGCCGCAAAATCGGCCGGCGCGGGCGCGCTCCAGCTCATGGTCTCGTCGCGCGCCGGATGCACCAGGGTCAGTGTCTCGGCATGCAGCATCTGGCGCCGGCAGCCGCGCAGCCAGTCGGCAACGCTGCGTGATGCGGCACCGTCATCGACCGCCGGCGGCCACACGATCTGGTCGGCCTGGCGTGGCAGGGCCAGACGGCCACCGTAGAGCGGGTCACCCAGAATCGGATGGCGCCGGTAGGCCATGTGCACGCGGATCTGGTGCGTCCGGCCGGTCTCGAGGCGGCAGCGCAGCAATGTGTGCGCGGGGAAGCGCTCTTCGATGCGGTAGTGGGTCACGGCCGGCCGGGTGCCAGGCCCGTCGGATCGCACGGCCATTCTGAGTCGATCGCGCGGGTGCCGGCCAATGGGCGCGTCTACGCTGCCCCCCGCGGTAAACGTGCCGGCCACCAGCGCCAGGTACTCGCGCCCCACGGTGCGGGCCTGAAGTTGCTCTACAAGGTGCGTGTGGGCCTCAAGCGTTTTGGCGACCACCATGAGTCCGGTCGTCTCCCGATCCAGCCGATGCACAATGCCCGCGCGTGGCACCGCCCCCAGATCACGGGCATGATGCAGGAGCGCATTCTGCAGGGTGCCTGCGGGGTTGCCGGCACCGGGGTGCACCACCAGGCCCGCGGGCTTGTTGATGATCAGAATGTCCGCATCCTCATGGATAATGTCGAGCGGAATCGCCTGGGGCTCGACATGCCCCTCGTCCTCGAGCTCGGCGGCAATCACCACCACCTCGCCGCCGCGCACAGCCGTTCGCCCTCGTGGCGAGGCGCCATCCACGGTGAGCGCCCCGGTCTTGAGCCAGCGCTGCAGGCGCGAGCGCGAGAACTCGGGAAAGAGATCAGCGACGGCCGCGTCCAGTCGCTGACCGGCGGCCTGGTCGGGAACGGTGGCGCGCCGCTCGATGGTCTGGCTCGCGGTTCGGGTTATCATCACGGCTGGGCGTTGTCCCGTTTTTTTCTCTAGACTGTGGGTTTGATCGACAAGGTAGATGATACGGCCATGAAGCGCATCCTGCTTACCCTGATCACCGCTGCTCTGCTGGCCGGCTGCGCCAGTACCGGCAACGATGGCACCAACCTGCGCGAGGCCGAGGCCGCCGCGCTGTATGAGACCGCCAAGCGCGCGATGGATCGTGGCGACTGGACCACCGCCACCGAGGAGCTTGAGGCGCTGCAGGCGCAGTATCCGTTTGGCGTCTATGCCACGCAGGCGCAGCTCGACATCATCCAGGTGTACTACGAGGCCGGCGATGTGGCCTCCACCGTGGCCGCGGCCGAGCGCTTCCGGCGCATTCATCCGCGCCACCGGGCGGTCCCCTACAGCTGGTACATGCAGGGCGTGGCGCTGCAGGAGAAAAACGACGACTTCATCAAGCGCCTGGTCGGGGTCGACACCACGCTGCGCGATCCGGTGCCTCGGCGCCAGGCCTTTCAGTCGTTCAACACCATCCTCGAGCGGTATCCCGACAGCCGCTATGCCGAGGATGCCGAGGCGCGCATTCGTGAGCTGTACGCCAACGGCGCGCGCTATCAGCTGCATGTCGCACAGTTCTATGCCGACCGCCGCGCCTGGGTGGCCTCGGCACGGCGGGCCACAATGGTGATCGAGGAGTTCCCGAATACGCCGGCGGTTGAGCCCGCGATGTCACTGCTGGCACAGGCCTATCGCGAGCTGGCGCTCGATGATCTGGCTGATGGCGTGGTCGCGGCTGCCGACGAGCAGGACATGCGCCTGTCCGAAAACCCCGAAATCCCGCCGCTCTATCAGGATCAGTCATTCGAGGTACCACCGTCGCCCAGCGCCGGGGGCGCATCGGGTGCGCCCGGGGGCTCCACCGTGCCGGGGCCTGACGGCGGCGGCATTGGTGGCTTTTAGGTGATCAAGCGAGGCGGGTAGGCGTCGCCGACGACTAGAGCGCCTGCTCGCCGTCATCCCCGGTGCGAATGCGAATAGCCTGCTCCACCGGCGTTACAAACACCTTGCCGTCGCCGATCTTGCCGGTGTTGGCCGCCTTGACCACCGCCTCGACCACGGCTTCCACCCGCTCATCGGGCACGACCACCTCGACGCGCATCTTGGGCAGGAAGTCGACGACGTACTCGGCGCCCCGATAGAGTTCGGTGTGCCCTTTCTGGCGCCCGAATCCCTTCACCTCGGTCACGGTCATGCCGGTGATGCCGGTCTCGGCAACGGCCTCGCGGACGTCGTCGAGCTTGAAGGGCTTGATGATCGCTTCGATCTTTTTCATGCGTTCGCTCCGGTTGACTGGGCGCGGTAGTGTATCAGGCCGATTGATGGCCAAAACCCGAGGTAATCGGATAACGCCGGTCACGGCCAAAGGCCTTGGTGGTTACCTTGACGCCGGGCGCGGCCTGGCGGCGCTTGTACTCGTTGCGATGCAGCAGCCGCACCACTTGCTGGACCACCGCCCGGTCGTGGCCCGCCGCCACGATGTCATCAATGCCCGCATCGTCCTCGACATAGGCGGCCAGAATGGCATCGAGCTCGGCATACTCGGGGAGGCTGTCGGTGTCTTTCTGATCAGGCGCCAGCTCGGCGCTGGGCGGGCGTGTCAGCACGTTCTCGGGGATCACGCGCGACCGCGTGTTGCGGTAGCGGGCCAGGCGGTACACCTCGGTTTTGAAGATATCCTTGAGCGGTGAGAAGCCGCCCACCATGTCGCCGTACAACGTGGCATAGCCCACCGCCATTTCGCTTTTATTGCCAGTGGCCAGCACCAGCCCCCCCAGCTTGTTGGACACCGCCATCAGCAGGGTCCCGCGAATGCGCGACTGCAGGTTCTCCTCGGTCACATCCGCGGGCCGGTCGCCAAACAGTGGAGCCAGCTGGGCGGTAAAGTCGTTGAACATGGCCTCAATGGCCACCACGTCGTAGCGCACCCCCAGGGCCTCGGCGATGGCGCCGGCATCCGTATGGCTCATCTCGGAGGTATAGCGTGTGGGCATCATGAGGCAATGAACGCGCTCCGGCCCCAGGGCATCGGCGGCAATACAGGCAGCCAGGGCCGAGTCGATCCCGCCCGACAGCCCGATGACCACCCCTGGAAAGCGGTTTTTGTTGATGTAGTCGCGCACGCCCCAGACCAGTGCCTCGTACACCGTTGCCTCGGGCGAGAGATCGGGCTCGATATCCCCCTCAAGCGGCATCCAGGCGCCATGGATACGCGCCACATCGACAGGATAGAGCCCGGTATCAAACCGCGGCGCGCGCACCATGAGATCGCCGTTGGCATCGAAGGCGCAGGAGCCGCCGTCATAGACCACCTCGTCCTGCCCCCCGGCCATGTTGCAGTAGAGGATGGGGCGGCCCGACTCGGCAATGCGATCGCGCAGCACCGACTCGCGGGCCGGGCCCTTGTACTGATCAAACGGCGAGGCGTTGAGGTTGACGATGACATCGGCGCCGGCCGCGGCCGCGGCGGCTACCGGACTGGTGTGCCAGGCATCCTCGCAGATCGTGACCCCGACCCGGCAGCCCTCGATATCCACCACGCAGGGCTCGGCGCCGGCGACAAAGTAGCGCAGGTCATCAAAGACCCCGTAAGTGGGCAGCTCCTGCTTGGCGTAGCGCGCTGCGATGCGCCCGTCCCGAATGACCAGCGCGGCGTTGTACAACGACCCTGCCTCGAGCCGCGGCGCGCCCACGATCACGGTGATGCCGCGGGTCGCGGCCGCAATGCGCTCCAGCCCCGCGTCGACCTCGGCAATAAAGTCACTGCGCAACAGCAAATCATCGGGCGGATAGCCCGTCAGCGTGAGCTCGGGAAAGCAGATCAGCGATGCACCCTGGCGGTCGCGTGCTGCCACGGCCGAGTCAATAACCGCCGCCGTATTCCCGGCCACATCGCCCACCAGCAGGTTGAGCTGGGCCATTACAAAGCGCAGGCGCTCGGTCATTGGCGCAGACCGCCCTCCGAAGCGAGGGGCCGCAATGCGGCCCGATGCCGCATCACGTCAGCCCGTGAAGCAGTCGCTGACGCGCTGGCCGATCTCGGCCGGTGAGCGCACGGTGGCCACCCCGGCTTTCTCGAGCGCGCCGAACTTGTCGGCTGCCGTGCCCTTGCCACCACTGATGATGGCGCCGGCGTGCCCCATGCGCTTGCCGGGCGGTGCTGTCACCCCGGCAATGTAGGCCACCACCGGCTTGCGCACATGCGCCTGGATGTACTCCGCAGCCTCTTCCTCGGCCGTACCGCCGATCTCGCCGACCATGACAATGCCCTTGGTCTGGCGATCGGCCTCGAACTGCTCGATGACATCGATGAAGTTCATGCCCTGGATGGGATCGCCGCCAATGCCCACGCAGGTGCTCTGGCCCATGCCGATGTCGGTGGTCTGCTTGACCGCCTCATAGGTGAGCGTGCCCGAGCGCGAGACAATGCCGATCGAGCCGGCCTTGTGGATGTGGCCGGGCATGATGCCGATCTTGCACTCGCCCGGCGTGATGATGCCGGGGCAGTTGGGACCGATCAGGGTCGCGTCGTAGAAATCGAGCGCGGCCTTGACCTTGAGCATATCGAGCACCGGAATGCCCTCGGTAATGCAGGCGATGACCTTGATGCCCGCCTCGGCGGCCTCAAGGATGGCATCGGCCGCAAAGGCCGCTGGCACATAGATCATCGAGGCATTGGCGCCCGTCCCGTCCACCGCGTCGCGCACGGTATTGAACACCGGCCGCTCAAGATGCTGCTCGCCGCCGCGGCCCGGCGTGGTGCCGCCCACGATGTTGGTGCCATAGGCAATGCACTGCTCGGCGTGAAAGGTGCCCTGCTTGCCGGTGAAGCCCTGGACGATCACCTTGGTGTGCTTGTCCACCAGAATACTCATGTGTGTTCCTCGTCTTGTGTCCGGGTTGCAGGATCAGGCGCTGACCGCGCCCACCACCTTCTGGGCGCCGTCGGTCAGATCGTCGGCGGGGATGATGTCGAGGCCGCTCTCGGCCAGCAGCTGCTTGCCCTGCGCGACGTTGGTGCCCTCGAGCCGCACCACCACGGGGACGTCCACGCCCACCTCCCTGACCGCGGCGATCACGCCCTCGGCAATCATGTCGCAGCGGACGATACCGCCAAAGATATTGACCAGGATGCCCTGCACATCGGGGCTTGCCGAAATGATCTTGAACGCCTCGGTGACGCGCTCCTTGTTGGTGCCGCCGCCCACGTCCAGGAAGTTGGCCGGCTCGCCGCCGTGGAGCTTGATGACGTCCATGGTGGCCATGGCAAGGCCGGCGCCATTGACCATGCAGCCAATGTTGCCATCGAGCGTAATGTAGTTGAGACCATGCTCGGCGGCCTGCACCTCGGTCTCATCCTCCTGGCTCACGTCGCGCATGTCCGCGATCTCGGCCTGGCGCTTGACCTCGATGGCGTTGTCATCGACGTTGATCTTGGCATCGAGCGCGAGCAGCGTGTCATCGCCGGTCACGATCAGCGGATTGATCTCGACCAGGCTGAGGTCGCGGTCTTCAAAGCAACGGTAGAGCCCCTGCATGACCTGGGTGAGCTGTTTGATCTGCGCCGGCGTCAGCCCCAGCGCAAAGCCCATCTGCCGGCACTGGTAGGGCTGAAGGCCCGCGACCGGGTTGACCCGCACGGTGATGATCTTCTCGGGCTCGGTGGCGGCGACCTCTTCGATGTCCATGCCGCCCGCCGCAGAGCCCATGAAGACCACCCGCTTGCTGGCGCGGTCGACCAGGGCACCCAGATAGATCTCGCGGGCAATGTCGAGGCCTTCCTCGATCATCACCGCGTTGATCGGCATGCCGTGCTCGTCGGTCTGGTGGGTGACCAGCCGCGTGCCCAGCAGGGCCTCGGTGTATTCGGTCACCTCGTCAAGGCTCTTGGCGATCTTGACCCCGCCCGCCTTGCCGCGGCCGCCGGCGTGGACCTGGGCCTTGACCACCCAGACCGAGCCCCCCAGCTCTTCAGCGGCCGACTTTGCCTCTGCCGCGGAACGGGCCACGAAACCTCGGGGGATGGGAATACCGTACTGGCTGAAGATGTGCTTCGCCTGAAACTCGTGCAGGTTCATGGACGCTCCGCCTCCTCGGGAAAATTGCGGTCATTCTCCACGATTCCGGGGCGCGATTCAAAACAATGCCGCACTGCGCAAGAACGCCGCTCATGCGCCCGGCGCCCACGCTCGTCCGTTCTGTGACCCGGGTCTCAGTTTTGCGCCGCCCGCCTGGGGCTCAATACGCCCGAGGGCCGTCATTCCGACAGCCCCCGATAACCCCAAGGAGGTTTCCATGCGCAAGCAGCAAAGCGGCTTCACACTGATCGAGCTCATGATCGTCGTGGCCATCGTCGGCATCCTTGCCAGCGTCGCCATCCCCGCCTACTCCGACTACACCATCCGCGCCAAGGTCTCGGAGGCCGTCACCGCGGTAGCGCCGGTTAAGGCGTCGGTGGCGGATTATTACTATGGCAATGGCGATTTGCCGACCAGCTCGGCAGACGCGGGCCTCGATGGCACCTCTGGCGGCGCGGAAGGCTTGTCTGGTGGGAATTACTCTACCGAAGTGGTTGAGTCAATTCTCGTCCAGGCTGATCCGGCAGGGAGCATCTCGGTAACCCTAAATGACATTGGCAATGAAGAGTTGCAGGGCAAGAACATTTTGTTCAAACCCAGCGTCGGCACCAACGGGCAGATCACATGGTCCTGCGAAGCGGGCACCGCAGCTGCAACCCTCCCCGCCCGCTTCGCGCCGGCGAGCTGTCGCGGTAGCAGTACCTGATGATCGCCCGCCGATGCCTGCATCGGCGTCGAAGTGCCGGCAGCGTGATGCTCGAGACCGTCATCGCGCTGCCGGTGGTCCTGGGCATGGGCCTCATGGTGGTGCAGTGGGCACTGGTGCATGAGGCCCGTGCCTTTGTCGAATACGGGGCACTGATGGCGGCGCGGGCCGGGGCGCTGGAAAACGGCCGCACGGGCCCGATGAAAACAGCACTGGCGCGGGCGCTGACGCCCCTCAAGGTGCCCGAGTCGAGCAGCCTCGACTTCGAGACCCGATTTGCCACGCGGGCACGGCCGGATGTCGAGCTGAACGGCCGGATCCGCATTCTCAACCCGACCCGCGAGGCCTTTCTCGACCACGGCCGCCGTGATGACCGCGGCCGCACCTACCTGCCCTTTCGCGATGTGCACCACGGTGGGGCGCGGCGCGGCCGGCATAGCGATCTGAGCCTGGCCGACGCCACACTGCTGCGCGTGCAGGTAACCTACGGCTACCCGCTGCAAATCCCCTGGGGCGGCTGGCTGATCCGCGAGGCGGCAGAGGCCGCCAATCGCTTCGCGCGCGATGCCGGATTGTTTGAGCGACGGCTGCTCGCCGCCAACCGCCTCCCGATTACCGCAACCGCCACTGTGCGCTTGCAAAGCCGCGCCTGGTCGGGGCGGCAGTTCCCGGCCCGGCGCGATCTCCCGGCCGTGAAACGCAAAAAACCGCCACCCGCCCGCCAGGACCGCTAACGGGACAGAATGGTGCAGGAGATGCACCAAATGGCCCCACATTCTGCCAACTTGACCCCGGTCAACCCCCAAGCTAGCCTCGACTTTGACTGTCACAATTTTGTGATGGCTGCCAATCGGCAAGTGGACGGCATGCGGCCGCCACCCGAAAAAGCACATACAATAGGAGACTCGTTATGAAGTCATCCCGGTTTCTCACTCACGCCGCTGTCGGCGCGCTGGCACTGGGGCTGTCGAGTGCGGCCTTTGCCGACACGTGGCGCTACGCCCATGAAGAGTTCGAGGGCGACGTCCAGGACGTCTACGCCTTTGCCTTCAAGGAGCACATCGAGGCCAACTCCGAGCACACGCTCGAGGTCTACCGCTTTGGCGAACTGGGCGAGTCCGACGACATCATGGAGCAGGCCCAGAACGGCATCCTCGAGTTCGTCAACCAGTCACCGGGCTTTAGTGGTGCCTGGCTGCCGCCGGCACAGATCTTCTTTGTGCCCTACCTGCTGCCCACCGACGAGCAGACCGTTCTCGAGTTTTTCGACGAGAGCAAGGCCATCAACGAGATGTTCCCCGAGCTCTATGCCGAGCACGATCTTGAGCTGCTCAAGATGTA
>CAJXMI010000050.1 GCA_913056145.1 uncultured Spiribacter sp.
AGCGGGAAACGAGACTCGAACTCGCGACCCCAACCTTGGCAAGGTTGTGCTCTACCAACTGAGCTATTCCCGCGTCAGGCCCGCTATTCTAGCCAGTCGCCCTTTTCTGTCAACCCTGTGACAGCCCATCCACGGCACGAATGGCGGCCATCATGTAAAGCGCCATCGAATAGAGTGTGAGCGCCGCCGCGACGTACAGTAGCCCCAGTCCAATGCCCCACACGGGCCAGTCACCAATGTCGTAGCGATATAACAGCAGCGCGATGGCGGTCATCTGCGCGCTTGTCTTGATTTTGCCGACCATCCCGACCGCTACGCTCGAGCGCTGGCCCAGCTCGGCCATCCACTCACGAAGCGCTGAGACCGCGATCTCGCGGCCAATGATGACGGCGGCCGGGACGGCCAGCCAGGCCGTCGGGCTTTCGACCACCACAATGATCAGGGCAATCGCGACAATCAGTTTGTCGGCCACCGGGTCGAGGAAGGCGCCAAACGGCGAGACCTGGTTCCAGCGCCGCGCCAGAAAGCCATCGAGCCAGTCGGTAATACTGGCGATCACGAAGATGGCGGCCGCGGCCGCGTTGGCCCATGGGGCGGGCAGCAAAAAGAGCAGCCCAAGCACGGGGATCATCACGATCCGCAGCCAGGTCAGGATGTTGGGAAGGGTTAGCTCCATGGCGGCAGCCTATCACTCAGCCGTTCAAATGGGCATGGATGCGCTCGGCAAGCGCACTGCTGATGCCCTGCACCCGTGCAAGATCTTCGACCCCGGCGCGCTTGATGCCCTTTAGCCCCCCAAACTGCTGCATGAGCGCCTGCCGCCGTTTAGGGCCCAGCCCGCCAATCTCCTCAAGGCTCGAGGTGGTTCGCGACTTGCCCCGCCGGCTGCGATGTCCGGTAATGGCAAACCGGTGCGCCTCGTCCCGTGTGTGCTGCAACAAATGCAATGCGGGCGACTCGGGCGGCAGGCGCGTCTCGCCGGGTTGCCCGGCAATCACCAGTACTTCCTCGCCGGCGCGCCGCCGCGGCCCCTTGGAGATCCCGACCAGCGTCACCCCACTCACCTGCAGGTCTTCAAGGACCGCCTCGGCCTGGGCAAGCTGGCCACGGCCGCCATCAATCAAGAGCAGATCGGGCAGCGTCCCCTCGCCCTCGCGCAAGCGCCGGTAGCGCCGCTCCAGGGCCTGGCGCATGGCGGCGTAGTCGTCACCGCCGGTAATCCCGTCGATGTTGAAGCGTCGATAGTCGTCCTTGATGGGGCCCTCGCGGCCCATGACCACGCATGAGGCGACGGTGGCCTCACCCCGGGTGTGGCTGATATCAAAACACTCGAGGCGCTCGGGCATCTGATCCAGCGCGAGTGCCTGCTGCAGGTCTTCAAAGCGCCGCTCCAGGCTGGCTTCCGTGCTCATGCGCGCACTGAGGGCGTGATCCGCATTGCGTTCAGCCATTTCCAGCCAGCGCCGGCGCTCGCCCCGCAAACGCGCCGAGAGCCGCACTCGATGCCCGGCGTCCGCGCCTAAAGCCTCTTCCAGCACTTCGGCATCCGGTAGTTCGTGGCTGACCAGGAGCTCGCCAGGTGTATCCCGGCCCAGGTAGTGCCGCGCCAGAAAGCCCTGCAGGATCTCCTCGATGGAGGTGTCGGACGGCGCCTTGGGGAAGTAGGTCTGGTTGCCCAGATTGCGCCCGTCCCGAATGACAAAGACCTGCACACAGGCGAGGTTCTCGCGGCTTCGGCAGGCAATCACATCCACATCGCCCTTCGCGCCCGAGACATATTGCTTTTCCTGAATCCGCCGCAGGCTCGCAATGCGATCGCGCAGACGTGCCGCCTGTTCAAAATCGAGCGCCTCGGCCGCGGCCTCCATGCGCCCGACAAGCTCGTCAATGACCGCGTTGCTCTGCCCGGCCAGAAACATCTCGACGTGGCGCACGTCGCGGGCATAGTCCTCCTCGCTGATATAGCCCACGCACGGTGCGGTGCAGCGGCCGATCTGGTGCTGCAGGCAGGGCCGCGAGCGATGGGCAAAGAAGCTGTCACGGCACTGCCGGACCGGGAAGACCTTCTGCAGGTGGTTCAGTGTCTCGCGCACGGCCCCCGAGGACGGAAACGGCCCGAAATACCGCCCCTCCCCCCGGCGCTGGCCGCGGTGGAAGGCAAGCCTGGGGTAGGCCTGCTGGGTGGACAGGTAGATATAGGGATAGCTTTTATCATCACGCAGCAGCACGTTATAGCGCGGCCGATGCTCCTTGATGAGGTTATTCTCAAGGATGAGCGCCTCGGCCTCGGTATGCGTGACGGTGACCTGCAGATCAGCGACCTGGGCCACCAGTGCCTGCGTGCGCGAATTATGGACGCTGCGCTGGAAGTAGCTACTCACACGACGCTTGAGATTGCGGGCCTTGCCCACGTAGATCACCGCACCGCTCGCATCGAACATGCGATAGACACCCGGCCCGGTCGGCAGGGTTTTTAATACGGGGCGCGGGTCAAAGGCAGCCGTCGTGGTCATGCGTCACGTCCAGCGCAGGTGCCGCTAGTCGCTCCCGGGGATGCCGCCGGCCGTGAGCGCCGCGGGGTCAAGCAGCCGCTCGAGCTCGGCATCGGACAGATCGGTCATCTCGCGGGCAAGCTCCATTAGTGGCCGGCCTTCGGCATAGGCGCGCTTGGCGATGCTCGCACCCAGCTCATAACCAATCACCGTATTCAGTGCGGTTACCAGGATCGGATTGCGCCCCAGCGCCTCCTCAAGGCGCGCCTGATTGACGGTAAACCCGGCAACGGCCCGATCGGCCAGCGCCCGGGAGCCATTGGCCAGCAGCTCGATGCTCTGCAGCAGGTTCTGCGCCACCACCGGCAACATCACGTTCAACTGAAAGTTGCCCGACTGGCCCGCCACCGTGATGGTGGTGTCATTGCCGATGACCTGCGCGGCCACCTGCGCGACCGCCTCGGGGATCACCGGGTTGACCTTGCCGGGCATGATGCTGCTACCGGGCTGCAGCGCCGGCAGGGCGATTTCCCCCAGCCCCGCAAGCGGCCCCGCGTTCATCCAGCGCAGATCATTGCTGATCTTCATGAGGCTCACGGCCACCACCTTGAGCTGGCCCGACAGCTCGACGGCCGCGTCCTGACTGCTCAGGCTCTCAAAGCGATTGGGGCTCTCGCGAAATGCAAGACCCGTGCGGCCTGCCAGCGCCTCGGCAACCGCACCCCCAAAACCGGGCCGGGCGTTGATGCCGGTGCCCACGGCCGTGCCGCCCTGCGCCAGGGCATGCACCCGCGACAGCGCCGAGCGGACGCGCTCCTCGCCGAGGCGGATCTGCTGCGCCCAGCCGCCCACCTCCTGGCCCAGGGTAACCGGCATGGCATCCATTAAGTGCGTGCGCCCGGTGGTGGTAATCCCATCGAGCTCGGCCGCACGCGCCTCCAGCGTCTGTGCCAGGTAATCAAGGGCCGGCAGGAGGTCTTCGGCACAGGCAACAGCCGCGGCAACATGAATGGTGGTGGGGATCACATCGTTACTGCTCTGGCTCATGTTGACGTGATCGTTGGGGTGTACCGGGCGGCCGAGCGCTGCGGTCGCAAGCCGGGCAATCACCTCGTTGGCATTCATGTTGCTGCTGGTGCCCGAACCGGTCTGGAAGACATCCACCGGAAAGTGATCATCGTGCGCGCCACTGGCCACCGCCTCGGCGGCGGTCACAATGGCCCCGGCCACGTCGGACTCCATATCGCCAAGGTCGCGATTGGCCTCGGCCGTGGAGGCCTTGACCAGCCCCAGAGCCTGGATGAACCGGCGCGGCATCGCCTGGCCACTGATGCCAAAGTTATCCACCGCGCGCTGTGTCTGGGCGCCCCAGAGTGCATCGGCCGGCACCTGAAGCTCGCCCATGCTGTCCTTTTCGGTCCGGTATCCCTGCTGGTTCATCATCATCTCCCCGGTTTTAGTAAACTCATGCTTTTACTGCTTCACGGATCGCCGACCATGGATCTCAGTCAACTCACCGCCATCTCACCCATCGACGGCCGCTATGGGCAAAAAACCGCCGCGCTGCGCCCGCTTGTCAGTGAGTACGGGCTCATTGGCCACCGCATCCTCGTGGAGGTGGAATGGCTAAAGGCGCTTGCCACCGACCCTGCCATATCCGAGGTGCCGCCCCTCAGTGACGCCGCGGCACGGGCCCTGACCGCCATCGCCACCGACTTTGACGAGACCGCCGCCGAGCGCGTCAAGGCCATCGAGGCCGTCACCAACCATGATGTCAAAGCAGTGGAATACTACATCAAGGAGCGGATGGCCGAACATGACGAACTGGCGGCCATCAGCGAATTCGTCCACTTTGCCTGCACCTCCGAAGACATCAACAACCTTGCCTACGCGCTCATGCTGCGCAGTGCGCGCAACGACGTGCTGCTCCCGGCTATCGACCGGATGCTTGGCGAGCTCCGGGCATTTGCCAGCCGCCATGCCGACACGGCCATGCTGGCGCGGACACACGGCCAGCCGGCGTCACCCACCACGCTTGGCAAGGAGTTTGCCAATGTGGCCGCCCGCCTCGAGCGCCAGCGCCGGGCACTCGCCGACTGCCCGATCCTGGGCAAGATCAACGGCGCGGTGGGCAATTTCAATGCCCATGTCGCCGCTTACCCTGAAGTTGACTGGCTCGCTTTTTCAAAGCGTTACATCCAGAACCTCGGGCTCGACTGGAACCCCTACACCACGCAAATCGAACCCCATGACGGCATCGCCGAGCTCTTTGACGCCCTGTCGCGCGTCAATACCATTGGCATCGACCTGGTACGCGACCTCTGGGGCTACATTGCATTTGGCTATTTCCGCCAGCAAACGGTCGAGGGTGAGGTTGGGTCATCGACCATGCCGCACAAGGTCAACCCCATCGACTTTGAGAATGCCGAGGGCAACTTTGGCATTGCCAACGCCATTCTCGAGCATCTGGCGCGCAAGCTGCCGGTCTCGCGCTGGCAGCGCGATCTGACCGACTCCACCGTGCTGCGTACCATTGGCGTGGGGCTTGCCCACAGTCTGATCGGGTATGAGGCCGCACTGCGGGGGCTGGGTAAGCTCGCCGTGGACGAGGCACGCCTTGCCGAGGACCTGGATGCCAACTGGGAGGTGCTCGCCGAGGCGATACAGACGGTGATGCGCCGCTACGGCATCCCCGAACCCTATGAGCGCTTGAAGGCCCTGACCCGTGGCAAGCGCGTCAACCAGGCCGCACTTGAAGCCTTTGTGGACACCCTTGAGTTACCCGCCGAGGCCAAGGCGGAGCTGCGTGCGCTTACGCCGGCCCGTTATACGGGGCTCGCGGCGCAGCTCGCCAGCGATCTTTAAGCCACGCGCGGTTCAAGGCAAACCACTGCAGGGCGATAATGGGCATGGCGGCTTCAACGCCGCCAGTGTCAAGCAGGCCAATGGCCTCGTCGGCGGGCAGGACATGCAACCGGATGTCCTCACCCTCGTCGGCGTGACCATGTCCATCCAGGCGCAGATCCCGACTATCCACCGGTGCGCAGTACAAATGCACGGTCTGTGACGTACCACCGGGGCTGACCAGGTAGCGGCTGATCGGAACCAGCTCGCCGAGCTCGCAGTCCGCTTCCTCGCGGGTTTCGCGGCGGGCCACTGTCTCCATCGACTCACCCGCCTCGACAATGCCGGCCACGGTCTCGAGCAGCCATGGCCCCATGCCGGTATCGAGCGCGCCCACACGAAACTGCTCCACCAGCACCACCCGGTCTTCCCACGGGTCGTAGGGCAGCACCCCGACGGCATCGCCACGCTCGAAGCGCTCCCGAACGAGGGGCCCGCTCATGCCACCGGCAAACAATGCGTGGCGCACGGTAAAGCGCGTCATGCGAAAAAACCCGTTGTAGACAACCTCGCGGTCGATGATGTCGTAATCCATCCGCCTGGGCTCCCTAGTGGCGGGTGAAAAGGGCGATCGCCTCGGCGTGCCCGGTGTGGGGGAACATGTCCATCACGCCGGCACGCTCGAGCCGATAGCCATGAGTGTGAACCAGAGCGCCGGCATCGCGCGCCAGCGTGGCCGGCCCGCATGAGACATAGACAATGCGCTCGGGGGCAAGCCCGGCGATGGCGGGCAGCACGTCCTCGGCACCCGATCGCGGCGGATCGAGCAACACCCGATCCACCTGGCCGCCAAGCCATTCCGCATCGGGCGCCACGCGCGTGAGATCGGCCGCCTCAAAGCGGGCATTAGCAATGCCGTTGCGCTGCGCGTTCTCCCGGCCACGCTCGACCAGGGGCTCGGCCGCTTCCAGGCCGATCACATCGCCCGCGCGCTGGGCGATAGGCAGGGTAAAGTTGCCCAGGCCGCAGAAGAGATCCAGCACCCGCTGGCCCGGCTCGAGCCCCAGTAAATCCAGCGCAAGAGGCACCATCTGGCGGTTGATCGCCGCATTAACCTGGGTGAAATCGGTGGGGGCAAACGCAAACTCAAGGCCAAAGTCCGGCAGCTCGTAGTGCAGGCGCATGCGCTCATGGCCGAGCGGCGCCACGGTGGATTCGTTGCCCGGCTGCTCGAACATCAAAAAGCTATGCGCATCGCCAAACGCGATCAATGCGTTGCGATCATCCGCGCTCAGTGGGCGCAGGTTGCGAAACACAAGGCCCACTTCATGATCACCGGCAGCCACTTCTATCTGGGCGATCCGGTCAGGGATACTGAGCCCACGAACCAGCGTGGCAAGCGCCGGCAGGACGGCCGCCACCCGCGCATCGAGCACATGGCAGCTGTCGATATCCGCCACGAACGGGCTGAACCGCTCACGAAACCCCACCAGCACGCGATCGCCCTTGCGCGGCACATATTTCACGCCCAACCGGGCCCGCCGGCGATAGCCCGCCGTGGGGCCGGTTACCGGCGCGAGCCAGGCGTCAGGACTGACATTGCCGGTGTGCGCCAGTAGCTCGGCGAGCGCCGACTGCTTGTGCGCGACCTGCGCGGCGGTATCCAGATGCTGCAGACTGCAGCCGCCGCATATACCGAAATGCGGGCATGGCGCCTCAACGCGCTCCGCTGCCGCCGCCGCGGTAACGGCCACGGCAGCGCCCTCCTCCTGGCGCCGGCGGCGGCGCTTGATATCAGCCAGCACAGTCTCGCCGGGCAGCGCGCCCTGAACGAACGCCGTGCGCCCGTCGTGATAACCAATGCCGCGGCCCTCATGGCTCAGCCGCTCAATGGCAATTTCAACCGGCTCGGCCGGCAGCCGACGTCCGCGTCGCCCCCCCATCGCGCCTAGCCCGTCCAGGCCTCGAGAAACTCATCCAGATGCGGGCGTTGCGCATCAATGAGGGTCTCGTGAACCCGCTGGCACTCGCGATCATACCCATCGGGGTCGAGCACCCCGCGCATCAGCTCAAAGCGCAACCACAACAGGTAGGTATTGAGGACATCGTGTTCGCAGTAGTCGCGTACCGCAGCAAACCGCCCCTGCTCGATCTGCCCGCGCACATCGGCCCCGCTCATGCCGAGCTTGCCGGGCAGCCCGCAAAGGGTTGCCACCTGATCGAGCGGTGCCACCGCCCGGCCGGAAAAACCGGCGAGGACATCCATGAGGTCGGTGTGCCGGTCATGAAAGCGGTTGTGGTAGTTGTTGAAGCGAAAGTCGCGATCCTGATCGCCGGTCTCCCAGTAGCGCGGGGCGCTGATGCCGTGCATCAGCGCGCGATAATGCAGTACGGGCAGATCAAAGCCGCTGCCGTTCCAGCTCACGAGTCGCGGGACGTAGCGCTCGATGCCCTCGTAGAAGCGCTGTATGAGCTCGGCCTCGTCATCGCCGCCGTCGCCCAGCGAGAACACGGTGAAGCGATCACCAATGCGGGCTGCCACCGAGATCACGACCACGCGATGCAGCGGCAGGCGCAGAAAGTCGTTACCCGTCTCCTCGCGGCGCATGGCAAGCAGCGCCTCGGCCGCAGCGTGATCATCCAGCCCCTCGAGGCCATGCAGCCGTCGGCCGCCCGCCACGTCGGGAACCGTCTCGATGTCAAAGGCAAAGACGTTCATTGATCCGGAAAGACACCGCTTGAGAGATACCGATCACCCCGGTCGCAGACGATGCTGACAATCGTGGCGTTTTCAACCTCGCGCGCAATCTGTAGCGCTGCCCAGAGCGTCCCGCCACTCGAGATGCCCGCAAAAACCCCCTCCAGTGCTGCAAGCTGGCGGGTCGTTGCCTCGGCCTCCTCCTGGCCCACTTCGACAATGCGGTCGACGCGCTCGGGCTCAAAGATTTTGGGCAGATAGGCCTCGGGCCATTTGCGAATGCCCGGGATGCTCGCGCCCTCGCGGGGCTGCGCGCCAATGATCTGCACCGCGGGGTTTTGCTCACGCAGATACCGCGAGACGCCCATGATGGTGCCCGTGGTGCCCATCGAGCTCACAAAGTGCGTGACCCGGCCATTGGTGTCGCGCCAGACCTCGGGCCCGGTGCCCTGATAGTGCGCGCCCCAGTTGTCGGGGTTGGCAAACTGATCCAGCACGCGGCCCTCGCCCTCGGACTGCATGCGCATCGCAAGATCACGGGCCCCCTCCATGCCCTCTTCCTTGCTGACCAGCACCAGCTCGGCGCCGTAGGCACGCATCGACGCGCGGCGCTCGGTGGTCATGTTGGCCGGCATGATCAGGCGCATGCGATAGCCCTTGACCGCGGCGGCCATGGCGAGCGCGATGCCGGTGTTGCCGCTGGTGGCCTCGATCAGGGTGTCGCCGGGGCGGATCTCGCCGCGGGCCTCGGCCTGGGTAATCATGTTCATGGCCGGCCGGTCCTTGACCGAGCCGGCCGGGTTGTTGCCCTCGAGCTTGAGCAAGATGGTATTGGAGCCAGTGTCGGCCAGGCGTTGCAGCCGCACCAGCGGGGTATTGCCCACGCATTGATCAACGGTTCTGTAACTCATGCGCGCAGTGTAAAGGATTATACTGCCGGCATGGAGATCACGCCCATTGCCACCCTTTACAGCGACTTCGAGGCACGCTTTGGCACCCCGCGCCAGCCTGGATTGGTGCCGGCTGCCCGCGGCGAGGTCGTGATGCGGCCGCCCTACAACGACCCCGAGGCGCTGCGCGGGCTTGAGAGCTGCAGCCACGTCTGGCTTATCTTTGGCTTTGATCGCATCGACAATCGCGACTGGCGGCCCACGGTGCGGCCACCGCGTCTGGGTGGCAATCGCCGCTATGGCGTCTTCGCGACGCGCTCGCCGTTTCGCCCCAACGGCCTCGGGCTCTCGCTCGTGCGGCTCGAGGGCCTGCTAGCGCCCGCCGGCCGGGGGCTTGCCATTGCCGCACCCGACATCATGGATGGCACGCCGGTTGTCGATATCAAGCCCTATCTACCCGCCATTGAGGCACCGGCCGATGCGCATCCACCGGCCGGGTTCGAGGCCCCCAACCAGGCACTTGCGGTGATCTGGAGCGAAGCGGCCGCCGGGGCGGCTGCCGATTGCGACGAGCGGGTGCGGGCCCTCATCGAGCAGACGGTGGCCGCCGATCCGCGCCCGGCCTATCGCCAACGCGATCCTAATGAGCGCTACGGCATGCGCATCGCCGGCTTTGAAGTCGGCTGGCGGGTGGAGGACGGCACCGCGCGAATCGAGCGCCTGCTGCCGGCCGGCTGACCGGTCCGGGGCTAGAGATAGCCCCGCGGGATCCGCCGCTGCCAGTTGCGCGAAAACACCCGATGCCCGGCCTCCCAGGCATCGAGCTCGGCATTCACATAAAACGCCTCGGTATCGGCCTGCAGCAGGGTGCGGGTGCGCGTCTGGATCTGCCAGTCGTCGCGCCCGAGGCTTCGCCAGGCAATCACCTCGCCCTCGATGCGCGAAAAATCCTCACCAACCGACCGGTAGTACTCGCGCGTCGAATCTGCCACCTCAAGGTCCACATCCTCAATACGGTAGCGCCCCTCGTCCTTTATGACCTCGAGCGTGGAGGCACTGGTTTCGAGGTCGCGGTGCACGAGCCAGCGGTGTTCTGGCGTCTCGATGCGCTCGAGCGTGGTAGGTGTCGGGAAATTGGGCGCCGGAAAATCGACCACCGGCTCATCCACAGGCGCATGCCGGACGGGTAGGTCGAGCCTGGTGTCGGCGGCGAGTACCTCCAGGCACACCGGCTCGGGCGTGGGCCAGATCAGCGGCCAGTACGAGGTGGAGAGCGACAGCCGCAGGCGATGCCCGGCGGCAAAGCGATGCCCGAGATCATTGAGTGCGAGCTGAATGGTGATCTCCCGGCCTGGCTCGAGCGGGGCCGGCGCATCATGGCCGGCGTGGTGATTGAGGTTGAACACGCCATAGGTAACCCGGGTGGCCTTGCCATCAACCGCCACATCCGAGATCCGCGCCGCGACCTGAGCCACCGGGCGATCAACCCGGCCGCGTAGCGTCAGCACCGGGGCGCCAAGCAGCTCGAGGGGGGCGTCAAGGCGCTCGGTCTCGAACACCAGTGCACCGCCGTCCTCCTCGCGCTGGTCATAGGGCAGATCCGGCCCGCTTGAGTAGCTGCACCATTTACCCGCAAACAGCCCCAGGCTGAGCGGTGACTGCAGGATGAGCGGCTCGGGCATGGACTCGTCAGAGGCCATCGGCGTTGATTGGAGTCGCCCGCCCGCGGCCGGATAGAGCGGCTCGCGGGTGACGTTGGTGGAAGGCCATTGCGCCTCGCCCACCCAGCGCCCCGGGCGATGGCGATAACGCGTTGCCGGCTCCGCCGCTTCCTGAACCCAGGCGCGCAGCATGGGCTCCTGCATAATCCCCGTCTGCCGGCCCTTGAGCCAGCGATCCCACCAACGCAGAGTCTCCTGCTGAAAGCCGATCGCCGGGCCTGGCACACCAAGATGGGGGTATTTGTGGCTCCACGGTCCCACCAGTCCCTGTCGTGGCACGTCAAGCCGCTCGAGCATCCGGAACACCGCGTCCGTGTAGCCATCGGCCCAGCCACTCACCGCCATCACCGGGCATTGAACGGCTGCATGGTCCTCACAGATGGAGCCATGCTGCCAGTATGCGTCACGCGCCGGGTGCTCCAGCCAGCGGATAAGCCAGGGGGCATTGGCCTCAAGCCGCTCATGCCAGCGCGAGCGCCAGGCATCGCCTGCGAGCGCCGGGTCGGGGGGGAGGCTGTTGTAGGCGAACATCACCGATGCCCAGGAGAGGTTGTCGCCCAACAGACAGCCGCCCATGTAGTGCACGTCATCGGCATAGCGGTCGTCTGTTGAACACACCGTGATCACGGCGCGCAGCGCAGGCGGCTGCAGGGCGGCGATCTGCAGGCCGTTAAACCCGCCCCAGGAAATCCCGATCATCCCCACGCTGCCGTCACACCAGGCCT
>CAJXMI010000051.1 GCA_913056145.1 uncultured Spiribacter sp.
CGCCTCAAGCAGATCGCCGCCGCCGAGGGCCGGTCCATCGATGTCTGCGTGCTCGAAAAAGCATCGGCGGTCGGGGGGCACATCCTATCGGGGGCCGTGCTCGAGCCGACCGCGCTGGATGAGCTGGTTCCCGATTGGGCGGACCAGGGAGCCCCGTTGAATACTCCGGTATCTGCCGAGGCATTCATGCTGCTGGGCAGGCAACGTGCGCTGAAGGTACCGCTAGCGCTTCTGCCGCGACAGCTGCGCAACGAAGGCAACTACATCGTCTCGATGGGCAATGTCTGTCGCTGGCTCGCGGAGCGCGCCGAGGCGCTGGGCGTGGAGATATACCCCGGCTTTGCCGCCGCGGAGGTGCTGTTTGACGCGGCGGGCCGTGTCTACGGCGTTGCCACGGGTGATATCGGCATCGACCGCAATGGTAAACCCAAGGCCGGGCATGCCCCGGGCATCGAGCTCCATGCCAGCTATACCTTGTTTGCCGAGGGGTGCCGGGGGCATCTCACCAAGCAGCTCGAGGCGCATTTTGGACTGCGCGAAGCCGTCGATCCCCAAACCTACGGCATTGGCTTCAAGGAGCTCTGGGAGCTGGATCCGGCCTGTCATCAACCCGGCCTTGTCCTGCATACGGCCGGCTGGCCCATGGACAGGCGCACCTGGGGCGGGTCGTTCATCTATCACCTGGAGGATCATCAGGCGTATGTCGGGTATGTGGTCGGGCTCGACTACCGCAACCCGCATCTGGATCCGTTTCGGGAGTTCCAGCGCTTCAAGACCCATCCGGCGATCCGCCCGATGCTCTCCGGTGGCCGGCGCCTTGGCTACGGGGCACGCGCGCTCAATGAAGGCGGCCTGCAGTCAGTCCCGGAGCTTGCCTTTGCGGGCGGCGCGTTGATTGGCTGCGCGGCGGGATTTCTCAACGTGCCCAAAATCAAGGGCAACCACACGGCGATGAAAACCGGCATGCTGGCCGCCGAGACGGCAGCCGAGGCGCTCGCAGGCACTGATGCGCCCCCAGCCGTGCTCAGCGACTACCCGCGCCGCTATCGTGACTCCTGGGTGTACAAGGAGCTGGCGGCCGCGCGCAATCTGCGGCCCGCGACGGCGCGCTGGGGAATGGTCTTGGGCAGCCTGTATGCGGGGATCGATCTGAAGCTCTTTGCTGGCCGCTTGCCATGGACCCTGCGCCACCCACATTCCGACCATGAAACCCTGGCATCGGCAGCGTCCATGCCCAAGCCGGAGTACCCGGCGCCGGATGGGATCGTCAGCTTTGATCGCAACAGCAGCGTCTATCTGGCCAATGTGCAGCATGACGAAGACCAGCCTTGTCACCTGCAGCTTGCCGACCCGGCATTATCGATCTCGCAGAATCTTCCGCTCTATGACGAGCCCGCGCAGCGTTACTGCCCGGCCGGGGTGTACGAGGTGGTCACCGGGGAGAGCGGCGCCCCGCATCTGCAGATCAATGCGCAAAATTGCATCCATTGCAAAACCTGTGACATCAAAGACCCGCAGCAAAACATCACCTGGGTCGCGCCCGAGGGCGGCAGCGGCCCCAACTACCCCAATATGTAGCGTAAAGCTCAGCCAGCCCCGTCAGGAGCGGGGGCGCTCATTGTCCGCGTCGTAGACTGGCGAGTACCCCACGGCCTCGACGCGCACCGGGTATGACTCGTTGAAATACTCCATGGCAAGGGCGCGGCCGGCCTGGCAATAGTCGACCGGCAGATAGGCGAGCATCAGATTGGTGCCAACGGAGGGTCCGTAGGCAATGCTGGTGGTGTAGGACCGGCGCCCCTGACTGTCCACCAGAACATCACCGCTGTCGGGGTCGACAATGGGGCAATGCCCCATGGGGTAGCGGGGGACGCGCCGGCTGTCCCGGTTGTCCGTCATCGCAAGCGTGCACAGATAGGCGGGTTGCTGGGCACGCTCGCGCACGGCCAGATAGGCCTCACGCCCGTGAAAATCCACCGGTTTTACCCGTGGGCGGGCCAGGCCTGCCTCCAAGAGGTTGTATTCGGTCAGAAGGTCCGCGTTCTGCAGCCTAAGGCTCTTCTCGAGGCGACGGCTGTTGGCATAGGTCTCGATACCCACCGGGGTGACGCCCGCCGCGTACAGGGCATCCCAGAGGGCCAGGCCATCCTGGTAGGCAAAGTGAAGCTCCCAGCCCTGCTCGCCAACATAAGAGATCCGAAAGGCCAGCACGGGAACGCCCGCGATGTCGATCTCCCGAAAACTGGCAAACGCGAAATTGGCGGGCTCAAGACCGGCCGGATCGGCAGCGAGCGTTTGCAGACGTGTACGGGCGTTCGGACCCCAGACGCCAAGGCAGCCGAAGTCTTCGGTGCGGTCCTGGATCTCGACACGGGCATTGCGGGAGTCCGCCAGCCGGCGCAGCCACACGAGGTCACGATGGCCGGTGTCGCCCCCGTCCACGATGCGATAATGACTCGGCCCCAGACGCAGGACCGTCAGGTCAGCCGCCACGCCGCCCGCGTTGTCCAGAAAATGGGTATAGATCCCCTTGCCCACCGGCGTATCAGCGCCCACGCGGGCCACGCAGGCGTACTCAAGCAACGCCTCGGCATCCGGCCCGGTCACTTCAATGATGCAAAAATGCGAGAGGTTGATCATGCCGACATCATCGGAGAGCTTCAGCTGCTCGGCATTGGACACACGCCAGAAATGGCGGTTGTCCCACTCGGATTCGCGCACCGGGACCCGATCGCCATACACCTCGAGCAGCGGTTCGTTGCTCGCGTACCCGTGCGCGCGCTCCCAGCCGGCAGCCTCCATGAAGTGGGCGCCAAGATCGCGCTCCCGCTCCCAGAAGGGGCTGCGACGGAGGTCGCGTGCCGCGGTGTAGGGCTCGCGGTTGTGCACCGGCGGGTTGTAGATCTTGAAGGCGGTCTCGTAGCAGCGCTCGGCAATGTAGGGGTCCTTGCGCTGAAAAGGATAGTGGCGGGCGACATCAATGCTGTGATGATCGCGTTCGGTAAGCCCGTCGGTCATCCAGTCGGCCACCACTTTCCCGGTGCCCGGTCCGTCTTTGACCCAGACGGACTCGGCGTACCAAAGCCCACGCACATCGGGAGATTCGCCAATCGACGGGCCGCCATCGGCCGTCACCTGCAACAGGCCATTGAACGAGCGCTTCTCGTCGTACCCCAGCTCGGCGAGTATGGGGGTGAGCTCAATGGCCCGCTCCAGGGGGTCAATGATCTCCTCCATGTCGAGGTCGCGCTGCGAGGGTGACAGCCGCGCCTGGTCCTTTTCGAGGATGTCCCTGGGGTGGACCAGGCGTGGCGCGCGCTCCTCGTAATAGCCCCACTCGATCTGTCCGCCCTCCGGCGTCCTGGGATCCCCGGTGTCGCGCAGATAGGCCGAATTGCCCTGATCGCGCAGCAGCGGGTAGCCAATGTCCTTGCCGGTGCCCGCGAATTCCTCGTAGGGCCCAAAAAACGTCAGCGGATGATCCATTGGCATGATCGGGAGATCCTCGCCTGCCATATTGGCAATCAGGCGTCCCCAAAGACCGGCGCAGACCACCACATGATCCGCCTCGATCAGGCCACGGGAGGTTTCAACGCCGCGGATGCGGCCGTCCTCAATGCGCAGATCGGTGCAGCTGGTATTAGGCCAGGCCTGCAACTCGCCGGTCGCAACAGCGGCGTCCACCAGCTCGCCCGAGACAATCTGTGAGCGTGGCTTCACCAGACCCGCATCGGGATCCCACAACGCGCCCTGAATGACAGCCTCTTCGAGCAACGGGAAGCGCTGCTTGGCCTCGGCGGCCGAGATCATCCGCGCCCGGGTCCCGAATGCCCGGCCTGAGCTCACCTTGCGCTTTAGCTCCGCCATGCGCTCGTCATCACCGACCCGGGCGACCTCCAGGCCGCCAACCTTGTCGTAGCGGCCCATCTTCTCGAAGAAGTCGATGCTATACAGCGTGGTATAGCAGGTCATCGGATCATGCGCTGTGGCATAGCAAAAATCGGAGGCGTGCGAGGTTGAGCCGATGTCGGTGGGAATCGAGCTTTTGTCGATCCCCACGATATTGCGCCAACCGCGCTCGATGAGGTGGTGCGCGACGGATGCGCCCACAATGCCGCCGAGGCCGACGATGACGACGTTTGCGCGTTCTGGAAAGTCTGCCATGGCGGTGTTCCCCGGTTTCAGGCGCTTTTGCCCAGTGGTGACGAGGTAGTGGCCAGGATGCCCTCGAGCTCCTCTAGGGCACTCATGAGATCCTGTACGAGGCCGTAATCGGCAACCTCAAAGATCGGGGCCTCCGGGTCGTTGTTGATGGCAGCGATGACCCGGGAGTCCCTCATGCCGGCCATGTGCTGGATGGCGCCCGAGATCCCCACAGCCAGATACAGAGCCGGGGCAACGACCTTGCCGGTCTGTCCAACCTGATAGTCATTGGGGACATAGCCGGCATCAACGGCCGCACGACTGGCGCCCACGGCTGCATTCAGGCGCTCGGCCAAGCGCGTGACCAGGGCAAAATTCTCGGCGGAGCCGACACCCCGCCCTCCCGAGATCACAATATCGGCGCTGCCCAATTCAGGGCCGCTACCGCCACTCAGCTGAAAACCCTGATGCTCGACAAGCCCCGAATCGGCACCGGGGTCAACGGCTTCGATGGCAGCCGATCCATCGGTGCCGGTCGCCGGCTCGAAGGCAGTGGGGCGCACCGTGATGACCCGTGTGCTATCGACACTGCGAACCCGGGCCAGCGCATTGCCCGCATAGATCGGTCGTATGAACGTCTCACCATCGATCACCGAGACAATGTCCGAGATTTGCTGGACGCCCAGCCCTGCGGCGACACGGGGCATGATGTTCTTGCCATTGCTGTTGGCGCCGGCAAGGACATACAGGTACCCCTGGGCTTCGCGCTGGATAATCGGCGCCACGTTTTCGGCAAGGGCGGCACCAAGGTGATCGGCCTCGGCCACAAGGACCCGGCCGACGCCTCGAAGTGCGGCGGCCTCGGCGGCCACGGGCTTGCAATCGGCACCGGTTATGAGCACATCGACCGTCTCGGCCAGCTCGAGTCCGCAGGTCACGGCCGACCGACTGGCGGCGGCAAGCTGGCCTCCATTCTGTTCGGCAAAGATCAGCACACTCATGACAGCACCCCCGCTTCGTTGCGCAGCCGCTCGACCAGCTCGCCGACCGTGGATACCCGAACGCCGGGCTCCCGGCGCGGCGGCTCGGTTACTTCGAGTACGCTCAGGCGTGGCTCTGGGTCAACGCCCAGCTCTTCGAGTGTCAGCGTCTCAATCTGCGCCCGTTTGGCTTTCATGATGTCCGGCAGCTTTGGATGGCGCGGGTCATTGAGACGCAGGTCGACGCTGACCACGGCCGGCAGCCGGAGTGCGAGGTGCTCAAGCCCGCCGTCGATTTCACGCGTGACACTGGCGCCACCGGCGTCAAGCTCAAGCCCGGACACCGAGGTCGCCTGGGCCCACCCCTGCAGGGCGGCCAGCATTTGCCCGGTCTGGTTGCAGTCATCATCAATCGCCTGCTTGCCAAGCAAAACCAGATCCGGCGCCTCGCGATCGCAGATACCCTGCAGGGTGTGAGCCACGGCGAGGGGCTCAAGCGCCGGATCAGCCGCCACATGCAGTGCACGTGTTGCGCCCATGGCAAGGGCTGTTCGCAGCTGTTCATGGGCACTAGCAGGCCCGACACTCACTGCCAGGACCTCCGTGACCACCCCGGATTCCTGCAGTCGTACCGCTGCCTCGAGCGCGACCTCGTCAAATGGATTCATCGACATTTTGGCGTTGGCGGTATCGACCCCGCTCCCATCGCCTCGCACGCGAATCTTGACGTAGGCATCCACCACCCTTTTCACGCCAACCAGCACCTTCATGGGACGACCCCCCAGGGAATGTGAATTGAGCGTAACCGCCGCCCCGGAGCGCCAACTGGCCTGTATACGACCGCGTCTTGTACGCCAGCGCCATCGGAGTCCCGTTGAGGGTGATCCCGGAATTTCCGGCGTCGCCCGCGGATAAATCACCGCTCGGGCGCTGGGGCATGATCCATGGCGTTAGTTGCCGACAAACCAGTCAATTCGGGAGAGGCGATCATGAGCAATAGCCATCAACACGTCGGGGTCAATGACCGCTCGGTGATCCAGGTCAGCAGCGTTGACCAAACCGATCGGACGGTGCCGATCAACCTGCGTCAGTCCGGGCGCACGCCCGTGGAAATGCTGATCTCGACGCGGGTCCGCAAGTCGCCGTACTGGCATCTGGCCCATCAGGCGGGCTGCTGGCGGGCCACCGTCTACAACCGCATGTACCACCCGCGCGGCTATGTACGCCCCGAGGATGGCGGCGCGATGGTCGAATACGATGCCCTGATCAATCACGTCACGATGTGGAATGTTGCCGTTGAGCGTCAGATCCAGGTGAAAGGGCCCGATGCCGAGGCCTTCGTCAACTATGTCATCACCCGCGATGCCACCAGGATCAAGCCCATGCACGGCAAATACGTCATCCTGTGTAATGAGGATGGCGGGATCCTGAATGACCCGGTTTTGCTGCGCATCAGCGAGGACGAATTCTGGTTTTCACTGTCGGACAGTGACCTGGAGCTCTGGCTGCGCGGAGTCAACATTGCCAAGCAGTTCAATGTGCATATCGCCGAGATTGATGTGGCGCCGGTGCAGATCCAGGGCCCCAAGTCAGAAGACCTGATGGCCGACCTCTTTGGCGATGCTGTGCGCGATATCCCCTACTACGGGCTGATGAGCGGGCAGGTGGCCGGCCGGGATGTCATCATCTCCCAGACCGGCTTCACCGGCGAGAAGGGCTACGAGATCTATCTACGCGATGCCACCCTGTATGCCGAGGACATGTGGAATGCCGTACTTGATGCGGGCAAGCCACATAACCTGATGGTAATTGCGCCGGCTCACCATCGCCGCATTGCCGCCGGGATCCTGTCGTGGGGCCAGGACATCGATATGGAGACCCTGCCCTTTCAGTGCAATCTCGCTTATCAGGTACCGCGCAACAAGGCCGCCGACTACATTGGCAAACAGGCTCTGGAAGCGGCGCGCACCCGGCTTGAGGCCGGCGACCCGCCCTTCCGGCTAAAAATGGTCGGAATCACGTTTGCGGGGCTACCCATCACCGACTATGCGCCCGATTTCTGGCTGGTAGCTGAACCCGGCGCCAACGATGCCTCGGGCTACATCAGTTCGCCCTGGTATTCACCAGAGCTTGAGACCAACATTGCGCTTGCCTGGGTCCCGGTTGAAAAGACCGAAATTGGCACCCCGCTGGAGGTTTGGCTCCCCGATGAATACACCCAGGGCCTGCCCTCCAACAGAGTGGCCGCCGAGGTGGTTAACGTGCCGTTCCGCCCCTCGGTCAACCCCAACGCACGGGAATTGGCCAGCACCAAGGGCCTTGATTACGCGGATTAACGCCTTCAGCTGTCGCGGGGCGAAAGCCCCGCGGCGACTCTGATTCCCGCGCCCTTTTGTCGGATTACCCGACGGCTATCCGATTTCCGCATCCGTCCGTCACCAGCTGTCGCTCCTGATACCTATCCTTTTGCTGGGATGACGCATGACACGACGTTGCTTGCAGCGTCCCCGGGCCCAGGCGGCCCGTCATCGTCAGTCCCCTAAAACCCTCGCAAAAGGAGATGCAGCAATGCGAATTGCGAAAACCCTTCCCCTGTCCCTCGTCCTTGCCGGCCTCGCCACCCCTGCGCTCGCAGTGGACCAGGGCGAGACCTATGTCGGTGGTGGATTCAGCATGGTCACTTATGAAGCGGACGGTATAGCCGACGTCGAGCCAACGGCCCTGATTGGTCGGCTTGGCTACGGCATCACCGATAATGTCGCCATTGAGGGACGCCTTGGCTTTGGCCTCAGTGATGATGAGATCGGCAACAGTGGCGTTGACGGAAAGGTCGACCAGATTGCCGGCGTTTACGGGATTGGCCATCTCCCGCTTGCTGAACAGTTCTCACTGTATGCCCTTGCCGGGTTTACCTACGGCGAGCTCTCGGTGTCGGCGCCGGGCGTCCCGGTGAGTGTCAGCGACGACGACACCGACTTCTCATACGGGGTGGGTGCGCAGTTTGACTTGACGCGTAGCGTTGCTGGATATGTGGAATGGGCGCAGTATTTTGACGAATCGGACTACGAAGTGACCGGCCTGACCGTTGGAGCCAACTTTACTTTCTAGGCAGAAAACCCCCGCGGGCCTGCCTGGTGCGGCGGGCCCGCGGATTGCTGTGGCATCGAACCCGTCCGACGAACGCCGGACCACACCAGTAGATCAGAATCGCGCCGTTATACCCACCGAAAGCGCATCCAGATCATAATCGCCGCCGTCGACATAGCGCATGTACTCGATCCCGAAGCCAAGTGACTGGCTGACGCGAGCGTCAAAGCCCACCCCATAGGAAAAGGATGTCTCGGAGCCATCGATGCCGGCATCTCCCGTGACATCCAGGTCAATCAACGTTCCACCCGCAATCGCATACGGAAACAGCATTTCAGAGACGTTGGCGCGAAGGATTCCATACCCACCGACGAGATACCCGACATCCACGGTGACACGATCGCCGCCAGCACCCTGAGTGTCATCCGATAGGCCAGTGCCGACCCGCCCCTCAAACATCAGCCAGTCACCCGTCGATCCGCCGAGCCGTCCAACAACCATTGCAGGCTCAATGGTCTCCTCTTGGCCCTGTTGATCAAGCTCGAGCCCACCAACCTGGAACCCCATATAGGTCTCATCGACCGCCTTAGCGGCGCCCACCGTCAGTAACAGGCCCAGGGAAACGGCAGAAACAGTAATGGTCCGCATCATGACTAATCGCCTCACTCAGGGGTATCAAAGATCCTGTGGCAAAAGGACGGGGGGCGCTTCCCCTTGTTCTATCTCGGGTTGGTCACTCCTCCGCTCGCCCGTCTCCCGGACAACATAGTCGAAATCCGACTCCCTCGCATCCGACAACCAGCTCTCAGACTCGGCCGATACGGCGTACCCGACCTTGCTGGTCACACGCGTGACCTCGATGGAGCCGACCTGCGTTTCCTCTCTACCGAGACTCTCGCCGGAATAGGGATCCTCAAGATGCTTACCCAACAAATAAACATCCAGCACATCCCCTCGTGCAAGCCGGTTGCTGCCCTGATTGACGACGACGTTGCCATCCGCAGAGATCGATACGATGCGCATCGGGTAGATGGCGTCCACGGCCCGTCGCGTCAGGCGCTGAGCCACCAGACCAAGCATCTCGGTGAGTGCTCCAGCCGCACTCTGAAACTGCACACTCGGGTCGGTGAGTGACTCCCCCTGAATCACCTCGGTGTCCGCCCACATAATCTGCCGTGTCGCGGTAGAGACAATACGCATCTCAACCGCTACCGCGCCCGCAATCCGTGTGCTGACTTCCCCGGTCAGCTGACTGGTGCGGCGCTGCGTGCTGACATCAAAATCCACAAGCTGCGCGTTGAGCACGTAATCCGCGCCAACCGCCTGCCCGATTCTAGCCGCCTCCTTGCGTGCCACCGTGGGATCGGTCAGGAACGCCAACTCGGCTTCGATGGCATTGTCGCGGCTGCGCTCCAGCACCGCGAATCGGCGGGTTCCGGTCATGGCCTCCACAAGGCTCTGCGTGAGCCTCTCACCAAGCTCCTGCCCGCCATAGCGCTGACCGAGGAACGTATGCGCACCGCGCGCCTCAACCGGATAGATCGCAATGCGACGCCGCGTGGTGTGCCGCTCGGCACCGGGCGCTTTGAAGGTGGCTATCCTGGCCTCGAGGCGCACCTCGATCTGCCCCCCCAGGTCGCGCACACGCAACACCTCGAAGCCGTCGACAAACCCCTCGGTTGCCGTTCGCACGGCTTCCTGACTGCTGCGGTTGAGGGTTATTTGGCTTTCGCGGCCGTCCGCACCCCTGACCATCAGCTCGCGGGCACTGCTGCTGCGAGTGCGTTCGGAGACGATTTCGACACCCTCTACCTGGCTAAGCGCCTCGATCAGGGCCGCATTCACGGCACTCTCACGATCGGATCCGCTTCCAGTGGCTTCGACGACAACGATCTCGGTGCTGGCCAGCACGCTGGCGGACAGCCCGGCCAGAAATATCAGAACGGCTGCGCTCAGCGTTGAAAATCTCATCACGCCCTCACCAGTCTTCGGTGCCAAACTCGGGAGAGCTCCTGCGCTCAACCTCCACCTCAGCTGATTCGTCGTCAGCCGCGGCACTGCTCTCGGCCGTGGGCACGCGCCCTTCACCCGTGAACGCGACCGCGCTTGCCGGCGACCACATCTTGACCGTGCCAACGTATAGATGGCCGGTGTCGGGGTGGTTGGCGCGCCAGGAGCGAACCGTCGTTATCCCCGCCAGGTCGACCCGGCTTGACTGCCGAATGGTGCTGTTCAGGTTCTCAACAAAACGCGCAGAGCTGGTAACCGTGGTTGCTCCCTCACCGGTAACAGTTCCTTCCTGGCTGGCGACGGCCTTGCTGAGGGACTCGTCATCAACCTCAACCTGACTACCCAGAAAATCCGCAATCCCACGGTCCGCGTTGAGCTGAGCCGACCGCTGTGACGCCGTGACCGCCATGTTGATGGCCATGTCACCATCCGCCCGGGTCACCGCCGGAGAGGCCTGACCGAACGAAACAATGACGGGGTTGCCATCTGAATCCCGGAGCAGCCGCACCCCATGCATGAAGAGCAGCTCCTGGGCAGACAGCTGATTGGCAATCTGGTCGACCGCATCGGACGACACCCCATCACCGATCGCGACGACGTCGCCGGCTGTTATCCGCTGCGCAAGATCCGCAAAGCGGGGATTGTGTATCACCAGCGCTCCCACCGCGCCCTTTTCCTCGAAGGTCTTGAGCAGGCGGATCCCTCGAAAACGCTCGAAGGCCTGCCTTGCAACACCACGCTGGATACTTTCCTCTGCTAGCGTCACTTTGCTGGAGTAATCGAGATCTGCATGCCGGGCCGGGTCAACCCCAAGCTCCTCGAGTGCCTGATCGAGCTGCGCGGTGGTCAGGTTGGCGACACGGTCAAACACTGCCTTGGCATAATTCTGCCCATCCTGACGCTGGGCGCGTTCAAGCGCGTTGGGATCCTGCACGACACGCCGGACGACCTGGGCCTGCGCCTCGAGCCCCTCGGACAAGGCGAACTGCCCCATGGCCTCCGCCACCGCTGCATCAACCGCCATAATCCGCGCGCCACCATAATCCGGACTTTCCGCGCTGACGGCGATATCTGCACTTCCCCAGCCAATATAGCTACC
>CAJXMI010000052.1 GCA_913056145.1 uncultured Spiribacter sp.
GATCGGGGCTGTGCGCCGCGCCGCCCAGGCGGAAATACTCGCTGCCCTCGGCCTCGGCATCGCCGTCGAGCAGCACCTGCTCATCCCCCCCCTCGCGGGGCTGACGACACAGCAACGGATGCTGGCCACCCTCACGATAGCGGGTGTAGTACGCCCAGGGCCCATCCGGCGCCGGCACGCTGCTGTCATCCTCCCGTATCCGCCCCCGCAGCTCGGCCACCAGCGCCCGGCGCTGCTCGGCCGTGTCCGCCATCACGGCCTCGGCCCAGGTGTTTTCGGCCCGCAGGTAGGCCTGAATGGCCGAGTCGAGGCGATCAGGATCGGCCATCGCCTCGCGCCACTGCGTATCACGCAGCCAGGCATACGGGTCGACCCGCTCACGGCCGTGGCGGGTCAGTGTGACCGGCTCACGCGCCGCCACGGGCGGCGCTGGCGGGCGGGCTGTGGCCGCGGGGTTGGCATCGGGGTGATCCGTGTGGTCAGTCATTGCTGGGTCTCCTCGCGCAGCGCCAGCCAGGCGTGCACCGCAACCGTTGAGAGAATAAGGACACCCCCGGCAAGGGTAAGCGCCGGAACGGCCTCGCCGAGCGCCCACCACACCCAGACCGGCGCCAGCACGGTCTCGATGAGCAGACACAGGCTGACCTCGGGCGAAGGCAGATAGCGCGTGGCAACGGCCAGCAGCACCATGGCAAGCGGCATCTGCGCGACCCCCATCACCGCCACCACCGCATAGGTCTGCAGCGAGAGCTCAAACGGGGTCGCAAACGGCACGGCAATCAGCGCGGCAACGCCCCCGCTGAGCGCAATAAGCGGCAGCCGCGGCACCAGTGGATAGCAGCGCAGGATAGTGAACTGCGCGCCAACGCAGAGCGCCAGAATGAGCGCGTAGAGATCACCGCTGGCGCCGCCGCCACCCACGCCGCCACCAAACACGACCGCCACCCCGCTCACCGCGACAACAATGGCCACCCAGGTGCGCAGCGGCATCATCTCGCGCAGGAACAGCCACGAGAACAGCGCCGCAAAAAACGGCGCTGCCGCAAGGATGACAACGGTGTTGGCCGCTGCGGTATGCGCCACCGACAGCACAAACAAAATGGTATTGAGCGACAGCATGAACACGGTCATGCCAAGCAGCAGCCGGTCGCGGGCGCGCGCGGGCAGGCTCAGGCGCTGGCCGCTCACCAGCATCCATCCGGCAAGCGTGGCCCCGATCAGCAGTCCACGCCAGAAGATGATGTCCCAGTGCGGCGCCACCGCAAGGCGCACCAGCAGGGCATCAAAACTGACCAGCAGGACCCCGCCCAGGGCAATGAGCAGTCCCCGGGCATGATCCGGGAGTCCGTCCCCCGCTCCATTCAGCGTTGATATGGCCAAAACACTCCACTCCGCGCGTCGCTCCACAGCCGGACGAGCCTAGCCGGTTGGCCCTTTCATGACCAGCCGCGGGTGTTTGTCCGCACTCGGCGAGGTGTTTACACTACGCGGTCAAATCACAATCGGCTCAGAGGTTTCCATGCAGATTGCCAAGAACGCGGTGGTCGCCATCGACTACACCCTTCGCGACACCGACGGTGAGGTCATCGACGCCTCCCCCGAAGGCCAGCCACTGCAGTATCTGCATGGCGCCGGCAATATCATCCCGGGGCTCGAGAACGCCCTCGAGGGCAAGACCGCCGGCGAGGATGTCGACGTTACCGTACCGCCCGAGGAGGCCTACGGCGAGCGCGACGATCGCCTGCAGCAGGACGTACCCAAGAGCATGTTCGAGGGCGTCGACAACGTCGAGACCGGGATGCGCTTTCAGGCCCAGACCCAGTCGGGCACCCAGGTCGTGACGGTTGCGGCGGTCAGCGGTGACACGGTCACGGTTGATGCCAACCACCCGCTCGCCGGCCAGACGCTCAACTTCAAGGTCAAGGTCTCGGAAGTCCGCGAGGCCTCCGACGAAGAGATGGAGCACGGCCACGTCCATCAAGAGTGACGGGCGGCTGACAGGGGGCAGACAGTGATCGAAATTGAGCGGATTTCCCGGGCATTCGGTGGCCTGCAGGCGGTTCGCGATGTTTCGTTCACCGTCGAGAAGGGCAGCATCACCGGACTGATCGGGCCCAACGGGGCCGGCAAATCGACGCTGTTCAACATCGTCGCCGGCGCCCTGCCCCCGGACAGCGGGCGCATTCGGCTTGAGGGCGAGGACATCACCGGCCTGCCCACCCATCAGCTCTTTCACAAAGGGCTGGTGCGCACCTTCCAGATCCCCCATGAATTCTCGCGCATGACCGTGCGCGAAAACCTGATGCTGGTCCCGGCCCGGCAATCGGGCGAGCGCCTGCTGAAAAGCTGGCTCGGCTGGTGGAAAGTGGTGCGCGAGGACCGCGAGATCCTGCGTCGCGCCGATGAGGTGCTGGACTTCCTCGAAATCGGTCATGTCCGCGACGAGCTGGCCGGCAACCTCTCGGGCGGGCAGAAAAAGCTGCTCGATCTGGGCCGCACCATGATGACCGATGCCAAGGCCGTGCTGCTCGACGAACCCGGTGCCGGCGTCAATCGCACCCTGCTCGGCAAACTGGCCGAGGCCATCGAGCGCCTCAACCGCGAACGCGGCTATACCTTCTGCGTGATTGAGCACGACATGGACCTGATCGCCCGGCTGTGCGATCCCGTGCAGGTCATGGCCAACGGCGAGCTGATCGCGAGCGGCGACATGGCCACGCTACGCGACAACCCCGAGGTGCGCGAGGCCTATCTGGGCACCGGAGCCAGCGGCACGGCGGGGGCGGCATAAGGTGAGCCTGATACACGCCGAGGGCCTCTACGCCGGCTACGGCGGCGTCGATATCCTGCGCAACACCCATTTGCGCGTCGGGGCCGATGAGATCGTTGTCATTGTCGGACCCAACGGTGCTGGCAAATCAACGGCCATGAAGGCCATGTTCGGCCTCGTGCCCGTTCGTGCCGGCACCGTCACCTACCGGGGCGAGGACATCACCAACCGCCCACCCGAGCGGATGGTCACCCGCGGCATCGCCTATGTACCGCAGGAGGCCAACATCTTTCCCTCGCTGTCGGTGCTGGAAAACCTGGAACTGGGTGCCTATGCCATCCCGGGCGACATGAGCCCACGGCTCGAAAAGGTCTTCGAGATCTTCCCGCGACTGCGCGAGCGCCGCCACCAGCAGGCGGGCGTCATGTCGGGCGGCGAGCGGCAGATGGTGGCCATGGGCCGCGCACTCATGGTCGACCCGCATTTGCTCATGCTCGACGAGCCCACGGCCGGCTTGTCGCCACGGCTTATCGACGAGACCATCGAGCGTATTCGCGAGGTCAACCAGCTCGGCATTGGCGTGCTCATGGTTGAACAAAACGCCCGCCAGGCACTGGCCGTCGCCGACCGCGGCTATGTGCTGGCCACCGGCGAGAATCGTCACGAGGACAGCGGCCCGGCGCTACTGGCCAACCCCGAAGTGGCCGAAATGTTTCTGGGCGGATAGTACAACCATGATCGAGGTCATCCAGCTACTCATCAACGGCATCCTGCTCGGCAGCATCCTGGCGCTGGGCGCCGTGGGCGCCACCATGATCTTTGGCGTGCTGCGCTTTGCGCATTTTGCCCATGGCGATTTCATGGCCGTCGGGGCCTATTTTGCGCTGACCGTGGTCACGGTATTCAACCTGCCGGTGCTCGCCGCCCTGCCCGTCGCCATGGCGGGCACGGCGGCGCTGGCCGTGGCCATTGACCAGGTGGTCTACAAGCGCATTCGCCGGGTGCAGCCGGTCATCCTGCTCATTTCATCCTTTGCAACGGCGCTGGTGCTGCGCTCGGCCATCCAGATGATCTGGGGCAGCAGCAACCAGGTCTATGAAACCGGCATTCAGCTGCCCTGGCGCATCGGCCCGCTCACGCTAAAGCCCGACCACCTGCTCATCTTTGCCGCGGCCGCCGGCCTGGTGCTGATGGTGCATCTCTTTTTGACCCGCACCCGCATGGGCAAGGCGATGCGGGCGATGAGCGACAACATGGATCTGGCACTGATCACGGGTATCCCCGCCGACCGCGTGATCATGTGGACCTGGGCCATCGGTGGCGCGCTGGCGGCAGCGGCCGGTGTGCTGCTGGGCATGGACACGCGGCTGCACCCGGTCATGGGCTGGACGCTGCTGCTGCCGATCTTTGCCGCGACCATTCTGGGCGGCATCGGCCGGCCCTACGGCGCCATTCTGGGCGGGCTGGTCATTGGCTGTGCTATGGAGCTCTCCACGCTGATCATCCCCGGCTCGTACAAGCCCGCGGTGGCCTTTGCCATCATGGTGCTTACCCTTATCTTTCGCCCGCAGGGCATCATCAAGGGGGCGGTCTAATGGAGCTTGCCGGACTGGGTGCCTATCTCCTGTTCTTTCTCAACCTGGTGGGCATCTACGCCATCATGGCATTGGGGCTCAACATGCAATGGGGGATGACCGGGCAGTTCAACATCGGCATCGCCGGGTTTTTTGCCGTGGGCGCCTACACCACCGCGATCCTGACCACCGGCCCGGCCGATGGCTGGCTGGGCGGCTTTGACCTGCCCTTTCTGCTCGGCCTTGCCGGCTCGATCATTGTCTGCGTGCCGGTCGCCTGGGTAGTGGGGCGCATTACCGCCAACCTGCGCACCGACTATCTGGCCATCGCCACCATCGGCATCGCCGAGATCATCCGCCTGTTCTTTTTGAACGAAGGCTGGCTCAGCAACGGCACCCGCGGCATCCCGGGTATTCAAAAGCCGCTTGATCTGGGCAACGGCGGCTATCTGCTGATTGTGCTGGCATTTGTGGCAATCACCTATCTACTCGTCGAGGTTGCCCGGCGCTCGCCCTGGGGGCGGGTGCTGCGGGCCATTCGCGACAACGAGCCGGCCACCGCCGCCGCGGGCAAGGATATCGCGCGCTTCCGCCTCGAGGCCTTCGTGGTCGGCTCGTGCATCATGGCGCTCGGCGGTGGGCTCTACGCGCATTTCGTGGGCTTTGTCAGCCCGGAGGCGTTCCGGCCGCTCTACGGCACCTTTCTGGTGTGGGTGATGCTGATCGCCGGTGGCAGCGGCAATAATCTGGGCGCCATGCTGGGTGCGCTGGTGGTGTGGATCATCTGGTCGTCCACCGAGGTGCTGGCGGATCTGGTGCCCACGGCACTCATCGGCAGCGAGAGTGCGTTTCGGGTGTTCCTCATCGGGGTGTTGCTGCAGGTCATTCTCGTCAGTCGGCCGCAGGGACTGTTACCCGAGCGGCGGCCGCCGATGCCCGGGGAGCGGCGGCGCTCTTAGTCCGGTCACCTGTTGGGGTGTGCCGCCCCAAGGCCGTGCTTTGCCGCTTCCGCCCACTTCCTCCGCGCTCACACGATGCGCGGGGCGTGTCAGGGTTCGCGACATACCGATCGGCGCCTCAAGATCCCGCGGAGGAAGTGGGCGAAATCGGCATGGCAGGGGTTGCGGGGCGACCTCTGGCTTTTTGGGAGGTGGCGCTTTTTCTACGCTGCTGTGCCGCTTCTGCACACTTCTCTCGGGCTCATACGATGCGCGGGGCTCGTCGGGGTTCGCGACATACCGATCGGCGGCTTAAGATTTCGCGGTGGACGTGGGCGAAATCGGCATGGCGGGGCATAGCCGTGCTGGAGGGTCGGATTGCTGGCAATCTGCTGCACATGTACTGTACGCACAGTACGAGTGGAGGCAGTCATGGAGCGAATCGGGTCAGAGGCCGCCAGGCGGCAGTTGCCGGCGTTGCTGGAGCGGGCGCATCAGGGGCAAGCGTCGGTCATCATGAAACGAGGTCAACCCTACGCTGCGCTCGTCCCGCTTGATCAGTGTCGGCTGCCGGCAGGGGGTTCCGGCCTGCTCGGATTGCGCGGCTCCGGCCGGGGACTGTGGGGGGAAGGGCCCGCTGCAACGGTCGCCGCCATGCGAGATGAGTGGGAATAGTGCAACCCTCGGAGATACCCGATGGGGCATGGGTAACAGTCGATACCGCGCCCATCGTCTATCTGATGGAAGATCATCCGACGCTGCTGCCGCCCTTTCTCTCGATCTTCGAGCGGATCGAGGCCGGCACTCTCAAGGGGGTGATCGCGTCGGTAACCCTGGCGGAGTTTTTGTGTGGGCCCTTGAGGGATACGGATGAGATTCTGGCCGGTCGGTATTATCAAGCGCTGGTAAACAGTCATAACTGGCATATCCAGGCGCTTGATGCGCCGCTCTCTTTCTCGGCCGCGCGCATCAGGGCGCGCTACGGGCTCAAATTGCCGGATGCCATACAGGTAGCGACTGCCATTCACAGTCAGTCATCGGCCTTGATCACTCATGACCGTGATTTCGCGCAGGTCAGGGAGATCCCGGTCTATACCGGTGTTGTTTGAGGCGCGAAGGACCTTGCCGCCGGCGAGGATGCTGAACCGCCAACATGCCACAACTGATTTGGTCACCGGCGGCTTCGGCTCTGCCGTGCCGCTTCCGCACACTTTCCCCGGGCTCACGAGACTCGCGGGGCGTCCCACCCATCACGACACACCGATGGGCTCATCAAGATCGCCCGGTGAAAGCAGGCGAAATCGGCAAGTCCGGAGTTTGGTGGCGGCCTCTGGCTTTTTGGGAGGTACCCTTCGATGCGAAGGTGCCGCCACCAAGCCATGGATTGCCGATTTTGAGGGGCTCGCCGGGGTGCCTCGGGCGCCCCATTACTCGCCTTAGTCGGTAAAAGCGGCCCGGCGCCCGCGAAGCCCCGGGGAGGCCATCAAAAGCGGCATGGCACGGCGTGGCCGCGTGATACCTGCGGAACCCATGCCCTCTGGCCTGTAGAGCCCCCATATAAAAACGCCCCGGCCAGAGGACCAGGGCGTTTTGCAGACGCCGGCGCGGTGGGGCCGGCGGTAAGCGCGGTGCTTACATCGCGGGCTCGAAGACGCGCACGGTGACGTACTCGCCGTCCTGGATTTCCCAGTGGGCAAAGGTGCCGCCGACGTCGCCATTGGCGTCAAAGTCGACCGGGCCCGAGGCGCCTTCGTAGTTGATGGCGGTGCCGGCTGCGAGCAGCTCGAGCGCCTCGGCAAAGTCACCGGGGCCGACCACTTCGCCATCGGGGTCATTGATGGCCCGGAGGTGGTCGCGGATGGCGACGGGGTCGGTGCTGTCGGCCGCGGCCGACGCGAGGGCAATCGCGTAGACGGCGTCATAGGCGGTGTCGATGTAGGGCACCGGGGGGACTTCGCCATAGGCCGATTCGTAGGCACTGGCAAAGTGCTGCGCGGCATCGGTGTCATCGCGGGCCTCGGCGGCGGTGCCGAAGCTGCCGTTCAGGAACTGGGCACCGAGGTTCTCGACGATCTGCGGCGATTTCATGCCGTCGGTGAAGAGGAACTCGGTGAAGTGCCCGCCTTCAAGGGCCTGGCGCAGGATGGTCTGGCCGTTTTCGGGATAGCCGATCAGGAGCAGCGGCGATGAGCCGTCCGATACCTGGCTCAGCTCACCGCGATAGGAGGCCTGGCCGGGCTCGTAGCCGCTGCGGCCTACGACGGTGCCGCCGGCGTCGTTAAAGGCCGCCTCGAAGGCATCGGCCAGCCCCTCGCCATAGTCGTTGTTGATATACAGGATGGATACGCTGTCGACGCCCTTCTCGACCGCAACCGAGGCCAGCGCGACGCCCTGGAAGGCGTCAGACGGGGTGGTGCGGAACAGGAAGTCGTTGTCGTCCAGGTCAGTCATGACTGGCGAGGTCGAGGCGTTGGAGATCTGCGGGACGCCTTCCTGCGAGGTGACGCTGCTTGCGACCGGAATGGTGACACCGCTCGAGAGCGCTCCCACCACGGCCGAGACGCCCTGCACCGAGACGAGGCGCTGGGCGGCATCGACACCGGCCTGGGGCTCGGTCTGGGTGTCGGCCAGCTCAAACTCGACCGGCTCGCCCATGACGCCACCGGCGGCGTTGATTTCGTCGATGGCAAGCTGCGCGCCGTTGCGCGACGACTCACCATAGGCCTGCAGGTCACCGGTCATCGGCATGACCGCACCAATGCGCAGGGGCTCGGCCTGGGCCGCGCCCGCGAGCATGACGAAGGACAGGGCACCAAGTGCCCCCACCAGCTTGCCATTTGTTTTCATCTGCAACTCTCCGCTGCCTGGTTTATTGATGGATTACGCAAAATCCGAGGATACGCAGCGACGAGGCGAGGCGCAAAGCCCGGGCCGGCGGCAAGCTGGCCGACGCTCAGCCCGTTGCGGAGGGGTCGCCGGCGCGCGCGGCTTCCACCGCCTCTTCGGCGGCCATCCATTCGGTCTCGGCGGCTTCCCTGTCCTGGCGCAGGCGGCCCTGAGACTTGAGGAGTTGGTCGAGTTCGGCCCGTGCTTCCGGCACGTAGAGGCCGGGGTCGGCAAGGCGGGCCTCAACGGACGCGAGTTCGGCCTCGGCGCGCTCGAGGGCGTTTTCGGCAGCCGCAACACGTCGGCGCAGGGGGCGGAGCGCGGCTTCGGTGCGGGCATTGGCCTCGCGCCGGGCGCGGCGGTCTTCCCGAGTTCGTCCGCTCGATGGGCCGGCGCCCGCGTTCCCGGCTCGGCCCTGCACCCTTCCTGTGCCCGGACCTGCAGGCGTTGTCGTTCTCGCCGTGTTTTCGCCGGCGGTCGATGCGGCTGCAGCAGACCGTGCCTGATCCCGCTCACGCTGATCGCGGGCCAGCCAGCGTCGATAGTCATCGAGATCGCCGTCAAAGGGCTGCACGGTGCCATTGCCGACCAGCCAGAAGTCGGCAACGGTGGTCTCGAGCAGGTAGCGATCATGCGAGACCAGCACCACGGCGCCTTCGAAGGCCTGCAGGGCGCGGTTGAGTGCATGTCGCATCTCAAGATCAAGGTGGTTGGTGGGCTCGTCGAGCAAAAGGAGGTTGGGGGCCGACCAGACGAGCAGGGCCAGCACCAGGCGGGCCTTTTCGCCGCCGGAGAGTGGTGCGACCGGATCCAGCGCCTGATCGCCCCGAAAGTCAAACCCACCCAGAAAGTTGCGCAGGGTCTGCGGCGGGGCGTTGGGTGCGAGGCGCACCAGGTGCTCAACCGGGCTCGCGGAGGGATCGAGCTGCTCGAGCTGATGCTGGGCAAAATAGCCGACGCGCAGATGCTGGGCGCGCCGAACGTGTCCGGCCAACGGCTCACTGTCGCCGGCGAGCGCGCGGATCAGGGTGGATTTGCCCATGCCGTTGCGGCCGAGCAGGCCCACCCGATCGCCGGGCGCGAGGCTCTGGCGCAGGCCCTCGAGCAGCGGCACGCCGTCATAACCCAGGGCTACGTCCTCAAGGGCAAGCAGCGGGTTGCCGGCCCGGGGGGCCTCCGGAAACTCAAAGGTAAACGGCGAGTCCACATGGGCCGGGGCCACGCGCTCCATGCGCTCAAGGGCCTTGACCCGGCTCTGGGCGGCGCGGGCCTTGGTGGCCTTGGCGCGAAAGCGGGTAACGAACGCCTCCATGTGGGCGATCTCGCGCTGCTGGCGCTCGTGCAGGGCCTGCTGCTGGGCCAGACGCTCGGCGCGCTGGCGCTCGAAGGCCGAATAGGCACCACTGTAGCTGTACAGCCGTTGCTGCTCGATATGCACGATGCCATCGACAACGTTGTCCAGAAAATCCCGATCATGGGCGATCAACAGCAACGTGCCCTCGTAGGCGCGCAGCCATTGCTCGAGCCAGAGGACGGCTTCCAGATCCAGGTGGTTGGTGGGCTCATCGAGCAGCAGCAACTCGGCCGGGGCCATCAGGGCGCGGGCCAGGTTCAGGCGCACGCGCCAGCCCCCGGAGAACGCCGCCACGGGCCGCTGATGCACCGCCGGCTCAAAGCCCAGGCCGTGCAGCAGGCCGCCCGCCCGGGCATGGGCATCATAGCCACCCACCGTCTCAAGGTCGGCATGCGCGTAGGCAATGCGCTCGCCCTCGCCACTGGCAGCGGCCGCCGCCACCTCGGCCTCGGCCGCACGCAGGGCGGTATCACCGTCGAGCACGAAATCGATGGCGGGGCGCGACAGCGCGGGCGTCTCCTGGGCCATGTGCGACAGGCGCCAGCCGGCAGGTAGTGCGATGTCGCCGGTATCGGTTGCAAGCTCACCGCGCAGCAGCGCAAAGAGCGTGCTCTTGCCGGTGCCGTTGGCGCCCACCAGGCCAAGCTTCTGGCCGGCGTGGATGGTGAGGCGCGCACCCTCGAGCAACGGCTCCCGCCCGCGCCGCAGGGTGATATCAGAGAGCTGGATCATGGCGCAGTCCGCCCGCAGCGCCAGCACTCGGCAAACTGCCCCTCGATCCACTCGCCGCAGTCGGGACAGCGCCAATCGGCCGGGGCCGGGCCCTCGGGCTCGATAATTTCGCTGATCAGTTGGCGGGCGATGGCGGCGTCGTCACGATCCACCCAGACCTCGGGCCAGGCCTCCAGCGGCGGGATTTCACCGGCCCCGCCCACCAGGTGCCGGTTACGAACCAGGCTGTGGATGCCCCGCTCGTTCAGAATCGCTTCGATGTGCCCGGCAATAAGGGGATCGGCCCCAACGTACACACGCTCGAGATTGCCACCTGTCTTTTGCATGGCGAGAGGCTAACATGCCCGTCATGGATGCCATCGAACAAATTGCGAGGCGCCTTGAGCGCCTCATCGACCGCGCCGAGCGCCTGCTGCCGCCCGCCCCCGCCGAGACGGACTGGGCGGCGGCAACCGCCTTTCAGTGGCAGCCCCAGCGCGGGCCTGGAGCCGCCGGCCATGCCGGCATCCTGGTGCCGTTGCCCGCCACCCACGGCGTACGGCTCGATGCCCTGCACCATATCGAGCGCCAGAAGGCCACGGCCGAGCGCAACACCCGTCAGTTCCTTGCCGGGCTGCCCGCCAACAACGTGCTGCTCTCGGGCGCCCGGGGCACCGGCAAGTCCTCGCTGGTGAAGGCTCTGCTCACCGCCTACGCCGACCAGGGGCTGCGCCTGATCGAGGTTGAAGCCCGCCACCTGGTGGATCTGCCGGCCATCGTGCGCGCAGTGGCCGAGCGCCCCGAGCGCTTCATCCTGTTTTGCGACGACCTCTCGTTCGAGGCCGACGACCCCAGTTACAAGGCCCTCAAGGCCGCACTGGACGGCTCGGTCGCCGCACCGCCGGACAACCTGCTGATCTATGCCACCTCCAACCGCCGTCACCTGCTGCCCGAGTACTTCTCGGACAACGCTCAGGCGCGCGGCGTGGA
>CAJXMI010000053.1 GCA_913056145.1 uncultured Spiribacter sp.
TCCTCGTCACGCATCAGGTGAACATCCGGGCGGTCACCGGACGCGGTGTCCGTTCCGGCGAAGGGGTTGTCGTGCGCCCCGATGCCGACGGATCCGTTCGCGTCATCGGGGCTTTCCCGCCCTGAATCGGCGCGAGGCAGACCAGCTGGCCGTCAAGATGCCCCGGGTCCGGTCACCGTGGTCACGGTGGCGGTCACGAATAGAATCGCAGCAAGCAAACCTGCCTCCAGCCGCAGTGAGCCGCGCAAATGACCGGCGGCCGCCGATTCGCCGCGCACCAGCGCCGGCGTGATCAAAACCCCCGCCAGAACGAGAACGAAAAAATTTGTTGCACTGCGTCAAAGCCCTTGTTATATTGCACCGCAACAAGACAGAAATGGCTGTCTTGACACGCAGCGACAACGATGAGGACAACACGATGAACGACTTCATGATGAACAACGAGATGGTTACCAAGTACACCGAGCAGGCCGAGAAGCTTTTCATGGCCCCCACCCGCAGCTACGCCAAGCTGGCAATGGACTATGCCGAGCAGCTGATGAGCGTGCAGATGGAAGCCGCTCGCACCTACAGCGAAATCGGCATGCAGCAGGCTCGCGCTGCGATGGACATCAAGGACACCAGCGCCTTCCAGCAGTACGCCGAGAAGCAGCAGACCGTGGCCCAGGACCTGGGCGAGCGCGTCAAGAACGACGCCGAAAAGGTGGTCGCCATGAACCAGGACTTCGTTAACGAGACCCGCAAGCTCGTCGAGTCCAACGTGAAGACTGCTTCCGAGACGGCGAACCAGACGGTCACCGCCGCCAAGAAGGCTGCCAAGGCCAGCTAAAACGGCCTTGCCGCACCGGACTCAGGTCCGGGCTGCCAGAACCGCCGGTCATCGACCGGCGGTTTTTTTATTGGACAGGCCTGCGCCACAACGCATTCACTGGCAAACTAAGGCGTGTGAGAGCTGATCCACGCGCAACCCTCGCCCACTACCACCCCGTCGTCATCGAAGGCATGGGCGGGTACGACCCGCGGGACCCGACCGTGGTAGCCGCTCGCGTTGGCAGTCGCCTGGCGGAACACTGGCAGGCCAACCCACCGGCAAAGCCGCTGCTGCTCATCATTCAGGGCGATCCGCTGGAGCCCCGCGGCATCTCGGCCATTACACCGCAAATCGCCGCGCGCTTCGGCCTCGGCCGGGCGCTGGTCTGTCTGGATGAATCCATGGCGCCCTATCACGCCCGCGATGCCGACCGCAGCAACGTGATGCTGGAGTATCGATACTCGCAGCTGGCAGGCGTGTTGCAGACCGTCGATGCCGGAATCATTCCGCGTCTCGAGCTATCGGTGGAAACGGCCATCGAGGATAGAAACCAGCGCAGAAAGAGAATGGGCAAACCACCGCTCAAGCACTGGTTCCGCGACTTCGCCCTGCTCCAGGAAGTCACCAAGGCGGCATCCCGCCATCTGTGCGGCGGCATCACTGTGGCCCATACCGCCGGCGACATCAGCGAGTTTTCAGTGACCAGCTTCTATTCCATCGGGCTCGAGCTGGGCCTGGTGGAGGCCAGCGAACTCGTCAGTTACGGGGATTAATGCTCAACCGGGCGATATGCCGGCGGCTCCCGCACTTGCCCTCAGGCGACGTCACGCATCCAGAAACCGCCAAAAATGACTGCAAGGTCAATGGTTTGTCGCAATGACTGGGGAATGTGGCGTTTTCGGGAAACCGGGGATCCAGCGGGGTTCACATACTCGCTGGCACCCTAACGGTTCCGCACGAGGAGCATAAAGATCATGGCCAGTATCTCGCCGATAGCCCCCAAGACCCTCCCGCTGGGGAGCGACCTGGACATCGCCCGACAGGCCCGGCTGAAGCCGATCGCCGAGATCGCCGAGCAGCTGGGGTTGAACCCCGGCACGATCGAGCCCTATGGGCACCATGTTGGCAAGATACCGCTGGAGGCACTGGAGGATCGGGCCACCAACCCGCCGGGTCGCTATGTGGTGGTCTCCGCTGTTACCCCAACCCCGCTCGGGGAAGGCAAGACGACCACCAGCGTGGGCCTTGCTCAAGGTTTTCACCATATAGGCAAAACCGCCACGGTTGCCCTGCGTCAGCCCTCCATGGGGCCGACCTTTGGCATCAAGGGTGGCGCGGCCGGGGGCGGCTGGAGCCAGGTCGTACCCATGGAGCGCATCAACCTGCATCTCACCGGTGACATCCATGCCGTCACGGCGGCCCACAACCTGCTGTCAGCCATGGTGGACAACCATCTCTACCATGGTAATGCGACTGGGCTTGACCCCAACCAGGTGGCCTGGCGGCGCGTCATGGATATCAACGACCGGGGGCTGCGCCAGGTCGTGACCGGACTGGGCGGCAAGGCCAATGGTCTGCCGCGGGAGACGGGGTTTGACATCACCGCGGCTTCCGAGGTGATGGCGGTGCTGGCGCTGGCCGATTCGCTGGAGGATCTGCGCCGCCGGCTGGGGCGTATCGTCGTGGGCTGGACGCCGGGTGGCGAGGCGGTGACGGCCGAGGACATCGGCTGCGCAGGTGCCATGACCGTTATGCTGAAGGAGGCCATCAAGCCCAATCTGATGCAGACCATCGAGAACACACCGGTGCTGATTCATGCCGGGCCCTTCGGCAACATCGCCCACGGCAATTCGTCCATCATTGCCGACCAGATCGGGCTGCCCGGCAGCGACTACCTGGTAACCGAAGCCGGATTCGGCGCCGACATGGGTGCCGAGCGTTTCTTCAACATCAAGTGCCGGACGTCGGGCATGCAGCCGGATGCTGCGGTACTGGTGGCCACGGTACGGGGCCTGAAGGTGCATTCCGGGCAGCATCGCGTGGTGGCCGGCAAGCCGCTGCCCGACAGCATGCTCACCGAAAACCCGGACGACGTCGCGGCTGGCGCGTCCAACCTGCGCAAGCAAATCGAGAATCTCCGCTTGCATGGTGTGCCGGTTGTGGTGGCTATCAATGCCTTTCCTGGCGATTACGCCAGCGAACACGCGGTGATTGCCGAGGTGGCAAGAGAGATGGGCGCCCGCGTCGAGGTGTGCACGCATGTGAGAGACGGGGGAGAAGGCGCCGCCGCCCTGGCACAAGCGGTGGTCGAGGCGGCGGAAGAGCCCAGCACGTTCGAAATGCTCTATCCCAGTGAAATGCCGCTCGCCGAAAAGATCGACACCCTGGCTCGGCGCGTCTACGGCGCCGACGGCATCGATCTGTCCGCGCCCGCGCAGCGCCAGATCGCACACTTCACCACCCGGGGCTTTGGCCACCTGCCGGTCTGCGTGGCAAAAACGCACCTCTCGCTCTCATCGGACCCCGGACTCCACGGAGCACCGCAGGGCTGGCGCATGCCAGTGCGAGAGGTTCGCCTGTCGGCCGGGGCCGGATTTGTCTATGCGCTGTGCGGCGACATCCGCACGATGCCCGGTCTGGGCGCCAACCCGGCGGCCGCGTCCATGGACGTCAATGAGACCGGCGAAATCGAGGGGCTCTTTTAGCCGCGGGTCTTGGCTGCCCCCAGAAACGTTGCCCGCCAGTCAAGGAGCGGGCCAATCGTGTTGAAAGTGTTCAGATGGAAACCGCTCACCTGAACCATTGGATCCGCAACCACCGGCAGCAGCGCGTCGATGAGCGCCTCCGGGGTGTAGTGGCCGTGCAGAAGCTGACCGGTGAGGCCCTGGTTGCGCCGCAACGACTTGAGCGACTGGCCCACCCCGATTTTTAGCGAGATCGATAACAGGCGCCGGGTTTCAAGGACGCCCGGCACGCCGATCCAGGCCGTCAAGCCCGTTTGCGGTGCCGCATGGCGACGAAGCCAGGCGCCGATGCGATCCGGGTCAAAACACATTTGCGTGACCACATAGTCGGCATGCGCCATCTTTGCCGTAATGGCCTCATCAAGCACGGCCTCGCCAATCAGCGCATGCCCCTCGGGATACCCGGGGATGCCGATGTGCGTGGGCCGGGTTTCCATGCGGCTGATGATCTCGAGGACCGGCAGGGCCGATGCGAACTCGCCGGCGGGCGTGTCGATGTCGCCGGCAATGACATAGACATCATCAAACCCGGCCTGGTGAATGCGGGTCATCACCGCCTCCACCTCTTGCGGGTTGCGCAGAAGACGGGCGGCAATATGCGGGATGGCATGAAACCCGGCCGCCTTCAGGGCAATCGCCCCTTCCAGCGTGCGCTCGATGCCGTGACGCGGCGAGCAGGTAACGGCAATGGCCGCGCCCGCCGGCAGTTTTTTGGCCTCATCGAGCATGCCCCGGATGGGAATCAACTCGTACCGGGAGCCAGCAAGGGCGGCGGCGCGTTGCTCCGGCCGGATTTCCGGGGTGGTACCGACTGCCATGCGACCTGCTCCGAGAATGGATTAGCCTGCAGGGTATGCGGGCTTGAAAGCGGATAACGCACTGCGTGCGACAGCGATTTATCCGGCGGCGTCGCCCTGCCAGGGGTGTCGTCAGCGCCTAATCGATGGTCGCCGCGACAACAGCCTCCACATCGCCCTCCCATCACGTTATACCCATGCAGAAGTACTCGATTATGTCGCTGGCCCGGCAGGCCCTCAATGGGCATCGCGGGTGGCAGCCCGCCTGGCGTGAGGCCGAGCCGAAGCGTCGCTACCAGGTCATCGTGATCGGTGGTGGCGGCCATGGGCTCGCCACTGCTTACTACCTCGCCAGGGTGCATGGCATCACGGATGTCGCCGTCATTGAGAAAGGCTGGATTGGTGGTGGGAATACGGGCCGCAACACCACCATTGTGCGTTCCAACTACCTCTGGGATGCCTCGGCGGCGCTGTACGAAAAATCCCTCCAGCTCTGGGAAGGCTTGTCGCAGGACCTCAACTACAACGTGATGTTCAGCCAGCGAGGAGTGCTCAACCTGGGCCATACGTTGCAGGACATGCGCGACATCCGCCGGCGCGTCAACGCCAATCGGCTCAACGGGATCGATGGCGAGGTGCTCGACACGCAAGGGGTGAAGCGTCTGGTGCCATTCATCAATACCTCGCCCGATGCGCGCTACCCCGTACTGGGGGCATCCTGGCAGCCGCGGGCGGGGATTGCGCGGCATGACGCGGTGGCATGGGCCTATGCACGCGCAGCTGATGCGCTGGGCGTGGATATCATCGAGAACTGCGAGGTGACGGGCATTCGCCGCGACAGCGGGCGCGTTACCGGCGTTGAAACCAGCCGTGGCCTGATCGAAGCCGACCGGGTAGGCGCGGTGGTCTCCGGTCATGCCGGTGTGCTGGCCGACATGGCCGGTTTCCGCCTGCCGCTGGAGAGTCATCCGTTGCAGGCGCTGGTCTCCGAGCCGCTAAAGCCGATCCTCGACACCGTCGTCATGTCCAACGCCGTTCACGTGTACGTAAGCCAGTCGGACAAGGGCGAGCTGGTTATCGGTGCAGGCATCGATGCCTACACCGGTTATGGGAACCGGGGCAGCTTCCGGACCCTGGAGGAGTTCCTGGCAGCGCTCATCGAGCTGTATCCGATCTTCAGCCGGCTGCGAATGCTCCGGCACTGGGGCGGGATTGTGGATACGGCGCCAGATGCGAGCCCCATTATTGGCCGCACCCCCGTCGATGGCCTGTTTTTCAACGTGGGCTGGGGCACCGGCGGGTTCAAGGCCACTCCGGGGTCGGGCTGGGTGTTCGCCCACACCCTTGCAACCGGCCAGCCCCATGACATCAATGCACCCTTCTCTCTCGAGCGCTTCCACAGCGGAGCGTTGGTGGATGAGCACGGTGCCGCGGCCGTGGCGCACTGACATGTTGACCATTCACTGCCCCTGGTGCGGGCCCAGAGACGAAACCGAATTCAGCTATGGCGGCGAGGCGGACATTGCGCGTCCGGCGGCCCCTGATGGGCTGAGCGATGCGGCGTGGGCCGATTACCTGTTCATGCGCACTAATCCGAAGGGCTGGCATTGTGAGCAATGGAACCACGCCCATGGCTGTCGGCGCTGGTTCAAAGCCGAGCGGCACACCGTGACCTATGAGATCCGCGTGACCTGGCCGATGCACCGGGAGCAACCATGAAGGCGCGTCTGCCCACCGGCGGCGAGATCCAGCGTGATCAGCCGCTGTCGTTCACATTCAATGGCCGCGCCCTTCAGGGCTATGCCGGCGATACCCTGGCCTCTGCCCTGCTCGCTAACGGCATTCATCGGGTCAATCGCAGCATCAAGCTGCATCGGCCCCGCGGGATCATCGGCCGGGGGCCGGAAGAGCCGAATGCGCTCTTGCAGATCGGTATGGGAGCGCATTCACTGGCGGATCAGCGCGCCACGCAGGTTCCTTTGCAAGCGGGTCTGACAGCGCAATCCGTCAATGGCTGGCCCGGGCTCGGGTTTGATGTGCTGGCCGTATTCGACCGCGCGGCCAAGCTGATGCCCGCCGGCTTTTACTACAAGACCTTCATGGGGCCGACAGGCTGGTGGGAGCGGTATGAGCGTGTCATCCGCCCGGCCGCCGGCATGGGCAAAGTGCCCGACGGGCCCGACCCAGACCGTTACGAAAAACGCTACCTGCACTGCAGCGTCCTGGTCGTTGGTGGCGGCGTGGCCGGCCTGACGGCTGCGCTGGCGCTGGGCCGGAGCGGCGTCCCGGTGGTCCTTGCGAACGAGGACACGGCATTTGGCGGCGCGCTGCGGGCAAGCCGCGCCAGCCTGGATGGCCAGCCCGCCCGGTCGTGGGTCGCGGGCGTGGTTGCCGAGCTCGAGGCCATGGCGCATGTGCAGCTGCTAGCGGCCACCAGCGTGTTCGGCCACTACGACCAGCATTTTCTGGGGGCCATCCAGCGCTTTGATGGCGTCGATGGCGAATCGCCCATCCGCGAGCGCTTCTGGAAAATCCGCTGTGAGCGTCTGGTCCTGGCGGGCGGCGCGATTGAACGGCCGATCGCGTTTGCCAACAATGACCGGCCGGGGGTCATGACGGCATCGGCCGTGCGCGAGTACATCGAGCGCTATGCGGTGCTGCCGGGCCGGTCGGCGGTTGTCTTTACCAACAATGATTCAGCCTATGCCACGGCCTATAGCCTGATCGATGCGGGCGCGCGAGTTACCCTTGTCGACAGTCGGGCGACGCCCTCTCCCGCCGCCGCGCAGGCCCGGGCGGCCGGCATCCACATCCATCAGGGAGCGCAGGTCGACAACACCCGCGGGCGGTTGCACATTCGCTCAGCCCGCATTCGACGCGCCGACGGGGGCCATGACACGCTGGACTGTGACCTGCTTGCCGTCTCCGGTGGCTGGAACCCATCCGTGCACCTTTACTCGCATGCCCGGGGCGAACTGCGCTGGGATGACGAACTGGCATCGTTTGTGGCGGGCAATGACCTGGCAGGCGTGAGCGCGATTGGCGCCATGGCCGGCACATTCGATACGGGCGACGCGATGCGCGATGCCCTCGCCGCAGCCGATCGGATCGCGCAGACGCTGGGGCATGCCAGCGCCGAGATCACACCCCCCGTGGTGGAGAATGCCGAGCCCGGGCCGACGCGACTCGAGCCGCTCTGGCTGGTCGCCGGCACCGGTCCGGCCTTCGTCGATCTGCAAAATGACGTCAAGGCAAGCGACCTGAAGCTCGCGCTGCGCGAGGGCTATCGCTCCATCGAGCATGTCAAGCGCTACAGCGTCCTCGGTTTCGGGACCGATCAGGGCAAGCTTGGCAACATTCTCGGGCTTGGCATCGTCAGCGAACTGCTTGCCAGCCATCCTGCCGAGATCGGCACCACTACGTATCGCCCGGCCTGGTCGCCGGTTACCTTTGGTGCCCTGGTGGGCGGTGACACCGGCGCGCTGTTCGACCCGGTACGGGTGACCCCCATGCATGCCTGGCATGTGGCCCGCGGCGCGGTGTTTGAAGACGTCGGCCAGTGGAAGCGTGCCCGATATTACCCCCGAGCCGGAGAAGACATGGACGCCGCCGTCGCCCGCGAGTGCCTTGCCACGCGCGATGGGGTGGGGGTGCTTGACTACTCGACACTCGGCAAGATCGACATCCAGGGCCCGGACGCCGTCACTCTGCTCGAGCGAGTGTACGTCAACAACTGGCAGAAGCTGGCGATCGGCCGCTGCCGCTACGGCCTGATGCTGGATGAAAACGGCATGGTGCTGGATGACGGGGTCACCGCACGGCTGGGCGAGACGCATTACCTCATGACCACCAGTACCGGCGGGGCCGCTCGGGTCATGGCCTGGCTCGAGCAATGGCTGCAGACGGAATGGCCCGATCTAGATGTGAGCCTGACTTCGGTCACGGACCAATGGGCGACCGTGTCGCTGGCGGGCCCTCACAGCCGCGACCTGATCCGCCGCCTGGGCACCGACATTGATCTGGATGCAGACGCCTTCGGCTTCATGAGTATTCGCACCGGCAACGTCGCCGGGGCGCCGGCGCGGGTGCAGCGGGTGAGTTTCACCGGCGAGCTCGGGTTTGAAATCAGCGTGCCGGCGGACTACGGCGCTGCGCTGCTCGAGGCGGTCTTTGAGGCCGGCGAGCCTTTCGGCGTCACCCCTTACGGCACCGAGGCAATGCACGTCATGCGCGCCGAAAAGGGTTTCATTATCGTCGGCCAGGACACCGACGGGTCGATCAGCCCCCTTGATCTTGGCATGGCGGCAATGGTCAGTGCCCGAAAGGATTGCATTGGCAGGCGCTCCCTCGCCCGGAGCGAACTCCGGCGACCGGATCGTCCGCAGTGGGTCGGGCTACTGCCTGACGACCCCAATCAGGTGATCCCCGAGGGTGCGCAAATTGTGGGCGGCGATCCCGTTGGCCATTCCGGACAGACGCCGATGCTGGGCTGGGTCACGTCGAGCTATTACGCGCCGCGACTGGGTTATGCGTTTGCGCTAGGGTTTGTAAACGGAGGCCGCGATCGGCAGGGCGACAGGCTATACGCCTGGGATCTTGAGACGGGCCCGATCCCGCTCACGGTCACCGCGCCGGCCCGGTATGACCTTGAGGGGAGCCGACAGAATGTCTGAAGCCGTTAGTCGCCGTCCGCTCCAACGACGCGGCCCGCTGGACGGGTGCACGCTGGCCGGGCCGGGTGTGACGGTGTCTGCGCTGCCCACAATGCAGGCGTTCAATCTGCGCGGCGACCCGGGCCGGCACACCATCGATGCCGCCCTCAATGACCACTTGGGCATCTCGCGGCCAATCACCCCCAACACGCAACAAAGCGGTCGGCGCGGCACCATCCTGTGGCTGGGACCGGATGAGTGGCTCGTCCTGCCGGCCGAAGACGCGCCGATTCCGGAAGCGGAACTGGTTGCCGCGCTCCACGGCGAGTGCCGCCTATGCGCGGTTGGTGACGGGCTCGCCCGGGTTTGTGTGGAGGGCCCCCACGCGCGCTGGTTGGTAAGCGCTGGCTGCCCGTTGGATCCACACAACCCGGGCCTGGCCGCGGGCGGCTGCGCGCAGACACGGCTTGCGCAGGCCTCGGTCCTGATTACTCCAGATGGGCTGGACCGGCTCGTGATACACGTTCGGCGCAGCATGGCCGAATACCTCTGGAGCTGGTTCAACGCCGCGGTGGCACGCTTGGAGACAGGCTAGGCGCCACCCTCTTCGGCGGCTGGCGGATCCACGACTGGCAAGACCGGATCGGGGAGCAGCGCCGCGGCCGCCAGGCTCAGTCGCTCGCGCCGTGCCCGCCGCTCTGCGCTGGGTGAGCGGCCATGACGGTCGTGGTAGCACTTGGTGAAATGCGGTGGCGAGACAAAGCCACAGGCCATGGCCACGTCGGTAATGGGCATATCCGTTTGCAGCAGCAATTGCCGCGCCTGGGTCAAGCGCAGTTCGAGGTAGTAGCGCGTTGGCGTCCGGCCCAGATAGCGGCTGAACAATCGCTCCAACTGCCGGCGCGAGGTATTGGCGTAGGCAGCCAGTTCATCCAGCGACAACGGCTCGTTGATGTTGGACTCCATCAGCGTCACCACTTCAACCAGCTTTGGCTGGCTTGTCCCCAGGCGAACCCGCAGGGGGATACGCTGAAGGTCACTCACCTCCCGGATCCGTTCATGAACCGCCTCGTCCGAGACGGATTCAGCAAGCTCGATGCCGTGCTGCCGGGTGATGAGATGCAGCATCATGTCGAGCGGCGCGGCGCCTCCGGATGCGGTAAACCGATCCCGGTCCATGACAAACCGCTCCGAGGTGAACTCGGTATTGGGAAACCGCATTGTCTCGCGAATGCCCGATATATGCTCCCAGTGCAGGGTACAGCGATACCCGTCCATGACCCCCGCCCGCGCCAGGACGAAGCTGCCGGTACATACGGCGCCAAGTGCAACATGCCGGCGGGCCAGACTGCGCAGCCAGCTGTTGAGCTCGCTGCTCTCGACCGTCTCAATATCAATACCGCCGCAAACGACCAGCAGATCGACGGGTGGGTCATTGCTGATCCCGTAATCGGGCGTAATGCGCGTGCCGTTGCTCGCCGCAACGGACTGGCCATCCAGCGAGGCCACGGTCAGGTCATAGAGCGCGGATTCGCTGAGGTTGTTGGCAAGGCGCAGGGGCTCGATCGCGGCGGCAAACGGCAACTGGGAGTAGCCCGGGAGCAGCAGAAAAACGCAACGATACGGCAGCGATACTCCAGCCATTCAAACCTCCTCAGGGCACGCTCGCCGTGCTTTAGCGCATCGTCCGCCGGGCTTGCCGTGCAGACTTGCGCGGGGGCGACTTCTTACTGTCGTAAAGCGGCAAAATGATTTCGTCAAGCCTTTTCGATGTCGTTGCCGATCTGTTGAAAGACGTTTTGGAGAAAACACCCGCTGGCAGGGGTTTACATACTCTGGCCATGGCACGGGAGTTCATGCGCTACGACGTCGAAAACGCGCATGTCTGGCCATTGATCCAGAACACTCCCAACACGTTAAGCGTGGATGACGGACAAGCCGACCTGACACCCGGTGGCGCGATGTTCAATCTTATGCAAGAGGCGATGCCCGGCAAGACCGCGCTGGACCTTACACCCGAATCTGGTGCCGACACCGAGGTTGAGGAAG
>CAJXMI010000054.1 GCA_913056145.1 uncultured Spiribacter sp.
GGAACGATCACGGAGAGCACGAGTTGCATGGCGGGCTAGACCCGGCGTTCCAGGCCCATTGCCCAGAAGTCGATCTCAAGCCGCGTCGCATCGCGGAAGACCGTGACCAGTTCCTCGAACCGCGCCGGGGTGACCTCACCCAGCCGGGCATCAATCCAGGCCCGCTCGGCCTGCATGGCGCCCTGGAATTCGCTGCTCTCGTACATGGCGATCCAGGCGTCGTAGGGGTTGTCCGCGCCACGTACGGTGGTGGGGCGCTGGTTGATCCAGTTGGCGACCTCACCGTAGCCGATGACACAGGGAGCAAGGGCGACATGCAGATCCAGCAGATCGCCGCGATGGCCGGTGTCCAGCACATAGCGGGTATAGGCCATCGTGGCGCGGGCCTCGGGCAGCGCCTCGAGATCGGCCTCGCTGATCCCCCAATCACGGCAGTAGTCGACGTGGAGCCCCAATTCGAGATCGACGATGGCCTTCAGCCCCTCGTGGGCCTGGCGCAGATCGGCGAGTGTGCGGCTTTTGTAGGCGGCGAGCGCGAACGCGCGGGCAAAGTGGATCAGGAAGAGATAATCCTGCTTGAGGTAATGCGCGAATGACTCGCGGGGCAGCGTGGCGTCGGCCAGCTGCGCGACGAAGTCATGCTGGATGTAGGCCTGCCAGTCCGGATCGCAGGCAGACTTGAGGTCCTCGAATCGGTATTGGGTCATGTCCGTCATGGGTTCCCATTTGTATCAATAATCGATGTTTGCGTTTTGTTAAGGTCCTAGCATGAACTTAGTCAGCGGACTCCATCACATTACCGCGGTTGCTGCTGATCCGCAGCGCAACCTCGACTTCTATGCCGGGGTGCTCGGGCTTCGCCTGGTCAAAAAGACCGTGGCGATGCCCTGGGCCCGCCTGGGCGACTGGGCTCCCGCATTCGTGCGACGATGTAGGGCATGGCGACCAAACGACTCTTCTACGATGGCAGTTGCGGAATGTGCCGACGCGAGATCGAGCATTTGCGTGCTCGCCTTGAGCGGGAACTGGAGCTCGTGGACATCAGCGCCCCCGCCTTTGAACCACCACCGGGCTATACGCTCACCGACATGATGGAGCGCATCCATCTGTACGACGGCGAGCAGATGCGGGTAGGGCTGCCCGCGTCACTGGCCTACTGGCGCGTGGCCGGCGGCGGTTTTCGCATGCTGGCGGGTCTGCTCAACCTGCCGGGTGTTTTCGGGCTGGCCAACCGGGCCTATAACGGCTGGGCGGCCTGGCGCCTGCGCCGACAGGCATGCCGTACCTGAGGCGCCTGAGGGTCCTGTCTCTTGCCATGGCCCTGGTACTGGTGCCGGCCGGCATGGCAAGCGCTATGGACTGCCCGCTTCCCATCGATGACCTGCAGGCCGTCGCCCAATCTGGCAACCAATTCGACACCCTGCGAACGCTGCATGTTGCCGTGGACGGTGAGCCGGTCATCGCCCGGGGGTTCCGTGGCGTATCGCCCAGTGCTGCAACCAATGTGAAATCCGCCTCCAAGACCCTGATCGCGGCCGTGGTCGGCGCCGCTATCGAGCGCGGTGTGATCAGCGACGTCGAAGAGCGGGTGGTTGCGGCGCTACCGGGTGCCGCGCCGGCAACGGCAGAGTCCGGGCTGGAGCGGCTCACCATTGGCCATCTGCTGTCGATGCAGGCCGGCCTCGCGCGGACCTCTGGCCAGTACTACGGCGCCTGGGTAGCCAGTGATAACTGGGTGGAGGCGGCCCTGGCGCGTCCCATGGAAGGGGAGCCCGGTGGTCGAATGCGCTATTCCACCGGTAATAGCCATTTGCTCTCGGCCATCCTTCAGCGCAAAACCGGTGTGGCGAGCTACGCCTTGGCCAACCGCTGGCTCGAGCCCGCCGGTGTGCAGGTCACCGACTGGATGACCGACCCGCAGGGCATCGCCTTCGGCGGCAACCAGGCCGCGATGCGCCCGTCGGCGCTGCTGGCATTGGGCGAGCTTTATCGACGCGATGGCCTGACAGCCGATGGCCAGCGGCTGCTGCCCGAGGGCTGGGTGGCCGAGAGCTGGCAGATCCGTGGGCGCTCACGGTGGACCAACGACGGCTATGGCTATGGTTGGTTCATACGGGATTTCGCCGGCTACCCGGGCTATTACGGCTGGGGGTATGGCGGGCAGATGCTCTATGTAATCCCGGATCTTGCGATGACGGTGGTTATGACCTCCGATGCCAATCAACCCTCGGGGCGTACGGGCTATCGCGATGCCTTGCATGGTTTTACCAGTGAACTGGTGGCGCTGGTCGCCAAAATCACAAAACGCAGAGCATGCCTGTCGTCGTCGCCTTGATAGCGCCTTGCCGGGGGTGGTTCAGCGCCTATGGACTCATGGCAGCGAACGGTTGAAGATAACAATGGGCGCTATGGGCCCGGAATAAAATCAAGGAAAGAGGAGAGAGAGAATGACAGGACAGCAGGATGTGGTGATTGTCGGTGGGGCGCGGACACCCATTGGCGTCTTCGGTGGCGGGCTGAAGGATGTGCCGCCGACACAGCTCGCGGCCACGGTGTTGGGCGAGTCGGTCAAGCGCGCGGGTGTCGCGCCCGACCAGATCAGCCAGGTGGTCTTTGGTAACGTCATCCACACCGAAGCGCGGGACATGTACTTAAGCCGCGTTGCCGCAATCGAGGGTGGCTTGCCGGAGAGCGCCTGCGCGCTGACGCTGAACCGGCTCTGCGGCAGTGGCCTGCAGGCGATTGTCACGGCGGCGTCCTATATCCGCCTGGGTGAGGCCGAGGCCGTGGTGGGCGGCGGTGCCGAGTGCATGTCACGCGCACCCTACTGGTTGCCGACGGCGCGCTGGGGGCAGCGCATGGGCGATGGCAGCATCGTGGATGCCATGGTGGGCGCGCTCACTGATCCGTTCGATCGTTGTCACATGGGGATCACGGCCGAAAATGTCGCCGAGAAGTGGGGCGTATCCCGCGACGAGCAGGATGCGCTGGCGCTGGAGTCGCACAAGCGGGCCGTGGCGGCGATCGAGGCGGGTCGTTTTGCCGATCAGATCGTCCCGGTTTCGATCAAGAGCCGCAAGGGCGAGGTTGTATTCGATACCGATGAGGGGCCGCGTGCCGACGTCACCGCTGAGCGGCTGAGCGCGATGCGGCCGGTGTTCAAGCGTGAGGGCGGTACCGTCACCGCCGGCAATGCCTCTTCCATTAACGATGGTGCGGCGGCAGTCACGATGATGTCGGCGGCGGCAGCCGAGCGCTCCGGCATCAAGCCGTTGGCGCATCTGGTTGGTTCGTCCCTGGCCGCGGTCGACCCGAAGTACATGGGCATCGGCCCGGTGCCGGCGATTTCGCAGCTGCTCGACCAGACCGGCATCAATGCCGACGATATCGATGTCTGGGAGATCAACGAGGCGTTTGCCGCGCAGGCACTGGCGGTGGTGAAGGACCTTGGGCTGGACCCGGCCCGCGTCAATCCGAACGGCAGTGGCGTCTCGCTCGGCCATCCGATTGGTGCAACCGGCGCCAACCTGACCGTCAAGGCCGTTGCCGAACTGCAGCGAGCCGGCGGGCGGTATGCGGTCATCAGCATGTGCATTGGCGGCGGCCAGGGCATTGCGGCATTGATCGAGCGCGCTTGAGGCACGGGTCCGTGAGCCGTTGCGCATTGCCAACGGCCGCAAAAAAACCGCCGGTCGATAACCGGCGGTTTTTGCCTGTTACCTGCGGGCGATGACGTCGATCTCGACAAGTGCCTCGCGGGCGAGCCCGGTAACGCCAATGCAGGTTCGGACCGGGCGCCGGTCACTCGGGAAATACTCCTGATAGGTCGCGTTCATTGCCGTGTAATCGCGATAGAAGTCGGTCAGAAAGACGCGCACGGACACCACATTGGAAAGCCCCAGGTCGAGACCCGCCAGTACCGTCTGCAGGTTTTCCATGGTCTGTCGGGTCTGGCTGACAATATCAGTTGGCAGTGGGGCGGCATCGTCATCTGGATCCTGCGGAATCTGTCCCGACAGGAACACCCAGTCGCCCGCCTCAACGGCATGGCTGAACGGGGCAACCGGGTCCGGGGCCCCGGTGATCATACGAAAAGCAAGGTCGTTCATTGGAGTCTCACATGCGCTTGGGTAACAAATTGGTTTTTGAGTGTGTGGTGGCTTCTTTGATGACGTCAAGCGCGCTCAGGGATCAGGCCGAATGCCCCGAATGAGTCAACGCGAGCTATGGGCTTTCTGAAGTTTGGCGACAAGGATCGTGCGGGCCGGCAGAAGCGCATCGAGCATACCGGTCGGTATCTGCGCGCAAGCCGCACCGGCGGCGTTGCTTTGCGCGCGCACGTCAAGGCCGCCGGTATTAACCTCACCGGCAATACCAGTCACGGCGTACGGGTGTCGACGCGGCTTGCAAAGAACACGCAGGTGGCCCTGCAGAACGGCCGTTTCGTGTTGCGCGGGCGGTATGGCTCGGATGCGGCCAAGTTCAACCTCTCCAAAAGCGGCCTGAGCGTATCCAGCAAAACCGGGCTGGGGACCATTAACTGGATCCGTCCGGGGCGCTCGTCAGTAAAGTTTGCGGGGGTGCAGCTTCGCGGGCACAAGGCGGCTGCGGCCAACGGGGTGTATCTGGCTCTGATGGCCATGGCGGTGTTATCCCGGGTGATGGTCAAGGGCGTGGCGCTTTTTGGCCGCGGGCTGGCAGGCGGCATTCAGTGGGGCGTGGGGCGCTGGCAGGAAGCGCGTCAGGCAAGGGAGCGGATCGAGCTTACGGTGGTGGATGTGGCGCCAGCCGGCGAGCGCGTGCTCGATGCGCACGGCGTGGTGCCCGCTGAGGAGCCGCTGCCCGATCTGTTTGCGGCCCTTGTGTTTCTGAGCGCTGTCATGGGCCGGGGCGAAGCCCGGGTTGCACCGGCCAGTGTCGAGGCTGATGCCCCGAACACCCCATTTGCGGGGGCTCTGGCTGGCGATATGCAGGCCGTTGGTGAGCAGTTGCGGGGCTGGCTCAACACTGCGCCAGCGTCTGCCGGTGACAGCGGGCCCGATGCGGTGAGTGATCCGACATCGCTGCTGGGCGTACTGCACCAGCTTGCGAGGGCCTTTGCGGGACGAACCGAAGACGATCTGCGCACCGAAGCGCTTTTTGCGATCGATGATGCCGTTCTGGCGCTTGGTAAGCGCACGATCCTGCAGGATGCCATGCTGGATATTCTGGTCGAATCACTGGACGTGGAACTCACGCTGGCGGGGGAGCGATGAGTCGGCACACCCAGGGCAGCTTTGCCGCTGCAGTGGCCCTGCATGAGCGGCTGCTGCGCCAGCCGGATCCCCATGCCGTATCGGCGGCGCTGCAACCGGATCGGCTGGCAACGCCCACCCAATGGACGCCGGATCTTTTGCCGCTGCGGCCTTATGAGTCCGTAGATCCGGCGTCGCTGGGGCTTGCCGGCCATGACGACTTTCATGTCATTCCCGATGCCGTTCTGGATGCTGCGATTGCCAGAGTCGTTGATGCCGAGGGGCCCGTGCATTTTGACGTGCTGGCGGACCGGCTATTGGAGGGCGCCGGGGTGGGCCGGCTTGGCTCGCGGATTCGCGCGCGCATCGAGGCTCGGCTCGAGGCGATGATGGCCGACATCCCCGGCACCGGGGTGCCGATCGATTGGCACCAGGGCTTTGTCGCCCGCCCCACGCAACACCTCAAGCCGGCGTATCGGGACTGGCGCGAGGCACCCGACAAGACCCGGCAGCTTGAATACGTCAGTGACGAGGAGCTCATGCTGGCGCTCTTTCGGGCGGTGCTCGACGCCGACTGCGGTGAACGGGAAGCAGCCATGAACGAGGGCATTCACGCCATTGGTTTTATCCGCCTGACCAACAACGCCCGCACTCGGCTTGAGACGCCCTTGGAGGCGCTGCTGGGCACGGGGCTGCTCGTGGATCGCGGCGGCAAGCTTGGCGTCACGTCCGTCCTTGGCGCTCACCGCCAATGCTCTTAGAGTGTAGGCGAGATTCAGCAAGCCGGAGCCCCTACACGTGAAACCGGAAGTGCGCCACGTCTTCCATCCGCCCAGTCATACCTTTTCGTACGTTGTCTGGGACCCGGCAACCCGCCGGGCCGCCATCATCGACCCGGTGCTCGACTTTGATCCCGCTTCAGGTCGCAGCGAGACGCGCACCGCGCAGCAGCTAATGGACATTGTCGAGGCGGAGGGACTCACGGTCGACTGGCTGCTCGAGACCCATGCGCATGCCGATCACATCATGGCCATTCCCTGGCTCAAGGCGCGCTTTGAGGCCCCGGTGGCGATCGGCCGACGGATTACGGAGGTACAGGAGCGCTTTGCCTGGCTGTTCAACCTGAGTGACTTACCGACTGATGGCAGTCAGTTCGACCGGCTCTTTGCGGATGGCGAGACGTTCGCCATTGGCGATATTCCGGCGCGGGTCATGCACACCCCGGGGCATACCAGCGACCACATCAGCTACGTGATTGGCGATGCGGTCTTTGTCGGCGACACGCTCTTCCTGCCCGATGCCGGGACGGCCCGCTGCGATTTTCCGGCCGGCTCGGCAACCGACCTGTACCGCTCCATTCATCGGCTCTTTGCCGAGCTGCCTGACAGCCAGCGCGTTTTTGTCCTGCATGACTACGGCACCGATGAGCGGGGCCCCACCAACCAGACCACGATTGGTGCCGAGCGCGCGCACAACATCCACGTTGGCGATGACGCGAGCGAGTCGGCATTTGTGGCCCTGCGTGAGGCACGCGACGCCACGCTGCCCATGCCAACGCTTATCCTTCCTGCGGTGCAGGTTAATATCCGCGCCGGCCATTTTCCGCCGCCCGAGGCCAACGGCATTCGCTATCTCAAAGTCCCAATCGATGAGTTCGGGGCGCATTGGAAGCCGGCATCTGACTCGCAGGGCGGTGAGGGTAGCCCTGGAGGCTGATCTTAATCGGCCTGGGGGTCGCCTTGCCGGGTCAGTCCATGCAAATGGCCCGTGTCGTTAAAGCGCAGGATCCGGCAGCGATAGGTGCTGAGCCCTTCGGAAGAGTCGGTAGTCTCGGCGTGCGCCTCGGGCGTCAAGTCGAATTCGAAAATGGCGGTGTTTTCGGGCCGTACGCCCCACACCCGCCGGGTGCCCAGGACCGCTGCCAGCAAGTACTGCAAAAAACCGCCGTGTGTCACACAAAGCACCGTGTCCCCCTCGGAATGGCTGCCGAGGATATGCTCGATGACCGTCGTGGCGCGCTTGGCGCGTGACTGGACGGTTTCTGCCTCGGGGACGGTATTCCAGTCCCGCTGCGCCGCAAAGCGCTGAGCCGCTTCGGGGTGTTCGGCTTCCAGTTCAGCCCAGGTCCGTGCCGAGAAAATGCCCACGTGGTACTCGCTCAGATCCGTCAGGGTTTTGATGGGCAATGAGAACGCCGTGCTTACGCTGGCAGCGGTGGCCTGCGCCCGGCCCAGGGGCGAGCTGTAGAGCGTTGTGGGCGTGATGGCGTCTTTCATGAATTCATCGCGCAGCGCATTCGCCAGACTGCTGGCCTGCTGCCGGCCTGTTGCGCTTAGCGGGTAGTCGGCGTGCCCCTGCCATCGGCCCTCATGGTTGGCCGTGGTCTGGGCATGGCGGATGAGTAGAAGACGCATAACGCTGCGAAGCCTAGCGAGCGGGCGCAGCGGCTGCAATGCCTGTGCCTGCCGCCCGACGTTTTCGGGTGTCCCTTGTCGGACTGACCCGGGCGGCTATCCCGCGAGCTGTTCGAACAGTCTTGCCACGGCTTCGGCGCCGGGGTCGTTATGCCCCGCAAGATTTTCCTCGGCGAGATAGCTGGCCCGGCCTGCCTTTGCCCGCGTAATGGTCGCGGTCTGATCGGCGCCCTTACGGGCCGCGGCGGCAGCTAGCTCCAGGCCCTGCGGCAGGACATCCAGCGCCGGGGCGAGTGCATCGATCATTGTACGGTCACCCGGCTGGGCGCCGCCTACCTGCTGGATGCGCTCAAGCCCGGCGCCCAGGGCACCAATCGGTCCCTTGCCGGATGCCGAGGCATCGCCCGCCGCGGCGAAGAATATCGCCAGCAGCACGCCAGAAGAGCCACCCATGGTCTGACTGAGCTCGAGGCCTATCGCCCGGTAGAGCTGGGTTTGATCGGCAAGCGGGAGCTTGTCCATCGCCTGGATGAGCGCCCGCGCGGCGGTGGCAAGGGTACTGCCAGTATCGCCATCGCCTGATTTGGCGTCGAGTGCGTTCAGATCACCCTCGGCGTTGATCAGAATGTTGCAACAGCGCTCGAGAAGCGCCCGTGTTGCCGCATTTTCCGAAGGAATGGCCTGAATGGGCGTAAGCCCATCCGGCAGCGGCTCAATGACGATATCGCCGACTGTCGAGTACCCGGGCCACGCCCAAGGTGCTACCGGTGCCGCGAGGGCGCTCTCGTCGGCCTTCGTCAGGGGTAGCAGCGAGACCGAGAAGCCGCGCATGTCAAGCGAGGTCATCATGGGCGCAGGGCCAATCAGCGTCCGTATCTGATCACCAATCCGCGACTGGCAGAGCTCTTCGGCAAGGACCGACATCTCGAGCGGCGTGGTGCTGCCCAGGTTGTTGAGCAATGCGACATGCGGGCCAGGCCCCATGTTGGGTGCCAGCCGCTCCACGACCATCCGCATGGCCTCGCGCGCCGAGGTGAACCCGACCTGCTCGACGCCGGGCTCGCCATGGATGCCAAGGCCCAGCTCGGCCTTGCCCTGCGGGATGCGGTCCTCTTTGGGTGAGCCGGGTATGGTGCAGGTATCGAGTGACATGCCAATCGAGCGGGCGCCCGCGATCACGCGCTGCGCCGCCTCGGTGACCCTGTCGAGATCGGCGCCCTGCTCGGCGAGCGCACCGGCGATCTTGTGCACAAAAAGCGTGCCGGCGACGCCGCGGGGCTGCGGCAGATCGGGCAGGGCAATATCGTCATCGACGATGACCATGCTGACCTTGAGCCCCTGAGCCCGGGCGCGCTCGGCCGCGAGGCCGAAGTTGAGCCGGTCGCCGGTGTAGTTTTTGACCACGAGCAGACAGCCGGCTTTGCCCGTCACTGCAAGAATCCCCGCCAGCACGGCGTCAACCGAGGGAGAGGCAAAGACCTCGCCGCAGACCGCAGCGGTCAGCATCCCTTGGCCTACAAAGCCGGCATGGCTTGGCTCATGGCCCGATCCACCCCCCGAGATCACTGCGACTTTGGATCGATCCCAGTCGGTGCGCACCACAACTTTGATGTGGGGGTAGCCATCCAGCCGCGCGAGCCGACCACCCGCCGTACGCAAAGTCCCGTCGATCGCCTCCGTTACCAGGGTTTCCTTTGCGTTGATGAACTGCTTCATGGCCTTGTCTCCTCAGGCAATTCGATCGCCGGCGGCGTCGAAATACAGTGGGTTGCGGGGCTGGATGGCAAGCGTTTTGCCTGCCTCCAGGTCGGTATGGGGATCGGTGAGCGTGACAATGTCATGCCCTTCCAGGCGAAGATGCAGTCGGGTCTGGTCGCCAAGCGGCTCCACACGGACGACTTCGGCCGGTTTGCCCTCACCATGCTGGATATGCTCGGGCCGCAGGCCGATCGTTGCGGCGTTGGCGGGCGCGCCGGCAAACAGGCTTGCAGGCAGGGCGTTGATGCGCGGTGAGCCAAGCCGCCCGGCGACGTACAGGCTGACCGGGTTTTCGTAAATCTCGCGCGGCGTACCAAATTGCACCAGACGGCCCTCGTCAAGAACGCCAACCTGGGTTGCCATGGTCATCGCCTCGATCTGGTCATGCGTGACATACAGCAGGGTGGCGCCAAGACTGGCGTGGATACGCTTTAACTCGATACGCAGATCGGCGCGGAGTTTGGCGTCCAGCGAGCTGAGCGGCTCGTCCATCAGATAGATCGACGGGTCACGCACCAGGGCCCGGCCGATCGAGACGCGCTGCATCTCTCCACCCGAGAGCGCTGTTGCCTTGTTGTCGAGCTTGTGCGCGATCGACAGGACCTCGGCGACCTCCCGGATCTTTCGCTCGATCTCGGCCTCGGGCGTTTTCAGGATTGGCGAGCGTAGCGGGAACGCAAGGTTGTCACGCACACTCATGTGTGGATAAAGCGAGTACTGCTGGAAAACCATGGCCACATCGCGCTGGGCCGGGGTCTGCCCCACCACCGATTGGTCATTGATGCGGACATCACCGGCATCGGGGTGCTCGAGTCCGGCGATCAGGCGGAGAATGGTCGTCTTGCCGGCGCCGGTGGGCCCGAGCAGGACCACGAAAGCGCCATCATCAATATGCAGGCTCACATCCGCGACCGCCTGCGTGCTGCCAAACGCCTTGGCAATCTGGTGGATCGAGACATCAGCCATGGGATAGCACTCCCTCATTGAGCACCGAGCGGATGGCGCGGCCGGACTGGCTGTCGAAGAGCGTTACGGTGGCACCGTTGAAGGCAAGGCCGACCTGCTCGCCGGGGCTCACACGCTGGCTGGCCGGCACCCGTGCCTTCAGCTCGCCATCGGCCGTCTGCAGTGTGATGATCTGGGTGGTGCCCAGATATTCGGTGGCGAGGATCTCGCCGCGGTAGTCCGAGGCGTCGGAAAAAGCGATGTGCTCCGGGCGCACGCCATAGACCATGTCGCCATCGAATGATTCGTGTTGGGCCGGGATCGGCAGCGCTTGGTGGTGCAGCATCACCCGCTCGGCACCGGCCTCGACATGGCCGGCGAACTTGAGGAAGTTCATCGGGGGCGAGCCGATGAACTCGGCCACGAACAGTGTCGCCGGCTTGTCGTAGATATCCTGGGGCCGGCCGAACTGCTCAACCACGCCGTGGTTCATGACCACGATCTTGTCGCCCATCTGCATGGCTTCAAGCTGGTCGTGGGTGACATAGACGGTCGTCGCACCCATGCGGTCATGCAGGCTGCGCAGCTCCTCGGCCATGTATTCGCGGAACTCGGCATCGAGCGCACCGAGAGGCTCGTCCATCAAAAAGCACTTGGGGTCG
>CAJXMI010000055.1 GCA_913056145.1 uncultured Spiribacter sp.
GCCAGCAGCGCCCAGCGCATGTCACCGAACGACGGAATCGTGACCTGGGTCCGCGACATCAGGGCAGCGATCAGCATCACGGCTACGAGCGTCATGGCCGCCTCGACCGTGGCGGCACTGAGCGGATGCATGGTTTTTACCGCCATTTTCGAGGCCAGGGGCGCGGTAATGGCGGCCAGGGCGGTTGTGGCAATGACCAGATCCGCCGCATTGCTGATCCCCACGGTCAGCAGTGGATCCCAGAGCACGGCAGCCAGCAGACCGACTACCGCGGCGTTAATGCCGAGCAGCGCCTGCTGCACCCGCGAATAGCCACTCAAGGCCTTCCAGAAGGGCAACAGTCCCGCGACTAAAAGCAGTCCGGGGGCAAAAATCACCACAATGGCCAGCAGGCCCGCCGCGAGGGCCTGGTCGGGAACCAGCTGCGCCCCAAGGTATCCGCCAAAGGTAAAGATCGGCCCGGGTACGGCCTGTGCCGCTCCGTAACCGGCCAGAAAATGCTCGCCATCCATCAGCCCCGGTGCCACGAGCCCGGCCTCGAGCAACGGCAGCACCACATGACCGCCCCCAAACACCAGCGCGCCGCTGCGATAGAGAACGCCCCACAAGGGATCAGCGCCGCCCCAGGGCAGGCCGATGGCGAGCATGCCACCGGCAAACAAGGCCAGCGCAATGGCGCCGTGCATGCGTGTCAACGGCACGCTCAACTCGCTGGTCACTCCTGTGGTCGGCCGAAAGGCGATCAGCGCGATCACGCCGCCGGCCGCAATCATGCCGATCTGACCGGTAACGCCCGGTAGCAGGGTGGCCCCCAGGGCGGCTCCGGCGGCAATCGCCGCACGCGCCCTGTCGGGGCAGAGCTGACGGGCCATGCCGTACAGGGCGTTGGCCACGATGGCAATCGCGGCCAGCTTGAGCCCCTGGAGCCATCCGGCAAACGCAAAATCGCCCAGCCGGGTAACGCCAATCCCAATAGCGATCATGATCAGTGCCGAGGGCAGTGTGAACCCCAGCCAGGCAGCCACCCCACCGGCAAGCCCCGCGCGGTGGATACCAATGGCAAACCCTGTCTGGCTGCTCGACGGCCCGGGGAGCATGTGGCAGAGCGCCACCAATTGGGCGTAGGCGGCATCGCTCAGCCAGGCGCGATCCTCGACAAACCAGCGCCGGTAGTAGCCCATGTGCGCCACTGGCCCCCCGAAGGCGATCAGGCCCAGGCGCAGAAATGTCCAGAAAACCCCGGCGATGCGTTGCATGAAATGCCCCATGATGCTGTTGTGCCCGGCCCTTTGCTGCTAGCATCTGTCCTGCGGTGGCGCTGGTCCCCCCGCGACGATAAACCGCAAACCCCGTCAGGCCCGGAAGGGAGCAGCGGTAGCGGTGGATTCGGGCGCCGGGGTGTGGCTGGCGCCCCGCCCTTATCATCCGTTGGCAGTCCGGCCCGGTGCTATACTCTGTCCCATGACGTATCAGGTGCTCGCCCGCAAATGGCGGCCGCGTAACTTCGCGGAAATGGTCGGCCAGCAACACGTGCTGCGCGCGCTCGGCAATGGCCTGGCCAATGGCCGCCTGCATCATGCCTATCTGTTTACCGGTACGCGCGGCGTTGGCAAGACCACCGTGGCCCGCATCCTGGCCAAATGCCTCAACTGCGAGGCAAATGGTGTCACGGATGTGCCCTGCGGGGAATGCAGCGCGTGCAGCGAAATTGATGCCGGGCGCTTTGTTGACTTGATCGAGGTCGATGCCGCCTCCCGCACCAGGGTCGAAGACACGCGCGACCTGCTCGACAACGTCCAGTATGCCCCCACCCGGGGCCGCTTCAAGATCTATCTGATCGACGAAGTGCACATGCTCTCGACGCACAGCTTCAACGCGTTGCTTAAAACGCTTGAAGAACCCCCCGAGCATGTCAAGTTTCTGCTGGCTACCACCGATCCCCAGCGCCTGCCGGTGACGGTGCTTTCCCGCTGCCTGCAGTTCAACCTGAAGCCGCTGTTGCCCGGCATGATCGCCGGCCATCTTGAGCGGATCGCCGAGGCTGAGGGCGTGCAGGCCGAGCCGGCCGCCCTGCAGCGCCTTGCCGCGGCGGCCGAGGGCAGTCTGCGCGATGCCCTCAGCCTTACCGATCAGGCGCTTGCCTTTGGTGGGGGGGCGCTGCGCGATGGCGATGTGCGCGACATGCTGGGGACCCTGCCGCAGGAGCACCTGTGTGAAGTGCTGGAGTGCCTGGCCGCCGGTGACGGTGCCGAACTGGTGAGTGCCATCGAGCGTCTTGCCGAGACGTCGCCGGATTTTGACGAGGCCCTTGCCGAGCTGCTGGCCGTCCTGCACCAGCTCACCCTCGCGCAGACGGTGACGGACGTCTTTGCCCAGGAGAGCCTGCATGAGCAGCGGCTCGCTGCCCTGGTGGAACGCTTTGACGGCCCTGGGCTGCAGCTTTTCTACGACATTGCAGTGCGCGGCCGGCGTGATCTGCCGCTTGCCCCCGATCCGCGCACCGGCTTTGAGATGACGCTGCTGCGCATGCTCGCCTTCCAGCCCGACACGGCGCCCGCGCCGGAACAGGCGCCGACGCCTGCCGCGTCGGCCACGCCGCCCGCGCCCCAGCCGCCCGCGCCCCAGCCGCCCGCGCCGGAATCGGCGCCGGCGCCCCAGCCGCCCGCGCCTGCGCCGGCCCCGCCCGCATCGGAGTCGGCGCCAACGTCTGCCCCGCAGCCACCCGCGGCGGATACGCCGGTCGACTGGCATGCGCTGGTCGAGCAGCTACCGCTGACCGGCGTGGCGCGGGCGCTTGCCGCGCACTGCGAATGGCAGTCGCGCAGCAACGATCGGGTGGTGCTCTCGATTGATGACGGCCATCGCCACCTGCTAAGCGAAGGGGCCGAGGCACGGCTTGCCGATGCCCTGTCGCAGCATTTCGGCGCGGCGTTGCAGCTGCAGATTCAGGTGGGCAAGACCGGGAGCGATACGCCGGCCGCGGTTGCCGAGCGCGCCGAGGCCGATCGCCAGGCAGCGGCCCGGGCCGCTATCGAAAATGATCCGAATGTCGCGGCACTTCGCGACACGTTCGATGCCGAAGTAATCAACGAATCCATCAGGCCAACGGATTAGGAGCGCAGCATGAAAGGCGGACTCGGCAATATGATGAAGCAGGCCCAGCGCATGCAGGAAGAGATGCAGAAGGCGCAGGCCGAGCTGGCGGAGATGGAAGTCACCGGGCAGGCCGGCGGCGGCATGGTAAGCGTGGTCATGACCGGCCGGCATGAGGTGCGCCGTGTCACCATCGACGAGAGCGTGTACGACGATCGCGAGATGGTCGAGGACCTGGTGGCGGCGGCCTGCAACGATGCCGTCCAAAAGCTCGAACAGGTCACGCAGGAGCGCATGTCGGGCCTTACCGAGGGCATGAACCTGCCGGCCGGCATGAAGCTGCCCTTCTAGCCCGTGGCACATTCCCCGCTGGTACGCGAGCTCATGGACGCCCTGCGCTGCCTGCCGGGGGTGGGCCCGCGCTCGGCCCAGCGCATGACCTATGCGCTGCTGCAGCATGATCGCAGCGGGGCGCGACGCCTCGCTGCCGCGCTCGATGCCGCTGCGGCCGGGGTGGGCGAATGCGAACGCTGCCGCACGCTCAGTGAAACAGCCCTCTGCGAGCTTTGTGCCAGTGAGCGCCGCGATGCCGGAGTGCTGTGTATTGTCGAAAACCCGGCCGATATTCAGGCGCTGGAGGATGCCACCGATTACCGAGGGCGGTATTTCGTGCTGAAAGGACGGCTCTCGCCGCTTGACGGCATCGGCCCGGCCGAGCTGGGCCTGGATGCGCTCGAGGCACGGTTCCGGGCAGGCGCGGTTCGCGAGATCATTCTGGCCACCAACCCGACGGTGGAGGGAGAGGCCACCGCGCAATACGTGGCCGAGATGGCGCGCGCCAGCGGTATCAGCGTCTCGCGCATCGCCCATGGTGTGCCCCTGGGCGGTGATCTCGAGTACGTGGACAGCGGCACGCTCTCGCATGCCTTTGCCGGGCGCACACGCTTTCAGTAATCAGCAGTTGACGGGGGCTCCCCGCTTCCTCAGGGTGGAGAAGCGATACCAAAAAACACTGGGCAATGGGAGCGCGCTGCGTCTCACACGCCAGGGGTAGCGGCCTCCAACGCACGCCGCCGTTTATTGATGTTGAATCTGCATCACGCTCCGACTGCCCGGTAGTACGTACCACGCAAGGAGCAATGGCATGTTCACAAAGATTCTGGTTCCGGTGGATCTTGCCCACATCGAGGCATTGCAGCGCTCGCTGTCCACCACCGCCGATCTGGCCCGCCACTACGGCGCCGCCGTGTGTTACCTCGGGGTGACCGCCACAACCCCCGGTACCGTCGCCCGCAGCCCCGAGGAGTACGAGGCCAAGCTCAAGGCCTTTGCCGAGGAGCAGGGCCGCATCCACGGCCAGCCCGCCACGGCGAAGTGTGTCTCGTCCCCCGACCCGGTTGTCGATCTGGATGACCATATCCTCGACGCCATCCATGCGGTGGATGCGGATCTGGTGGTAATGGCCACCCATTTGCCCAAGCATCTCGATGCGGTGGTGCCGGCCCATGGCGGCAAGATTGCCGCCCACACCGATGTGTCCGTCTTTCTGGTGCGCCCCGCGTGAACAGCCGGCGGCAGCCCGTGACAACAGGGAGTACTCAGCATGAGCAATAACAACAGTACAGAAGCTACCGAAGGGGTCGGGGTCCCGGCGCCGGAGGGGCCGGCCAACCTGATCGATACCGACTACGTCATCGGCCAGGACAACGTCACCGCCAACAAATTCGGCGTGGATGTGGATCTGCACGGCAAGGTCTTCACCATATCGGCGCTTGTCATTCTTTTGTTCGTGATCACCACCCTTGCCCTTCAGAACCAGGTGGGCCCGCTCTTTGAGAGCCTGCGCGTCTGGCTCACCAGCAACCTGTCGTGGTTCTTCCTGGCAGGCGCCAACGTCTTTGTGCTGGTGTCGGTCGGGCTGATCTTTACCCCGCTCGGCAAGGTGCGCCTGGGCGGCCAGCACGCCACACCCGATTTCAGTTATGCCGGCTGGTTCGCCATGTTGTTTGCCGCGGGCATGGGCATCGGGCTCATGTATTTTGGCGTCTCCGAGCCGCTTAGCCACTTCGGCACCGCGGTGGGCGGCACCAGTATGGATGGAGGAGTGCGCACCGATTGGGCGCCGCTCGGCGCGGCCGCCGGCGATCAGGATGCGGCCATCTCGCTGGGCATGGCGGCCACCATCTTTCACTGGGGGCTGCACCCCTGGGCCATCTATGCCGTGGTCGCCCTGTCATTGGCGCTTTTTTCGTTCAACAAGGGCCTGCCGCTGACCATGCGCTCGGTCTTCTACCCCATTCTCGGGGAGCGCGTTTGGGGCTGGCCCGGCCATGCCATCGACATCCTGGCGGTGTTCGCCACGCTGTTCGGCCTTGCAACCTCGCTCGGCCTTGGAGCGCAGCAGGCCACGGCAGGCCTGTCGCATCTATTCGGTGTACCCGGCAACGAAGTCACCATGGTGCTCCTCATCATTGGCATCACCATTGTGGCGCTGGGGTCGGTGATGCTGGGCGTTGACAAGGGCGTGCAGCGGCTCTCGCAGATCAATATGGCCCTGGCCGCCCTTCTGCTGGTGTTTGTGATCCTGGTGGGGCCAACGCTGCTGATTGCCACCGGGTTTTTTGAATACCTGCTCTCGTATTTCACCCACCTGCCGGCGCTCTCCAACCCCTTCGGCCGTGACGATGCCAACTTCTCGCAGGGCTGGACCGCGTTTTACTGGGCCTGGTGGATCTCCTGGTCACCGTTTGTGGGCATGTTCATCGCGCGGGTCAGCCGTGGCCGGACGGTGCGCGAGTTCCTGATCGCCGTGCTCGTGATCCCCACGCTTATTTCGGTCCTGTGGATGACGGCGCTCGGCGGCACGGCCATTGATCAGGTGGTCAACCAGGGGCTTGACAGTGTTGCGGCCGCCAGTGGCGACCTCCAGCTCTTCGAGATGCTGGCCAATCTGCCGCTGGGGCTGATTACCTCGGTGATCGCGATCTTCCTGGTGATTGTGTTCTTCGTGACCTCATCCGACTCCGGGTCGCTGGTGATCGATGCCATCACGGCCGGCGGCAAGGTCGATGCGCCCAAGCCGCAGCGTATGTTCTGGGCCATCATCGAGGGCGCCATTGCGATCGCCCTGCTGCTCGGTGGCGGGCTGTCGGCCCTGCAGGCCATGGCGGTGTCGGCGGGCTTCCCGTTCACCCTGGTCCTGCTGGTGGCCTGCTACTCCATCATCAAGGGCCTGATGGACGAGCCACGGGGCGCGTAGGCCGCTACAGCCAGAGCTCGCCAATCCCGCTCGAGCGGCTGTGATGGTGCTGGATTTGCGCCTGCAGCAGCTCGGCGGTGGCGAGCGCATCCAGCACGGCCTGGTGGCCCTCATAGGCCGGCAGGCCGTAGCGGGCGCGGCTATCAGCCAGTCGAATCGATGCCGGTGGCCGGCCAAGCAATGCCCGCATGCGGCTTTTCAGCCCATGCCGCACCTGCTGCGATTCAAGCACCATGGTGTCAATCAGCGGGAATCGCCAGTCCTCGCCCAGCCGCTGGCGCACGGCGCGGGCCAGAAATTCGCGCTCGATGGGGTGGTAGTGGACCACGGGCAGCCGGCCCGCCAGGGCCTCCAGCAGCTCGGGCAGGACCGTGGCAAAGTCCGGCGCCTGCTCGATTTCGGCATGGGTGATGTGGTGATAGGCAACGCTATGACCCGAAAACCCCGCCGGCGGGCGCAGCAGCCAATAGCGGCGATCGGCAAGCCGGATGCGATCAAGGGTGAAGGGCAGGATGCCGATACTCAGGATGGCGTTGCGCCGCGGGTCCAGACCGCTCGTCTCGAGGTCGAGGGCAACCAGGGGCGTATCGCTGATGGCCTGTGACGGGGTCAGGTTGAAGGCGGCATAAAAGCCGGCCAGGGCCGGATCTGCGGTCCGGCCGGCCTGCTCGCGCATCCAGGCCGGCCAGGCGCCGTTGCGATCGGCCCGCCTCATTCGCGGCCTGAGCGGGTGCCGCGGACGGTCGGCATGGGATAGCGAAAGCGCAGAAACTTCTGCGCATGACTGAGGGCCCGAAAGGCCTCTTTCAGCTCGGTGCGCTCCTTGTCGGGCACGTTTTCGGGTTCGATGTTGTTGTCGGGCGCACGTTCCTGCTCGATATCGAGGGCCTGATGTTCCAGACGGGTCAGGCTCAGGGTCTCAAGCGCAAAGCGCAGTTTCTCTGGCACGCCCGGGCCAAGGAGTTGGGTCTCGGCAATGTCATTCAGCCGCTCAAACGAATTCTGTGCCCGCGACCCGCAGGCTAGCGCATGAATGCGAATAAGGTCGGTGAGCGGCGCCGTGCCCCGGCGTTTTACGTTAATCGAGTTGTTGTGGCGGCCATCTTTTTCCATCACGAAGTCGCGAAAGAAGCCGATGGGCGGTGTGCGGTTGAGGGCATTGCGCGCCATGGCCGCCAGAAAGGCCTTGCTCCGGCCCGCTTCGGTGGCCACAAGATCCTGCAGTGTCTCGACCAGACGTTCCTCGCCATGGACGTTGTCGAGATCAAAGAAGATGTTGGAGTGCAGCAGGCGCTCGGGCGTCGGTGCCTCGATCCAGCTGCGAAAGTAGCGCTCCCAGACGGCAAGCGGCTGCCGCCACTGGGCGTTGGTCGCCATGATCCCGCCCTTGCAGTGGGCATAGCCGCAGGTGTCCAGGCCATCGCTCACACGCTCGGCCAATGCCAGAAAGTAGGCATCATGGCGGACCGGGTCGAAGGCGTTATCCAGCACCAGGGCATTGTCCTGGTCGGTTACCAGCGTCTGCTCGTCGCGTGCCATCGAGCCCATCGCCATAAAGGCATAGGGCACCGGGGGCGGGCCCAGCTCGGTTTCGGCAATTTCCAACAGACGGCGGGCAACGCTGCGGCCGATGGCCGACAGGGCGGTTCCGATGGTTCGCGAGTCGGCGCCGTTCCGAATCATGCGGACCGCCGAGGCACGGATTTCGGGGAGGAGCGAGGCAAGGCCCGCCACCGTGTCCTGGCTGAAGATGCTGTCGATTAGATAGAGACTGCTTTGGGTCTCGAAGCGGACCACATCCTCCATGCGAATCAGCCCCATGGGCCGGCGCCGATGCACGATGGCCAGATGGTGGACGTTATGGCGCAGCATCGCGAGCAGCGCCTCCTGGACGGTTTCGTCCGACTGCACCGCAATGAGAGGGTCAGAGACGATGTCGCCGACCGGCGTATCCACCGAGCGTCCCTGGGCCACGATGCGGTGGCGGAAGTCGGCATCGGTGAGGATGCCGCGAACCTGCCAGAGCGCTCCGCTGGAATCGGCATAGGTATAGCGCGGGTCATCGCCCTGCGCCTCGACCACCAGCACCGCCGCGAGCGGCTCGTCGGCAAGGCGCGCCGCCACGGAGCGGGCCGTCTCGGGGGCTTCGGCAATCAGGGGTGGACGGGTGACCAGGCGGCGCACCCGCGTGGTCATCAGATGACCACTGCGCTCGCCCGCCGCGGTGACATTCTCGGGGCGCGACCGGCCCAGCTCCATGAAATCGGCAAAGTCGTTGTCCTCCTCGCAAAGCTGGTCGAACAGCTCGGCCGGAATCAAATAGAGCAGGGTGTCCTCGAGTGCAACGGCCGGGTAGTGGATGCGTCGGCCGCGCAGCAGTCCGTAGTGGCCGAATGTGCCGCCCTCGCCAAGCCGGTCATACAAATCACCACTGCGCCGGTAGATCTCGACGGCGCCGCTGCGAATGTAGTGCAGCGCCGTGATGGGGGAGCCCGCGGCCAGGATCTGGCTGCCGGCACGGTGATAGGCCACTTCGAGTTGCTCGACGATGGCGTCGAGATGCGCATCCGACAGGGCGTCGAATGGCGGGTACTGACTCAGGTGGCGACGGATTTCGAGCAGTTCGGGGTCCATATTCATCACATCCGTGGACCGGCCTCATCCAGCATCGGTTCAAGAGCACGGAACAGGGCTGCGCGCTGATCCGGCGTGCGGGCCTGCAGGCCCTGTTGGACGACATCGGGCGTCAGATGCCCCGCGAACGTCTCGATGAAGGCCAGCATGTAGCCCCGCAGATACGCGCCACGGCGAAAGGCAATGCTGGTGATGCTGGGCTCGAACAGGTGGCTCGCATCAAGGGCAACCAGCCCCTGATCACGCGCGGGGTCAAACGCCATGCTGGCCATGATGCCAACGCCAAGGCCCAGCTGGACATAGGTCTTGATCACCTCGGAGTCGGTTGCGGTAAACACCACATCGGGGTTGAGCCCGCGTTTTGCGAAGGCCTCGTCAAGTCGGGAGCGGCCCGTAAATCCAAACACATAGGTCACCAGTGGATGGGCGGCAATCGCTTCGAGTGTCACGGGTGTCTGGTTGCAGAGGGGGTGGCCATCGGGGACGATGATGCTGCGATTCCAGCGGTAGCAGGGGAGTATGGCCAGTTCGTCGTAGAGCTCCAGCGCCTCGGTGGCAATGGCAAAATCGACGTCGCCGCTCGTTGCCATCTCGGCGATCTGCATCGGGGTGCCCTGATGGAAGTGCAGGCTTACCTGCGGGAAGTCGCGGCGAAAGCGACTGACCGCCTCGGGCAGCGCATGTCGGGCCTGGGTATGCGTGGTGGCAATGTCGAGGCTGCCGGCCTGGTCATTGCCATACTCGGCGGCGATGCCGCTGATAGTGCGGGTCTCGCCAAGAATCCGTTCGGCGACGGCCATGATTTCCTTGCCCGCGGGCGTGAGCTGCGTAAAGTGTTTGCCGCTACGCTCGAAGATCTCGACGCCAAGCTCCTCCTCGAGCAGCCGGATCTGTTTGCTGACGCCGGGCTGCGAGGTAAAAAGCGCCTCGGCGGCCGCCGAGACATTGAGCCCGCGGCGATTCACTTCGACGATGTAGCGCAGTTGGTTGAGTTTCATAAGGAACCTTCATGCCTTTCTGGACTATCGTCGGTGTAATTCATGCCGTTTGTAAATAACTGGAATGCACTTGGGCCCGGTGCGCCGGTGATCGCGGTGCTGTTGCTCCTGTCGATCGTGGCCACCGCGATTGTCCTGCTCAAGCTGTGGCAGTGGCGCGGCATTCGCTTGCAGCCATCAGCGGCGGTGAGCAACGCACTGGCTGCGCTGCACACGGCGGATGACACGGCCAGCCAAACCACGGCCCGGCGCCTGCCGCCGGCAACCGATCCGTTCTCGGTCGCCCTTGCCACAGGCCTTGCCGCCGGCGACCCCGTGGCCGATCCAACCGCCGTGCGTGAGGCGTTTGAGCGTGCGGGCGCGGAGACGCTTGATGCGTTGCGCTACGGTCTGCGCAGTCTGGAGATGATCGGGCAGCTTGCACCGCTGATCGGTCTTTTCGGGACGGTGCTGGGCATGATTGATGCGTTTCAGGCGCTGGAGGCCGCCCGCGGGCCGGTGGACCCGGCCGCACTGTCGGGCGGCATCTGGGCCGCATTGGTTACAACGGCGGCCGGGCTTGCGCTGGCCATTCCCTGCGTGATTGCCCATAGCCTTTTGGATCAACGTGTGTTGCGCCTGGCCCAGGCGCTGGATGCGCTGCTGAGCCGCGCGCTGTACCCGGCTCGCGCCGAGCTGGGCGGCCCGGGCAGCCCGGCCAGCCCGGCCTCGACGGGCAGCAGCGGCAGGGTCTCGGGCGCCTCGCGGTAGCTTTCCAGGTCCGCGTAGCGCACCTGCGCGTCCTCCAGCGCGAAGGGGCCCGCAGCGACTCCGACGAGCTGCCCCCTATTCGGCCGCAGGTGGTGACCCTACGGCTTGTGGCGACGGAGCGCGCGGCGTATGATGCGATCTATGCAGACGATACGCCCTGGCGGCTCCGCGTGGAGGTGGACGGGGCTCTCGACGTCGTGGGTCCGGTACGGAAG
>CAJXMI010000056.1 GCA_913056145.1 uncultured Spiribacter sp.
ATAGCCGTGGGGTTCGAACCCACGAAGCAACAAAGAGGGGTTCGACCAATCGCCGGAGGCGATTGGGACGCCGCGCGGAGCGTGGCGCCCGGAGGGTGAGGCCCGTAAGGGCCGAATCAATCCCACCCTCTCCGCCAGACACAGAAAAGGGGCCGCTGGCCCCTTTTTTGTGTCTGATGATAGCCGTGGGGTTCGAACCCACGAAGCAACAAAGAGGGGTTCGACCAATCGCCGGAGGCGATTGGGACGCCGCGCGAAGCGTGGCGCCCGGAGGGTGAGGCCCGTAAGGGCCGAATCAATCCCACCCGGGGTTAGGGGTTGATGTGCTGCGCGGCCACACTCTGACGCACATACGGCACGATTTCTGCGACTTCGCCGTCCTGGCGACGGCGTTTGACGTCGCGCCAGTAATCGGCGGTGAGCAGGTCGCCGTGGGCCTCCATGAAGGTCTGGCGCAGGAACGCCGGCATCGCTAGAAAGCGAATGAACTCCTCGGGGAAAATATCACTGGGCCCGACAAAGCGATGCGTCTGGTGATCCATGAGCGGGTAGTCATCATCGGGCTCGGGCAACTCGTAGAAATTGCAGTCGGTGACCAGCATGACCTCGTCGTAGTCGTAAAAGACCACGCGCCCGGAGCTGGTTACGCCGAAATTCTTGAGCAGCAGGTCGCCAGCAAAGATGTTGGTCTCGGCCAGATCCTTGAGACAGCGGCCATAATCCAGGATGACGCGCTCGGCCTCGTCCGGGTCCACCTCGCGCACATAGAGGTTGAGCGGCCGCACCCGACGCTCGACATAGGCATGCTCGAACACCAGCTGATCACCATCCGTGCTGACCGTATGGCCGGCTTCGCGCATCAGCTCCTCCTGCAGGGCCTCGGAAAAGCGTGCGCGGGGCAGCTCGAGGTTGCGGAAATGCTGGGTGTCGATGAGCCGGCCGGCGTGGTCATGACGGGAGACCAGGCGGTAGCTCTGATGGACATCGTCATGCGTAGTGGTCTTGGGTGGTCGGAAGACATCGCGCATGATCTTGAAGACCAGATTGAACGAGGGGAGGGTGAACACAATCATCACCAGCCCGGGCTCGCCGGCCGCATGGACGATGTCGTCGTCGGTGTCCTCCAGATGACGGATAAGCGAGCGGTAGCGCTCGGTTTTGCCCTGACGCAGCCGACCCAGCACGGTGTAGAGCTCGTCAATCGGTTTGCGCGGCAGGATATCGTGCAGAAACTGCACCGCGGCAACCACCGATGTCGGATCGGCAAAGTAATACGAGCGGGTGTACGAAAACACCACACCAATCTGCTCGGCGGAGAGCAGCACCGCATCAACCCGGATGCCGTCATCGGCGTTACGCAATGCAACCACGATGGGCCGCGTGGTATCGGAAAGGCGCAAACGGCCCACGAGGTAGGCCCGGGTGCCCTGAAAGAAATGCGTGTCGATAAACTCAAAGCGCAGGCAAAGCGCGTCGGCGTTGGCGCCGATTGCGCCACGGATGGCCTCGGCCATCAGACGGGCATCGCCTTCGGCATCGGCATAGACGCGCCGGAAGCGAAAGTCCTGAAGGATTTGCCGGCAGCTTCCCTCAAGGTCATCCCAGGCCGGATAGCGGCGCATCGTGAGTGACTCGATGCCCTCTTCGGGCGGGGGCTGAACGAACTCCACCGAGGCATCGACGCCGCGGGTGCCGAACACGCGCCGGGTGGTCGAGTTGAAGAAGGTCTTCATGAACCCGGCGTCGGGCATGGCGCCAATGCGCCGTCCGTAATATTCGCGGATGGCAGGCCAGAGGTCGTGGTCGGTCAGGTGCTCGCCAAGATCATCCCGCAGCCCGTTCACCGTCCGCCCGACCCAGTGCTCATAGAGCTCGATCCGCGCGGCGATGTCGGCCATCTGGCCTTTCCAGTCGCGCTGCTCGAAGCGCCGACGCGCCCGACCGGTGATACGTCGGAACTGCTGGTTATAGCGCTCGAAGCCCTCATGGATGCGCCGGGCCGCGGCCGCCACGACGGGCCGCGGTTGCGTCTGGAGATCGTTGGTCCCGGTCACGCCCCGGCGCTCACTTGGCATCAGCTCGTCATGCGCTTGACCATGGCCTCGCCGAACTGCGAGCAGCTTACCTTGGTGGCGCCGTCCATGAGGCGGGCAAAGTCATAGGTGACATGCTTGCTGGCGATGGCCGCGTCCATGCCCTCGAGGACCAGGTCCGCCGCCTCGAACCAGCCGAGATGGCGCAGCATCATCTCCGCCGAGAGGACCAGGGAGCCCGGGTTGACCATGTCTTTGCCGGCGTACTTGGGCGCCGTGCCATGGGTTGCCTCAAAGACGGCATGACCGGTCTGCTCGTTGATGTTGCCGCCGGGAGCAATACCGATGCCGCCGACCTGGGCGGCCAGCGCATCGGAGAGATAGTCGCCGTTCAGGTTCATGGTGGCGATGACTTCGAAGTCGGTGGGGCGGGTGAGGACCTGCTGGAGCGTGATGTCGGCGATCGAGTCCTTGATCAGCACCCGGCCGGCGGCGACGGCCGCATCCTGCTCGGCATTGGCGGCCTCCTGGCCCTTTTCGGCCACGGTGCGCTCCCACTCGGCCCAGGTGTAGGTCTCGGCGCCAAACTCGCGCTCGGCCAGCTCGTAGGCCCAGGTCCGGAAGGCACCCTCGGTGAATTTCATGATGTTGCCCTTGTGGACAATGGTGACCGACTCACGCTTGTTATCGATGGCGTAGCGAATGGCGGCGCGCACCAGTCGCTCGGTGCCCTCGCGCGAGATCGGCTTGATGCCGAAGCCGCATTCCTCGGGGAAGCGGATGTTGGCGTAGGCCGACGGGAAGTGCTGGGCCAGCAGCTCCTTGAAGGTCTGATTCTCGTCCGAACCGGCCTCGAACTCGATGCCGGCGTAGATGTCCTCGGTGTTCTCCCGAAAGATGGCCATGTCGACCTGGCCGGGGTTCTTTACCGGTGAGGGAACGCCATTGAACCAACGCACGGGGCGCAGGCAGACATACAGGTCGAGCACCTGGCGCAGGGCCACGTTGAGCGAACGGATACCACCGCCCACGGGCGTGGTCATCGGGCCCTTGATCGAGATGAGGTACTTGCGAATGGCCTCGATGGTCTCCTCGGGGAGCCATGCGCCCACTTCGTTGTTGGCCTTCTCGCCCGCGAGCACCTCCATCCAGTGGATCTTGCGCTGACCGCCGTAGGCCTTGTCGACCGCGGCGTCGACCACGCGCTGCATCACCGGCGTGATGTCCACTCCGATGCCATCGCCCTCGATGTAGGTGATGATCGGGTTGTCGGGCACGTTGAGAACGCCGTTCTCAAGGGTGATGGGCGCGCCGTCGGCAGGGACCTGGAGTGTGCTCATGATGTTCTCTCTTTTTAGGCTGTTCCGGCAAAAAGCCGGCCTATTTTTTCACAGTCGGGGCCGCGAAAACAGTCGGCACATCGGGGGTGGGAGTTGATCCGGCGCAAGACAATGCCACGCAGCGCCGGGAAGAAGGGCGTACCATCAGATGTCTACATTGTTTTCCGGAGCCCCGCATGGCGAGCGCCACCCCTCAGCGTATTCGCGAGATCCCCTACAACTACACCTCCTATTCCGATCGTGAAATCATTCTGCGCTATCTCGGTGAGGGGGCATGGGACAAACTGGAGACGCTGCGGGGACAGCGTCGTACCGGGATCTCGGCGCGCATGCTCTTCGAGGTGCTGGGCGATCTCTGGGTGGTGCGGCGCAACCCCTATATCCAGGAGGATCTGCTGGCCAATGCCCAGCGCCGACAGGCGCTGATCGAGGCCATGCGCCATCGTCTCACGCAGATCGAGGCGCGGGCCGACGGCAACCTCGAGGCCTTCGCGCTGGCGGCCGAGTGCCGGGCCGCCGTGGACGACTTCGAGGCCTGGTTTCCGGACACGGCGGCGCGCCGTACGCGAGCCGAAAAGGCCTTTGGCGCGCATACCGCTGCGCACAATGTCTGCTTTGACGGGCTGACACGGGCTGCGCATCAGACCGATGCCACCGACTGGCGGGTGGCTGTGCCATTCGTGGTGCTTACGCCGGATACCGAGGCCGAGGTGGCGCCGCTGGTGGCCACCGCCGTGGATCTTGGTCTCACCCTTATCCCCCGCGGCGGTGGGACCGGCTACACCGGCGGAGCCATCCCGCTTGATGAGCACTGCGCGGTCATCAATACCGAAAAGCTCGAGGGACTGGGCGCGGTGGAACGGGTCAGCCTCCCGGGCGTGGCCCAGGAGGTGCCGGTGATCCGCGCCGAGGCCGGCGTGGTCACGCGGCGTGTTGAGGATGCGGCTGATCGGGCGGGGCATGTGTTTGCGGTCGACCCCACCTCGCGCGATGCCAGCACCATCGGTGGCAACGTGGCAATGAACGCCGGCGGCAAGAAGGCCGTCCTCTGGGGCACCACGCTCGATAACCTGGCGAGCTATCGCATGGTGACGCCACAGGGTGAGTGGCTGGAGGTTGAGCGCCTCGGGCACAACCTTGGCAAGATTCATGATCAGGACACGGTGCAGTTTCGGGTAACGCGCTATGCGGCCGACGCCCAGCACATGCTGGATGAGCCGAAGACCCTGGCATTTCCCGGCGCGAGTCTGCGCAAGGAAGGGCTGGGCAAGGATGTTACCGACAAGTTTCTGGGTGGGCTGCCGGGGGTGCAAAAGGAAGGCTGCGACGGCCTGATTACCTCGGCGCGGTTCGTGCTGCACGACATGCCGCGCTACATGCGCACCGTGTGCATGGAGTTCCACGGCCAGGATCTGCACACCGCGGTGCCGGCCATTGTCGAGGTGATCGATGACGTGGCCGCCAACCCGGCGGTGCGCCTGGCGGGCCTTGAGCATCTCGACGAGCGCTACGTAAAGGCCGTGGATTACTCGCCCAAGGGTGATCGCGGGCAAAAGCCGCGCATGCTGCTGCTCGCCGATCTGGCAAGCGATGACGAGGCAGCCTGTCAGGCGGCGGCCGAAGCCATGGTGGCCCGCGTCGAGCCGCGTGATGCGGATGGGTTTATTGCCGCCTCGCCGGAGGCGCGGGCTACGTTCTGGGCCGACCGCTCGCGGACTGCCGCCATTGCCGCACACACCAACGCGTTCAAGATCAACGAAGATGTGGTCATTCCCATTGCCCGGCTGGCGGACTACAGCGAGGGCGTGGAGCGCATCAATATCGTGCGCAGCCTGACCAACAAGCTCGAGATACTCACCGCCGTGCGTGCGCATCTTGCCGGGCCCATGCCCGAGTTGCGCGAGCGCCCGGGTTATCGCGCCCGCGAGGACATCGGCGCGAGTGACGAGGGCGGCAGCATCCTGGAGCGCAAGCGCGCGGCGGCCATTGCCCATCTGGATGCGGTCGAGACGCGTTGGCGAGGCATCCTGGACAGCCTGGATGAGGCCGCGACGGCGTGGCCGGACTGCCTGGATGAGTCCGCGCGGGCGGCCCTGCAGCCGGGCGACACGTTGCTTAATCTTTTGCTGCGGCGTGATCTGCGCATTTCCTGGCGCGAGGAGGTGGCCCGCAAGCTGCGCGAGATCTACGACGGCCGCGACCTCGCGCCAGTGCGCGAGCGCCTCGATGCCATACACGCCGAGCAGCGTCAGCGCCGGCTCTTTGTGGCGCTGCACATGCATGCCGGCGATGGCAACGTACATACCAACATCCCCGTGCACTCCAATGACTACGCGATGATGCGCGAGGCCGAGGGCATAGTTGATGAGGTCATGCAGCTCGCAAAGCGCCTTGGCGGGGTGATTTCGGGCGAGCACGGGATTGGGCTGACCAAGTTTGCCTGGCTCGACCCCGAGCAAATCGAGCGCTTTCGTACCTACAAGCAGACGGTTGACCCCGAGGGGCATTTCAACCGTGGCAAGCTCACCGATGCCGGCGGGCTGGAGCGCGCCTACACGCCCTCGCTGCGGCTGGTGCAGCAAGAGGCGCTCATTCTGGAGCAAAGCGAGCTCGGCGAGCTCAACGAGGACATCAAGGACTGTCTGCGCTGCGGGAAGTGCAAGCCGGTGTGTACCACGCATGTGCCGCGCGCCAACCTGCGCTACTCGCCGCGCGACAAGATCCTGGGCACCAATCTGCTCATCGAGGCTTTTCTGTACGAAGAGCAGACGCGACGCGGACTGTCGCTCCAGCATTGGGCCGAGATGAACGACATCGCCGATCACTGCACCATCTGTCATCGCTGCGTGACGCCCTGTCCGGTCAACATCGACTACGGTGAGGTCACGATCAAAATGCGCCATGCGCTCAAAAAGCGCGTCCAGCGGCGGGAGAGCCTGGCATCGAAGGCCTCGATGGCATTTCTGAACATCAAGGATGCGCGCCGGATCAAGATCATGCGTCGGGGCATGATCGAATGGGGCTATGGCGCCCAGCGCCTGGGCCACTATGTCGCCCGACAGGCAGGACTTGCCGGGACACGCGATCACGTGCCCGACAGCGCCGTAAAGCGCCGGCCCCGGCCTACCCGCGATCTCTCCGGGGTGCCGGCACAAGTGGTGCATTTTCTGAAAAAGCCCATGCCCGCTGATGTGCCGCGGCAGACCATGCGCCAGTTACTGGGGGCCGAAGACCCGCGTTACGTGCCCATCATCGCCGACCCCGAGCGGGTCAGTGATGACAGCGACGCGGTGTTCTACTTCCCCGGCTGCGGCTCGGAGCGGCTTTTCAGCCAGATCGGCCTTGCCACCATCGCCATGCTCTGCGAGGCAGGCGCGCGGACCGTGCTGCCGCCCGGCTACCTGTGTTGCGGTTATCCGCAGACCTCATCGGGCGATATCGACAAGGGCCAGGCAATTACCACCGAGAACCGCGTGCTGTTCCACCGGCTTGCCAATACCCTCAATTACCTTGATATCAGCACGGTGGTGGTCTCCTGCGGCACCTGCATGGATCAATTGCTCAAGTACGAATTCCAGCAGATCTTTCCGGACTGCCGCCTGCTGGATATTCACGAATATCTGCTGGAGAAGGGCTTTCGGGTCGAGGGCGTCGAGGGAGTGCAGTATATGTACCACGAGCCCTGTCATACCCCCATGAAGACCCGTGATGGCGCTGGCGTGGCCAGTGAATTGCTGGGCCGCGAAATCCCGCTCAATGATCGCTGCTGTGGTGAGGCGGGGACGTTTGCCGTGGCGCGGCCCGATATCGCGAGCCAGGTGCGCTTTCGCAAGGAAGAAGAGGTCAACCGGGGACTTGAGGAGCTGACCGGACAGCCGGTGGCCAAGGCGGGTACGGCGAAGATGCTCACCAGCTGCCCGGCGTGCCTGCAGGGGCTCTCGCGCTATCGCGAGGACACCGGCATCGAAGCGGATTACATCGTCACCGAAATGGCCCGCCAGTTGCTGGGTAGCGATTGGTCGCAGCGTTTTGTTGAGCGGGCCCGTGATGGCGGCGTGGAGCGCGTCCTGCTCTGATCCTCTGAGGCTGTCTTGCGCCAGATCAGCTTTCCATGCGGAACCATCAGTTACGGTAAAGCTGATGTAGACCGAAAGAAGGATATGGCATGGCCAGCAAGGGCAGTCAGCAGAGCAATCGTCGGCACACGATCAGTGAGGGCGATGTCCCGCCCGATCTCAGTGATGCGGGCATCCGCGAGTACGAGGCCCGTCGCGCCGGCGAGGGAGCCATGGAGACCACCGAGCATGCGCTGCGCGATATCGCCGAGGGCGCAGCCGTCACGGCACGGGAGGCCCGGTCGGGCAAAGGCAAGCGCGCCCGCAAGGCCCAGCAGTCGCTGTCGCGTCTGGCCGAGGATATCTCGGCGATCGTCGAAGAGGCCTCGCCCGATGATCTGGTCATGCTGCGCAAGGCGCTCATGCAAGAGGAAGTGGCCCGCAAGACCGGTAGTCGGATGTCCGACGAGGATCTGGCCGACAACTGGCGCGAGGGCGGCTATCCCTACAAATACCGCCTCAAGCGCAAGACCTACGAAAAGCACAAGTACGACCTGCAGCGTGAGCTGCTAAAGCTCCAGCGCTGGGTCAAAGAGACCGGCAGCCGTGTGGTCATCCTCTTTGAGGGGCGTGACGCGGCCGGCAAGGGCGGCACCATCAAGCGCTTCATGGAGCATCTCAACCCGCGTGGTGCGCGGGTGGTGGCGCTTGACAAGCCCACCGAGATCGAAAAGGGCCAGTGGTATTTCCAGCGCTATGTCCAGCACCTGCCTACCGCCGGCGAGATCGTGCTGTTCGACCGCTCCTGGTACAACCGGGCCGGCGTCGAGCGGGTCATGGGCTTTTGTGACGACCATGAGTACGCCGAGTTTATCCGTCAGGCCCCGGAGTTCGAGCGAAATCTTGTTCGATCCGGTATTACACTGATTAAGTTCTGGTTTTCGGTCAGCCGGGACGAGCAGCGTCGGCGCTTCAAAGCGCGCGAGGCGCATCCGCTCAAGCAGTGGAAGCTGAGCCCGATCGACATGCAGTCGCTCGATAAGTGGGAGGACTACACGGCGGCCAAGGAGTCGATGTTCTTCCACACCGACACCTCCGATGCGCCCTGGATTGTCATCAAGTCGGACTGCAAAAAGCGCGCGCGGCTCAACGCCATGCGCTACGTGTTGCACCATCTGCCCTATAACGGCAAGGACATTCCGCGCATTGGCAATGTCGATCCGCTGATTGTGGGCCGTGCCAACGTACTTAATGATGGGGACGAGGAACTTCCCATTGGCGCTGTTGACGGATCGGGTACAGGGGTGCCGACGCTCTCGGCACTGTCACGCTCCGGACAATAACGAGCCCGTGCGCATGGCCGGGCCGGGGAGGCGATGTTGGATGGATCCCGCAATGTCTTCATTTATGGCCTGGACAACTTCCACCGGCAGGAGCTGGCGAGCATTGCGGGTGCCGGGCAGCTGAACTTTCACCAGCTGCTTGAGCATGACGAGGCGATCCATCCCGAGGTCTTCCCGGTGGATCGCATGCTCGCCAAAACCGAGCGCATCCTCGATGACTTCCCGGGATCGGTGGATGCGGTATGCACGTACTGGGATTTCCCCACCAGCACTCTTGTGCCGATCATCCGCGAGCGCCGCCAGTTGCCCGGGGCCGGCCTCGAGCCTGTGCTCAAGCTCGAGCACAAGTACTGGGCCCGGCTTGAGCAGCAGGCCACGGTGCCCGAGCTTATCCCCCCGTTCGACTGGGTGGATCCGTTTGCCGATGACCCGGGCGCTGATCTGGCCGTCGATTTCCCGTTCTGGCTCAAGCCGATCAAGGCCCATTCGTCGTATCTGGGCTTCAAGATCCACAACCCCCGCGAGTTTCGCCATGCCATTGAGCGCATCCGCCGTGGCATCCATCTGTTCGGTGACCCGTTCAATGCCATTCTCGACAAGGCGGATCTACCCGAGTCGGTGGCGGCGATTGGCGGCTATCACTGCATTGCCGAGGGCATTATCAGCGCCGGCCAGCAATGCACGCTGGAGGGCTATGTGCGCAACGGCGATGTGCGGGTATACGGGGTGGTGGACTCGGTTCGCGAGGGCCGTCACCGCTCGAGCTTCCAGCGCTATCAGTATCCATCCCGGTTGCCACGCCGGGTGCAATGGCGCATGCGGGATGCGGCCAGCCGCGTGATGACACACACCGGCTACGACAATGCCCCGTTCAACATGGAGTTCTTCTGGCATCGCGGCAGTGACACGCTCGCCTTGCTGGAAGTGAATGCGCGCTGCTCCAAGTCGCACTCACCGCTGTTTTATCAGGTGGACGGTGCGTCGCATTTTCAGGTTATGGTCAATCTGGGGCTGGGTGAGGACCCGGCCTTTCCTCATCGCCAGGGCGAGTCGGCAATGGCGGCCAAGTTCATGCTGCGGGTCTTTGAGCCCGGGCGGGTTACCCGCGTTCCCGATGTCGATGACATTGCGCGGCTCCAGGAGCGCTTTCCCGAGGCACGGCTGCGGGTGTCGGTACACCCCGGGCAGGATCTCTCGGCCTTGCCCTTCCAGGACAGTTACAGCTACGAGCTTGCCGAGCTGTTCCTTGGCGGGCGTGATCAGGCCGATCTGTTAAGGCGCTATCACGAGGCCCGCCAGATCCTTGGCTTCCGGGTGGATCACTCCGACCGGGCAGCCTGACGCTCGGCGATGAGCGGCTGCGCGGCCTTCCAGAAGCGGAAAAAGCCATGGGTGGCAGCCGGCCACAGGGCAACGTCCCAGGCCCGCGGGACCGCATGGCGGATGATGCCGGCGGCGCTCAGTACCGGGTCGAGAACGGCCATGGCATCGCTGCCCGGGCCCGTGGGTACCCAGGGCGTCAGGAGTGTATCCACGCCAGCGGCCAGGGCGGCGTCGCGCACGGCCTCGGCGGCGCTCGGCTCGGCCAGATCAAGCGGTCCATGCTTGACGGTGGCGCTGGTCCGGCCGAGTGCATCGGCAAGCCCGGTGCGGGCAAATGCCGCCACGGCGGGGGCCACCGTGCCATCGCTGCGCCAGGCGGTTGTCTGCACGGCAATGGCGAGCGGCCACTGCGGGCTCGCAAACACCCCCTCCGGTTGCAGATCCTCCTCGGTAATCAGCAGCCCCGTGCGCGCAGTAAGCGTCCAGTCGACGGCCTCAGGGCTGGGTGCAAGGGGTGGGCGCTCTTCGGCCTCGGGTGCCTGCGCCGAGGTGTTGAGTTGATAGCCGGGGTTAAAGCGGCCATTGGTGTATTTGTTGATATTGGAGCTGCGGGCAATATAGGCCTTGCCCGGTGTATGCAGGCCGGCCACCCAGCGCCAGGACAGGGTGTTGGAGGCGGGGTCACCATCCAGCAGCTGGCGCAGGAACAAATCCGCCCCGATGGCCCAGGGGAGTTCAAGCGTGAACGCCCAGATGCTCGCAAACCACATGCGGGCATGGTTGTGCAGATACCCGGTGGCGCCGAGCTCATGCACCCAGGCATCAAAGGCCGCAATGCCGGTCTCGCCG
>CAJXMI010000057.1 GCA_913056145.1 uncultured Spiribacter sp.
CTCGCGCGTCAGGTAGCCGCTCTTGCGGTTGGGCCACTCGCGCCAGAGCACCTGCTGCGGGTCGTTGACGTCAACCTCGTCCGTCTCGGCCTCATCGGCCTTCATGGGGAAGGCAAGCGGCCAGTCATCGCCGCTTTCGACCGCCTGCATGAAGCCATCGGTAATCAGCAGCGACAGGTTGAACTGGCGCAGGCGGCCGTCCTCGCGCTTGGCCCGGATGAAGTCCATGACATCGGGATGACCCACGTCAAAGGTGGCCATCTGCGCGCCGCGCCGGCCACCCGCGGAGGATACGGTGAAGCACATCTTGTCGTAGATATCCATGAACGACAGCGGCCCCGAGGTGTAGGCACCGGCCCCTGATACATAGGCGCCCTTGGGCCGCAGGGTCGAAAATTCGTAACCGATACCGCAGCCGGCCTTCAGCGTAAGCCCGGCCTCGTGCACCTTGTCGAGGATGTCGTCCATGGAATCACCGACGGTGGACGAGACCGTGCAGTTGATCGTGGAGGTGGCCGGCTTGTGCTCCCAGGCACCGGCGTTGGAGGTGATGCGGCCAGCGGGAATGGCGCCGCGGCGCAGGGCCCAGAGAAACTGCTCGTACCAGTACTCGCGCTTCGGCTCGGCCTCGACCTCGGCAAGCGCGCGTGCAACCCGTTTGTAGCTGTCGTCGACGGTCTCGTCGATAACCTCGCCATCCTTGGTTTTGAGCCGGTATTTTTTGTCCCAGATGTCGGCCGATGCGTCTTGAATCGGGATTTCAGTGACGGCGCTCGGCAGCGCACGCAGTCGGGTCGCGGTGGTCATGAGAGTCTCCTTGCGCCACGCAGATCTTGATCGGTGATACACAATATGTTTTGGCCTTTTGCCCAGAAGACACTATATATTGTGCTGAGGGCTCTAGCCTACTGAAAGCATCACGCAAGTCAACCGTGGCTGTGCAATCAGCACTCGATGTCGTGATCACTCACCGGGAGGAAGCGGGCGCCGTCGCACTCGGGCTGTAGCACGAGGATATCCGCCTTGCGAAAGACACCCGGACCCAGTCCCTGGCTCTGATGCGCCAGTGCCTCGACGGTGGGGTTGTCGAGTGCCGCATCCGGCAGGTCCAGAAGGAAGCCGACGATCCGGTCATCATCGAGGCTGAGCGCCCATTCGGCCTCGGCCATGGCGCGCGCCATTTCGCGCGCCAGATCGGGGTCGTCGTCGGGCGCCGGCGTGGTGCCGGACAGGGCCGCGAGGAGGCGCTCGCCAAGCGCCGCCGAGGCCGCGGCCGACGGGTCGCCCGGCACCTGCGGCCCACCCGCCTCGACAAAGGCACGGGCAAAGACTCGCGGATCGGCGGCCCCCGCGTCACGCACGGCGCGCCGACCCGCCGCAACGGCGTCGCGGATGCAGGCCACCTGTCGTGCCCTGAAAACCGCCATTACTCGTAGTCGGCGTAGTCGTCGAGATGACCGCTTGCGCTGTACTCGCGCTGGATGCGCAGCTTGGCCGCTATGAAATCACGGTGCTCCACATGCAACAGCTCGGCAATCTTGCGCGCAAGCTGCTCCTCATAGCGATCCATCTCGGAATCCGCCAGACACACCCGCCAGAGCAACTCAACCAGCCGGCACTTCAGGGCGTAGTCGAACTGCGCATTGATCAGGTGCGTGAACTCGAAATGGTCAGTTGCCTCATGCGCCTCCTGATCGGCCAGGTCGATAACCTCGGCGGTTTCCTCGGGCGTGAGGTCGAAGACATCCATGATGCCATCGTGTATCGCCTGGAACTCGATGCTGTGGCGCTGGTTGTCGGCCTGCGCCATTTCGATCAGGAGCGCGGCGGTGGCGAGCTGCAGGCGATGCGACGAATCGGCATCGGCGCTGTCGGCGCCAGGACTGATACGGGCTTCGTAGAACTGCTTGATGGCCTCGAGCATGATACGGGCTGATCCCCTGCTGCCTCGATCCGTACTACTATCAGGGCTGAGCGTCGATGTCGACAACCGCCGCCCGGGGGGCCTCGGCCAGCAGCAGACGCTGGCCCACCCGCAGCCGGTCGGGGTCGTCGAGTTGATTAAGACGCGCCAGCCGCTGCCGGTCAACACCATGGCGCAACGCAATCGCGCCCAACGTGTCGCCCGGGCGCACCTCGTAGTGACGCCCGCCAACCGCGGCCGGCATGACCCCCGCCGACGGCAGCAGCAGACGCTGCCCGGCCCGAATCAAATGGGCATCGTTGATGTCGTTGCGGGCCATGAGGGTCTTGAGCCCCACCCCGTAGCGCGCCGCTATCCCCGACAGGGTCTCCCCAGCGGCAACCGCGTGGGCCAGGTCGGGACGCTGGCCCTGGTAGAGCCGTGATCCTGGCAGACCGGCGACTGCCCGCGACCAATCGGTCAGGCCCGCCGGCAGTGCCAGCGCGTGCCCGCGCGGAATGAACTTGCGCCCGTCCCAGACCGCCGGCCCCAGCGCCGGGTTGAGCGCCTGCAGGCTATCCGCATCCACGCCCAGGCCATCCGTCAGCGTCTCGACCGGGGTGAAATGCGGCAGGGCCACGCGCACCGGTTGCAACGGCGGATCGCGCTCCAGACCCGGAAAATAGGACTGCGCCGCGGCATCCACATCGGCCGCGGCCAGCAGAGCAGGGTAGAAATTGCGGGATGCAAAGCCGAACCGGGGCCCGTCATAGCTGGACCGGATGCGCACATAATCATCGCTGCCCGTGGCATCCACCGCGCGCAGCATGCCGTAGAGGCCATGATTGTAGGCGGTAATGGCGAGCGGCCAGCTGCCGAGCCGTGCCTGGTTGTATGCCAGCAGGGCGGCCGCGGCGCGACTGCTGGCCCAGGGGTCAAGACGCTCATCGATGACCCGGTCGACGCGCATGTACTCGCGCCCGGTACCCACGGTGAACTGCCACAGCCCGGCCGCTCCGGCATGCGAGCGCGCAAGCGGATTGAACGACGACTCGACATGCGGGAGCGCCGCCAGTGCGGGCGGCACCCCCGCCTGGGCCAGTACCTTACGGATATACCCCTGCCAACGGCCGGAACGCATCAGCCCGGCGCGAAACCGCTCGCGCAAGCCGCCCTGAAATCGCAGGCGTTCGGCAACGGCCAATGCGGTATCGGCATTGGCGGGGGCGGGCAGCCTGGCCAGCAGTTTGCGCTCCAGCGGGGTAGCGGGGCGCATGCTGCGCTCGGCAAGCGCCCGCAGCGCGCTGCGGTGGGTATCAAGGGCCGCCCTGACCTGCCGGCGCCGCTCGGCCCATTGCCCCGGCGGAGCGACATCGATGGCCGCGTAGACCCGCAGCCCCGGGCCCTCGTCGTGAATAAGACCGCGTTCCACCGGCACCTGGGTGTAAATGCGGGTCCAGAACCTGACCGCAGGTTCCAGCGCGGCCGGGCGCGGCAGTGCCTGAGCGGCATGGTCGCCCGGATCCGCGCTGACCGCCGCACTGCCAGGTGCCAGCATGCAGGCGATTAAAATGCCCGCGAGCAGTGGATATCGACGCAGGGTTATCATGCGGCCTCCCCGGCACCCAAAGTGCCCTGTGCGATTTGATACTAGCTCCGGAGGCGGCAAGTGACAATGCAAACGCTGCAATGGCTGGGGCTCGCCGTCATCGTATTGATTTCGACGGGCAGCGCCCTCCACGCCCTGCTCCACAAGCGCGAGCCCGCGGCCGCCTTTGCCTGGATCGCGTTCTGTCTGCTCTTCCCGCTGGTCGGGCCCGTGCTCTACTCCCTGTTTGGCATCAATCGAGTGCGCATGCGGGCCGTGCAGCTGCGTGGCGAGCTCTCCGGGGGCGACCCCGACCCCGACCCCGAGCACACGCTCCCGGCGCGCATTCCACCCGCCTTTCGCACTCAGGCACAGATCTCGAGCGCGGTGGCCGGCCTGCCAATCTCGCACGGCAACGTCATTGATCCGCTCACAGGGGGCGAAGCGGCGTATCCCGCCATGCTCGAGGCTATCAGCCATGCCGCTCATCATGTGTTTCTGTCGACCTATATCTTCGAGAGCAACGCGAGTGGCGAGCGGTTTGTCGAGGCCCTGGCCGCTGCCCGCGCGCGCGGCGTGGACGTGCGCGTCCTGCTGGATGGGGCCGGCGAGTGGTACAGCTGGCCACGGGCCCGCCAGGCGCTTCGCCGCCGCGGCATCCCGGTCGCCCGCTTTCTGCCGCCGCGCCTTATTCCTCCGAGCCCGCTTATCAATATGCGCAACCACCGCAAGCTACTGATTGTGGACGGCCACACGGCCTTTACCGGCGGCATGAATATCGGTGATCGACACCTGATTGATCGCCCCGGGCCCCGATCCGGCATACGCGACGTGCACTTCCGTCTGCAAGGCCCGCTCGCCGAACAGCTCCAGGCGGTGTTCCTGGAGGACTGGGAGTTTGTAACGGGACGCCGTGACGATCCGGCGCGCGCACCGGTAACGGCGACACCAGGCAATGCGCTCTGCCGGATCCTGCTTGACGGGCCCAATGAGGATCTCCACCGGTTGACCATGGTGCTGGTAGGCGCGGTTGCCGCCGCGCGCGATCATATCGCCATCATGACCCCGTATTTCCTGCCCCCGCGGGAGCTGGTTGCCGCCCTGCAGGCCGCTGCCGTGCGCGGCACCCGGGTGGACATTGTGCTGCCGGGCCGCAACAACCTGCCCTTCATGCACTGGGCCACCCGCAACATGCTCTGGGAGCTGGTCAAATGGGGGGTGCGCGTCTACTACCAACCGGGCACGTTTGACCACACCAAGCTCTTTGTTGTGGACGGCCAGTACACCCAGGTGGGATCCGCCAACCTGGACCCCCGCAGCCTTCGACTCAACTTCGAGGTGGTTGTGGAGGTTTATGACACTCAGTTCGGTGAGCAGATGGCCAGGCATGTCGAGGCCTGTCGCCTGGCCTCGCGCCGCATCACCCTGGCCGAACTTGATGAACGGCCGCTCCTGCCCCGCATCCGGGACGCCCTCGCCTGGCTCTTTACGCCGTACCTGTAAGGGGCAGCAGCGCCGCCCAGCCGGCGAGCAGCGAGAACACGGCACCCACCGTCAGCACGCTGCGCAGCCGCCGAAACCAGCGGGGCATGCTGGCGCGGGCCTCGCGGTACTCCCAGACACGCCAGGCAACAAAACCGGCTGCGAGCACGGGCAAGCCAACGATCCGAGGCAATAGCAGCGCTACCCAGCCCACCAGTGCCGGCATGACCGAGGCATAGAACACCTCGGGTGGGGGATTGCGGCGCGACATGGCGAGCCCCCAGTGAACGGCGCCCACAAATGCCAGAATCACGGCACCGTAGGCCACCAGCCAGCCGGCCAGCCAGTGCGGGCCCAACCACACGCCCGCAGCCCCGGCCAGAAACGGCAGCAGGCCGAGATACCCCATCCAGCCCGCAGCTGTCTGGTGGCGCTCAACCGCCTGCAGACGGTCCTCGGCCGCCCGCAGACCGCCCACGAAGCGTCCGTCCACAAAGACCTGCGGGAGCGTGCGGGAGCCGGTCAGATCCTTCAGGCGGGCGAACTGCTCACGGCTTTCGCTCGAGCCCATGCCCATCTCAATGGCGCGCCACTCGCGCCCGGAGCGCTCGAGCAACTCATCAAGCCCGCCCAGATCAGTGACCGGCGAGTGAAAAACCACCACATCGGCGCTGTTGGCCAGGCTGCGTACATCGCTGTCATCGGCCATGATGGCGTCCTATCCGTAGTGAATCCATGGCCCATAATAGGGTCAAAGACCGGTGAAGCCCAAGGAGGCCAAAATGCTGAAATCACGTCTGTCCGCCCTGATCATCACCCTGCTTGCCGCTGTGCTGCTGACTGCCTGCGCGGGTGTCACCCCGGACGACTACGCCGACGCCGAGCCCGAGTTTCGGATCGAGGACTACTTTGACGGCCGCGTCTACGCCTGGGGCATGTTCCAGTCACGCGGCGGTGCCATCGAGCGGCGCTTTACCGTGGACATCGACGGCAGGGTCGATGGCAACCAAATCACGCTTGATGAGCGTTTTGTCTACGACGATGGCGAGACCGACCGCCGGGTCTGGGAGATCGAGAAAATTGACGACCACACCTATGAGGGCACGGCGGGTGACATCGTCGGCGTGGCCACCGGCCAGCGCGACGGCAACGCCCTCAATTGGCGCTACACCCTGGCGCTGGATGTGGGCGAGCGCACCTGGAATCTGCAGTTTGACGACTGGATGGTCCTGGTCGACGAGGACACACTGATCAATACCGCCGAGGTCACCAAATTCGGCGTGCGCGTTGGCACCGTGACCCTGTTCTTCCGCCGTGCCGATGCCGAGGGACTGGCGCCGTGAGCCGGCTTGCCAACCGCTCCGGTGCCCGCCAGCCGCATCGCCCTGGCCGATGGCTTCTGATCCTGGCCTTGACCCTGCTGGCGGGGCCCGCACTGGCCACCGCGGACGCCGGCTCGGTGGAGCAGAATGGCGCGCGCTTTGACACCCGCATTCAGCTGGATGATCGCACGCTGGCGCTCACCGGCACCGGCGTCGCGCGCTATCGGGTGATATTCACCGTTTATGCCGCCGCCCTGTATGCCCCCGCCAACATCCAGGCCGACGACATCCTGGCCACGGACACCCCGCGCCGGCTCGAGATCGAGTATTTCCACACCATCAGCGCCGAGGACATCATCCGCGCGGCCACCACCAAGCTCGAGGATCAGCGCACCCCCGAACAACTGGCCGCCTTGCAGCCGGCAATCGAGCGCTTTCACAACCTCTTTGAGGAGGTGAGCGAGGGGGATCGCTACCGCATGGACTACCAGCCTGGCGCGGGCATTACGCTGAGCTTTAATGGCGAGAAGGTAGGACGGGTCGAGGGCGCCGACTTTGCTGCCGCGTATTTTGCGATCTGGCTGGACGCCAACGACCCGCTGTCGCGAAGCCTCCGCGATGATCTGCTGACCGGCCTGCGCTAGCGGACACCGTGCCGGGCCAGCCCCGCGTTAACCGGCTCGAGGAATGCCTCGGCGCGCTCCACGGGGGCGCGGGTGACCAGGCTCACCCCGACGAACAGGGCAACGGCAAGCCCGCCCCCCCATACCGAGGCCGGCACGCCCATCGGGTTCAGACCGCGCAGCTGCAGCACGGTTACCACCACGCCGGCAATGATCATGCTGGCGAGCGCCCCCGCCGCGGTACCACGGCGCCAGAAGAAGGTGCCCACGATGGCCGGCACAGTGACCAGCAGCCCCGCCGAGGACGCCACCGACAAAATGGTGATGAGATCGAGCTGCAGCCGGGCAAACAGCATGGCCAGTACTGCCACGCCCAGCATGACCAGCTTGCCGGCCAGCATCTCGCGGGTTCCTCGCGGCGCGAGCGGCCGATAGAGATCACGCGCCGCCAGTGAGGCCAGGCTGAGCAGGATGGAGTCGACCGTGGACACGGCCGCCGCCACGATCCCTACCACCAGAATAATGGCCACGAACGCCGGCACCGCCTCGCTCGCCAGCAGCGCAGGCGTGGCCAGATCGGCACGCTCGAGATCTGGCACGATCTGCAGGGCCGCAAACCCCCAGATCACGGATACCAGCGTGTAGACGAAGCCCAGGATCAGAAAACCCAGCAGCATCACGCGCATCGCACCGATGGATTCGGTGGTGAACAGCCGCTGACTGACCTGTGGATTACTGATCGAGAAAAAGAACCAGGGCAGCGTCAACCCGATAAAGGTCACGATATTGAACAGACCGGGGCCCGGCACCGTCAGCCACTCGCCGTGGTCACGCACGGTGCCGCTCAGGAATCCGGCCGGGCCACCCAGGGCCATTACCACAAAGCCGACGGCCACAAGGCTGGTAATCAGCATTACCGTGACCTGCAGCGCGTCAGTCCACAGCACCGAGCGCAGCCCGGCGGCCAGCGTCCAGATCAGCGCGAGTGCCACGCCGACCAGGATGCCCGCCTCAAAGCCGATTGCCCCATCGGTGACCCCGGAGAGCAGGTAGCCGATGCCCATCAGCTGCACCGCGCTGTAGGGGATCAGGAAAACGCAGGCCGCCACCGCCATGACTGCGCCCACAACCCGACTAGCGTAGCGATAGCTGAGCATCTCGGCCGGGGTGATGAAGCCGAACTGCCGGCCCGCGAGCCAGAAACGCGGCCCGAACACGGCCACAAGCCCCAGCCCCGCCAGATAAATGAGCTCAAAACCGAGCGCGCCAACGCCGCCGGCATAGGTGAGCCCCGCGAGCCCCACCATCATGAAGGCACTGTAGGTGGTGGCCCCGTAGCTGAGCGCCGAGAGCACCCCGCCGGCGCGGCGCCCGGCCAGGAAATACTCCCCGGCCCCCTGACCCAGCCCCCGCCGGGCCGCAAACGCCACGATAATGCCGAGCAGTCCGTACACGGCAAGGGCCATGATGACGCCGCCGGTCATGACCGCCATCCCGCCACGAGGCGGGCGATGAGCCCGATCGCGACCACGCCGAAAACGCTCCAGAACAAAAAGGCGCCCGCCCAGCTGCGCACCTCACTGAGCGCGGCATAGGGCACCCCATAGGCCAGCGCGATGGCCAGCACCAGTAACACCAGCCACACGCCACCGGCGCGTTGATGTTGCGTCATCGCCGATCCTCCGAGTTTCTGCCCTGTGACTCAGGAAGTCGTGGGTCGGGCCGATGCCCGGTCAGCAGCTGGGCCGCCACCACGCAGGTAATGCCAAATGGCAGATAGCCAGCATAGCCCAGCAGTGGCATCTCGAATACATGCAGCACCTGGGCATGGGGGATGTGATAGGTCCAGCGTGCCAGGCTGAATACGTTCCATAGCTCCCAGCACAGCCCGCAGAACAGTGCCGCCAGCACCGCTAGCCAGGGCCCGCGCCAGTCGCCTTTCGCAATGGCGGAGAAGGCGTGGCGCTCGCCGGCCAGGGCCTGGGTGGCCATGACGACAAGCGGTGGCGCCACCCACAGGAGCGAATAGAGCGCCGTTGGCCAGATGGCGACCGCCACGAGCCCGACGATCCCGCCCGCCCAGGCCAGTCCGGCCGCGCGCCGGGGCCGCCGCGGCCGCAGTGGCGCAAACCCCGCCAGCCCGGCATGCAGACGTGGCCATGTCGCCAGAAAATCGCGGGTGACCAGCACGGCGGGAAGCACCGTGCTGAACGGCAGCGCCGAGCGCAAAAACCAGTTGAGCGCCTCGCCTTCGGCCACGCCGGTGCCGGCATAGATCCAGTTGCCGGTAAATTGATTCAGGTATTCAAAGAGGTACCAGAAGCCGGCACTGGCCGGAAAAAGGCCAAGGAAGCGCATGGGGGCCTCGGTCAGCATGCAGTAACCCCCGCGCCGTGCCACCCAGGCACTGATCGCGATCGTGTAGCCCACCCAGAGCGGGGTAAAGGATAGCCGCCGTGCCTCCTCGAGCCCGGTGACGGGCACCCAGGCAATGAACCAGCTAACCGCCAGCAGCATGACCCCCAGCCAACCCCAGGCGGGATAGAACTACAGCTGATTTGAATTGCAGTCGTGGTTCAGTCACTGCTGATTTGGCTCATGACTCTTCGGGCCCTGATCATAAATCCATGCATGCATCCAGATGTGATGATGCAGCTATCATGACTCTTCGGACCATGAATATATATTCGTGCATGCATCCAGATGCGATGTTGCAGCTAAAGCCGATGAGAAGATTCAATCATCAAAATGTGATGGCAATTCTGTCATCACTGATTTGATTAGTTCTCATGTTCATTCGGCCTGCTCCTAATGGGATGCGGCTGATTGGACATTGAATAAGAACTATGGCTGATTAGCTAAGGCTGGTTAGACCTTCAATAGCCAGCTGACTTGGCCCTATCATGATGGTTACACGCGCAGCTGAAAATATACTGTTCTTTCTTCGACCAAGGTTTCGAAAGATGTTGATCTTGGGTGCCTTTGGCATGAAGAGCTGCGGGCAGGTCTCCATCTTTGACGTTGCCCTTTATGGGCACGCTGGCATCATTCAATACACGGCAAGCCTTGAATCCACCTTCGGATGCACATGAACAGAGCCAGCCATCCCTTGATGCTTGCAGTACGGGCAACCGTGCGGTAAGTTTCAGGATCGGCTGACATGATGCGAATGGTGCTGCACTTATGTTGATAATGCGCGCATCGTTGAACTTCGCACGATTCATGACATTAGCGTGCAAGCTGAGTCATTGACGTCTGAAGAACCTCTCGTGCCGTAGTGTGTGACATCTTGTCCGTGGATTTGCTATGAACTTGTAGTGAGTGACTTTGCCATTTCATGATGCTTAACCCAATTGATTTTGCACATCATGCTTATGCAGCTGAACCGTGAACTGAAAGAGGGCGACACCGTAGACCTTACGCTCGAATTTGCAGAAGCCGGAGAAATTACGATTTCAGCTCCGGTTCGCGCACCTCAGCAAAGGTAGAGACAGCTACATTGGTGCACTTTAATTCAGCCGATTTTACGTTCTGGCGCACCGATTTACCGGATTTAAGTATCTTCTGTTTGTTATATATGAATGCGCTAAAGCAGTGAATTAAGCTGCCTATGACAGAATTAGAATACATCATTGATCTTCATAAAGACTCCAACCGGCAGGGGCCGGGAAGTAAGGAAGAAACCATTACTACAGTTAAAGGAATATAGCTTATATTTTTGGTATATAACATATAAGTTATTCCTAAAGTTATTCCGGTTATCTCGTGAGTAATATAGGTCATTTTAGAGTTTTCTCTCCTTCCTTAATAAATTCCCTAAAATCCTTTCTTTCTATCATTAATTTTCCATCTATTAGTTTAGCATTTAATTTACCTTTCTTGATCCATTTGATAATTGTATAT
>CAJXMI010000058.1 GCA_913056145.1 uncultured Spiribacter sp.
CACCGACTCATGCAGGCGCGCGGCCTCAAGCAGGGCTGCCTGGAGATGATCGTTTTCGATAAAAAGCCCCAGCCGGTCCAGCCCCAGCTCGTCGGCGCGAAAGCGCAGTCGCCCGCCGCCCCCGATGTCCCAGGTCATGACCTCGTCAAAATCGGCCAGGCGTTGCGTGTGCAACATCCCGAAGGCGCCGATTTCCGTGAGGTAGGCAAGCGAGCGGCGATTGAGGGCCGAGACGCGCAGTCGCGGCGGCTCATCGGCCTTGGGCATGGCAGGCGGCCTGGCCTCCAACACCCGTGCCGGGAGGCCGCGCCGGCCCAGATCAGCGGCGAGCGCCGCCCCCACCATGCCGCCGCCCACGATCAGCACGCGATTGCCTTCCATCCCGTTCACTCCTTTATCTGAGTTGGAGGGTGCCATACCGCGGCCATGCCGTGCAGCGTTGATTAACGCGGGGCTTGCCCGCCGTCAAAAACCGCATGTAGCTGCCCGCGCAGATCGGCCAGGCTGCCCAGCGACTCGGGCCCGCCAAGCACCCCCGCCCGAAAACCCTGGCGCCGAAAGTCGGCCAGCAGCCCGGCATCGGCGCTAATGACATGCACCGGTACCGCCCGCGAGGCCTCCTCACCGGTGATAAGCGGCGCCGGCTGGTGGTCACCCAGCAGGATGAGCACACCGTCATCCAGGCTGCGCGCGGCCCACTGACCCGCAGTGCGCAGCGCATAGTCAACCGCACGGACATAATGCCGGCGTACCCGCTCGCGGTCGCTCCAGACCGCGCCCGGACTTGGCCCCGCGTCGCCCCAGCGCGCAAACACCTCACCGCGGCCCAGCTGATCCCAGGCCACAATGTCGATAATCGGTGTCCATGGCGCATGGCTGCTGATCAGCGCCAGCTCGGCAAATAGCGGCCGCTCGGCGGGAGCCCGAACCTGCTCCTGGAAATAATGCCAGGTGTACTGATCGGGCATGGTCACCCAGTTAAGGGCAGGCCCGGCATAATCAATCCGCGCATGGTCATGCACCTGGTCATAGCCCCACTGACGCCCTGCCGGCCAGGGGTCGGTAATCGCGGGCATGATCGCGGCCGTGGTGTACCCGGCGGCGGCAAAATCATCAATCAGCGAGGGTGGGTCTTCGGCCAGATACAGATCGTAGCGAATCTGGTCATCAAGCCATAAACCGCTCAGGACAGTGCCATGCGCAAGCCATGACTGCCCACCCTGCACCGGCGAGTCAAAATGCCCGGTCACCACCGAGAGCCCCGCTGCCGCCAGCGATGCCTGCATGGCATCAAGTGCGGCCAGTCCCGTTGTCCGATAGCCGGGGTTGTTGGTGAGAGTGACACCATAGGACTCGATAAACGCAAGGATCACATCACGGCCATCGAGGCGGTCAGGATCAACCGGCGTCGCGGGTAGTGCACGAAGCATCTCGGGAAAGTGACGATACGCCTGGGCCGTGAGAGCCAGGCGCTCAGCCTGATCCGAAAGCCGGATGGCAAGCGGCGTGTCGACGGCTTTCGCAAGCGCCGGGACATCGCGGCTCTGCCAGAGCAGCATGCCCGCCACCAGCAGCAAAAGCCCCGTGACCGTGGCCCGCCAGCCGTTGCCGGCAGCGCCGCGCAGCGCCCCCAGTCCGCGGACCAGCCGCCACGTCAGCACCACCAGCAACCCGAGTGCGCCCAGCAGGACGGCCCAGGCCAGCGGAGCGCCGATTGCGCCGCGCAGCAGATGCTCGACCGAGGCCAGCAGCGGAAAGTCGATATAGACGTTGACCGGACGGCCGAGCGCCCAGCCCGTGGCAAGATCCGAGAGCGCCAGCCCCACGGCGGTCAGTACAATCAGGGTGGCCGGTAGCGCCAGCAGCCGCGCCAGGCGCGCCGGCGCGAGCAAAAGGCCCCCCACCGCCACCAGGGCTTCCGGCGCGAGCACCGGCGCCAGAAATCCGCCATAGGGCATCCACCATTCGGGCACGACCAACAGGGCGTTGATCACCAGCAGGGCAACGAGCACCCGATGCCATGCGGGGCGTGGTGATTCCGGCAGGGCTCGGGCCTCATCCTGCAACTTGGTCACTCCTGCGCTGTCGCAAACGCATGGCCCATTCACGCCCTTCATCCTGGCAGCTGCAGGCGCCGGCCACGGGCTGGCGGAGAGGACTGCTGGCCCTGCTGGTGCTGGCAACGCTCGCGAGCGGGCTTGCCGGCATGCTCGGCATTCTGCGCAGCGGCGGCCTCGACGCAGTCGACGGGCTGATTCTGACGCTGTTCTCGATCACCTTTGGCACTACCTGTCTGTGGTTCTGGACCAGTATGACGGGAATCCTCCTGCGGATGCTCAAGCGCCATCCGGTCACGCTGGGCAGACTTCATCCCGATCCGGCCAACGCCCCGCCCCTGGCATCGACCGCATTGGTCATGCCAGCGTTCAATGAGGATATGGATGGCGTCGCACATTGCATCGCCGCCACCTGGCGCTCGCTGGAGGCGACCGGGGAGGCCCGGCATTTCGACTTCTTTTTGCTGAGCGACAGCCATGACGAGGTCAGACGGGCGCGCGAACGGCGCACGGTCGCCGCGCTGCAGCGCCGGCTGGGCCCGGGGTTGCGGCTGTATTACCGGGCCCGCGACAGCAACCAGGGCCGCAAGCCGGGCAATATCCGCGATTTCTGCGAGCGCTGGGGGGATCGCTACCGCTACATGGTTGTGCTCGATGCCGACAGTCGCATGACCGGCGAGGCCCTGCTTACTCTGGTGCGGCGCATGGAGGCCAATCCCCAGGCCGGCATCCTGCAAACCGTTCCCCTGCCCGTCGGCCAGCGCACGATCCTGGGCCGGCTCCAGCAGCTGGGTGCCAGTCTGCATGCCCGCTCGATCGCCTTTGGTCTTGCCTTCTGGCAGGTCAACAGCACCAACTATTGGGGCCATAACGCCATCCTGCGCCTGACCGCGTTCCGCGACTGCTGCGGCCTGCCGCCGCTGCCCGGCCGGGCACCGCTCGGCGGCGATATCATGAGCCACGACTACGTCGAGGCCGGACTCATGCGCCGTCATGGACATGGCGTTTACGTCTTACCCGAAATCGAAGGCAGCTTTGAGGGCATGCCCGGCAATCTGATCGACGATCTAAAGCGCGAGCGCCGCTGGTGCCAGGGCAATCTGCAGCACCTGCGCCTGCTAACCGCACGCGGCTGGCTGGCCATCACCCGGTTCAACTATCTGGTGGGTGGGCTTGCCTATGTGAATGCGCCACTCTGGCTCGGGCTTATCACCGTGGCCGCCGTGGATGCGCTGTGGGGCGCCGAGAGCGTCTGGCTGAGTGCGGTGAGCACGCCCGCCAGTCCGGCGATCCCGCTCATCGCGCTGACCCTGGTGCTTTTATTCCTGCCAAAGGTGCTGAACACTGGACTCGCGCTGAGGCAACAGCCCGTTGGCCGCTACCGCCCGAGGCTCCTCACCGGCGCCCTGCTGGAGATGGGTTTCGGGCTGCTTCGGGCGCCCGTCATGATGCTGCTCTACAGCGTGTATATCGCCCGTATCCTGGCCGGCCGACCGGCGGGTTGGAGCCCCCAGCTACGTGGACACCGTGCGGTGGGCGCCGGGCTAGCCTGGCGACTGGGCGCCCCGATGACCGCTGGCGCCCTCGCCGTCGCCCTGGCGACGGCCTTGCAGACACCCGGCTTTGTGATCTGGCTCCTGCCGGTGCTCGCCGGCCCCGTCCTATATCCATTGATCCTGCAGGGGAGCAGTCGCATGGCCCCCGCCTGGTTGTTGCCGCCCACGCCCGAGGAACAGGCTGGCGAGGTGCCCATGAACCGCCGGATTCACCCGCGGCCACGCAGCCTTGTCAGCGATGAGCCACTCATGGATGCGGCGACAGCCCTCCCGACCGAATGCTTTCGGCCAATGCCACTGCAGCCGCTTTCCGCCACTGCCCAGGCCGGGTAAGGGCGCTCAGGCCGGCGCCGCCACGGTGGCCTCCCGCAGCGCGATGGCGCTCGCCTCCTCGACATGCTCGACCCAGTGGAAGGTCATCGCCTCGCGCGCCGACTCGGGGATATCCTCATAGTCCTTTTTATTGCGCATGGGCAGGATCACCGTTGTGATGCCCGCACGCCGCGCGGCCAGCACTTTCTCCTTGATACCTCCAACGGGCAGCACCAGGCCGCGCAGGGTGATCTCACCGGTCATGGCCACATCCGGGCGCACACAGCGGCCGCTCAGCAGCGACACCAGGGCGTTGTACATGGCCACACCAGCGCTTGGCCCGTCCTTGGGTATGGCACCGGCCGGGACATGCACATGGACATCGTCGGACTGCAGGGCCTCGGCATCCACGCCCAGGGCATCGGCCCCGGCCTTGATCAGGCTGAGCGCGGTCTGGGCGCTTTCCTTCATCACATCACCCAGCTGCCCCGTCAGCACCAGGCGCCCGCTCCCGCGCGAGCGGTTGGCCTCGATGAACAGGATGTCACCGCCCACCGGCGTCCAGGCCAGCCCGGTCGCAACGCCGGGCACGCTGGTGCGCATGGCGGCCTCGCTTTCAAACTTGGGCGCACCCAGGACCTCATGCAGATCATCGGCATCAACGCGCGCCCTCTCAATCACGCCCTCAGCCACGCGCACGGCAACATGGCGCGCCACGCCACCCAGCTCGCGCTCGAGCTGCCGGCAACCCGCCTCACGGGTGTAAGCGCTCACGATCTGGTGCAGAGCCGCATCGGTCACTTCCAGCTGCTCGGCGCTCAATCCCGCGGATTCACGCTGGCGATCAAGCAGATAGCGCCGCGCAATCTCGACTTTTTCCTCCTGCGTATAGCCGGGGATCTCGATCATCTCCATGCGATCGCGCAGCGGCCCGGGGATCTGATCGGGGACGTTGGCCGTGGCAATGAAGAACACGCCCGTGAGGTCGAAGGGCACGCCGAGGTAGTTATCCTGAAAGGTCCCGTTCTGCGCGGGGTCGAGCACCTCGAGCAACGCCGCCGATGGGTCGCCCTGAATGCCGCTGCCCAGTTTGTCCATTTCATCGAGCATGAGCACGGGGTTGCATGATCCGGCCTTGTGAATGCTCTGGATGATCTTGCCCGGCAGCGCACCCAGATAGGTACGGCGGTGGCCCCGGATCTCGGCCTCGTCATGGACGCCACCCAGACTGGCGCGCATGAAATCCCGCCCGGTGGCCCGGGCAATGCTCTGGCCGAGCGAGGTCTTGCCCACGCCGGGCGGGCCCACAAAGCAGAGGATCGGACTGCGACCTTCGGGATTGAGCTTGCGCACCGCCAGGTGCTCGAGAATCCGGCGCTTCACGGGCTCGAGGCCATAGTGGTCGGTATCCAGGATCTCCCGCGCCCGCTCGATATCAATGTCCTCGGTACGCGCCACAGACCACGGCAGCTCGAGCAACCAGTCCAGATAGGTGCGCAGCATCGAGTACTCGCCCGCGCCTTCGGGCATGCGCTCAAGCCGCCGCAGCTCCTTGCGGGCCTGCTTGTCGACCTCCTCGGGCATGTCCGCCTCGTCGATGCGCTGCTCGAGCTCGCGGATTTCCTCGCCCTTCTCGTCGCCCTCGCCCAGTTCTTCCTGGATCGAGCGCAGCTGTTCACGCAGCAGTGCCTCGCGCTGGCGCTCGGACATGGTCTCGTGGGTGCGCTCGCTGATCTTCTGCGAGAGCTTGAGCACCTCGACCCGGTAGTCGAGCAGTGAGAGCACACGCTCAAGCCGCGCCTCGACATCGAAGGTCTCAAGCAACTCCTGACGCTCGCTGCTGCCAAGGTCCAGATACCCCGCCACGGAGTCCGCCAGCACGCCCGGCTCCTCGATGCTGGTGAGCGCACCCGCGAGCTCCTGCGGCGCCTGCGGGAGCAGTTCCAGCGCCTCGAGGGCCTTGTCACGCAGGGCGAGCATGCGCGCATCAATCTCCGGGCCCTCCGGCTGGGTGTCGTGTATCCGCTCGACCCGTCCGACCAGGAAGGGATAGCCGTCAAGAAACTCCAGCACGCGAAAGCGCTCGATGCCCTGGACCACGAGGTGATGATGCCCCTCACGGCCGCTCACAAAGCGCATGACGCCACCCACCGCGCCCACGGTATGCAGGTCATCGGGCGCGGGGTCATCAACCGCGGCATCCTGCTGGAGCAGCAAGCCAACCGGCTGCTCATGCTGCACCGCCTGACGCGCGGCCAGCACCGATTTGGGGCGGCCAACGCCCACCGGCACCACCATGTTGGGAAACAGCACCAGGTTGCGCACCGGCAACAGAATCAGCGCGTCGTCCGGCAACCGGGGGATAACGAGGCTGCGCGACTCGGAGACCGGTGTCTCCATGGGCTCGTCGGCCTGGTCATGATCAAGGCGGGTATCGGTTTCAGCGGTCGTCATTCAAACCTCCATCCAGGCGGGGGATTCCCGTTGCGTACGCAATGGAGATGGAGGCAAGGCAGCCCGTATTCAACTGTTTGGCAGCCGTTGCTGATATGCGATCCTGCCGGTGGACAGGGACCGGGGCGATTCACCATGACCGATCGCGCGCTCGTCAACGCGAGCTGGATCATTAATCCCGGGGGAGCGACCCCGAGACTGAAGGATGCGAGCCTGATCATCCGCAACGGCTTCATCACCGACATGGGGCCGGCCGCGGAGGTGGATAGCCGCGGACTGGAGACCATCGACGCCCGCGGCCTGGTGCTGACACCGGGCCTGGTTAACACCCATGACCATTTCCTCGAGTGTCTCACCCGAGCACTGCCTGCCGGCCAGGATGTCGGGCTCATGGACTGGCTGCATATTCACAACCCGATCTGGGCGGCGGCGACTCCCGACGCCCTGCAAAGCGCGACGCAGATTCGCGCCGCCGAGCTGCTGCTGAGCGGCTGCACCACCACCGTCGATCACAACTACCTCTGGCCAAATGGCTGCAGCGTCGATGATCAGATCGAGGCCATGCAGGCCATGGGGCTGCGCTTTCATGTCGCACGCGGGTCGGTCACCCTGGGCGCCTCGCAGGGCGGCCTCACGCCCGACGCCGTGGCCGAGGACGAGGCCGCGGTGCTGGCCGACTGCGAGCGGGTCATCGCCCGCTACCACGACCCTGCCCCCGGCAGCATGCTGCAGGTGGTCCTGGCCCCGTGCTCACCCTATTCGGTGAGCGAGGGTTTCATGCGCGACACGGCGGCATTGGCCCGCCAGCACGGCGTGCGCCTGCACACCCATCTTGCCGAGGGCCGCGACGAACACGCCTGGTGCCTGGACAATCTGGGGCATTCCCCGCTCGCGCACGTCGAATCGCTGGGATGGCTGACCGAGGATGCGTGGTTTGCCCACATGATCACGCTCTCGGGGCCGGAGATCGTGCGCCTTGGCATGAGCGGCGCCGGCGTTGCCCACTGCCCGTGCTCGAACATGCGACTTGGCAACGGTATCGCACCGGTGCAGGCCATGCTGGGTCGCGGCGTGCCCGTGGGCATCGGGGTGGATGGCGCGGCGTCGAATGACGCGGGTAACCTGCTGGCCGAGACCCGCCAGGCCATGCTGCTGCAGCGGGTCGACCAGGGCGCTGCGGCGCTTGGCGCCGAGCAGGCGCTTGCCATGGCCACTCGGAGCGGGGCCGATGTACTGGGCCGCGACGACATCGGGCAGCTGGCGCCAGGCATGGCCGCGGATATTGCGGGCTTTCGCCTGGATGCGCTGGAGATGGCCGGCGGCGCGGTGCACGACCCGCTGGCGGCACTGGTCTTTTGCCCGCCGGCGCGCGCCGACCTGGTAATGGTGGGCGGCAGACTGCGGGTGCAAGGCGGAGAGCTGCTGGGCCACGACCTCGGTCAGCTGATTGCACGGCACAATGCGCTGGCCAGCCACCTGGTGGCAGGGGCATAAGCCGCGCAGGCCATGCCGTTATCCCGGCCGCAGTGATATCGTTGTCGACACCACCGCTTCATCACAAAAGGATCGCCCGGCAATGAGCGATAACGTCAAGACCGTCCTGCCCGAAGCCGACATCCCGCGGCACTGGTACAACATCAATGCCGATCTGCCTGCGCCCATGGCACCGGTCCTGCATCCGGTGACCTTCGAGCCGGTGGGGCCGGACGATCTGGCCCCGCTCTTCCCAAAGGCGGTGATCGAGCAGGAGATGAGCACCGAGCGCGAGGTCGAAATCCCCGAGCCGGTGCGCGATGTCTATCGCCAGTGGCGGCCATCACCGCTTTATCGGGCGCGGCGCCTCGAGAAGGCGCTCGGCACCCCGGCGCGCATCTACTACAAATACGAGGGGGTGAGCCCGGCCGGGAGTCACAAACCCAATACGGCCATCGCGCAGGCGTTCTACAACAAGGCTGAAGGCGTCAAGCGCATCACCACCGAGACCGGTGCCGGGCAGTGGGGCTCATCCCTGTCGCTCGCCGGTGCCATGTTCGATCTTGATATCGAGGTCTTCATGGTCAAGGTGAGCTTCAACCAAAAGCCCTATCGCCGGGCCTTCATGGAGAGCTTCGGGGCCACCTGCATTGCCAGTCCGAGCAACCTGACGGCGGCCGGGCGTGCGGTGCTTGCCGAGCATCCCGACTCCACCGGCAGCCTGGGCATCGCCATCAGCGAGGCGGTGGAGCTGGCCGCCCAGCGCGACGACACCAAATATGCCCTCGGCAGCGTGCTGAACCATGTCCTGCTGCACCAGACCGTCTCGGGGCTTGAGACCCTGCGTCAGCTAGAAATGATCGATGACTACCCCGACAAGGTGATCGGCTGCACCGGCGGTGGCTCCAACTTTGCCGGCATTGCCTTCCCGTTTCTGGGCGAGCGTCTGCGTGGCGGGCCCGAGACCGAGTTCATCGCCGTGGAACCCGCATCATGCCCCACCCTGACCAAGGGCCGATTTGCCTACGACTGGGGCGATACCGGGCATCTGACCCCGCTCACCAAGATGCACACTCTCGGCTCCGGCTTTGTCCCGCCCGGCTTTCACGCCGGCGGCCTGCGCTATCACGGCATGGCGCCACAGATCAGCCACCTCACGGATCTCGGCTACATCCACCCGCGCGCCTACGGCCAGCTCGAGTGCTTTGCCGCGGGGCTCGAGTTTGCCCGGGCCGAGGGCATCATCCCGGCGCCCGAGGCCAACCATGCGGTCAAGGCCACCATCGACGAGGCCATTGCCTGCCGCGAGTCGGGCGAGTCAAAGGCGCTGCTGTTCAATCTCTGCGGCCATGGCCACTTTGACATGCAGGCCTACACGGACTACCTGGCAGGGAATCTCAAGGAGGAGGAAACCAGCGCCGCCGAGCAGTCGATGGCGCTCGCGGGTTTGCCGGGGGTGTAGAGGGTTCAGCGCGTTCGCGCAGCCGGCGATCCTTAGTTGCGTGCCGCCCCCAGCGCAATGCTGACCCAGGCCGGCAGGCCTTCGGCCAGGCGATAGTGGACGCGAAAACGCTCGCGGCGCTCTGCCAGCAGGCCCGTGCCGGCGAGCTCACCCAGCGTCCGCCGGGTTTCCTCGATGTCCTGCAGCAGCGCAGTAGCCAGCGCATCGGCATCCAGCTCACCAGACTCGTGCAGGCTGGTCAGCATCTTCCGCCGTGCCTCGTCGCTGATGATCCGATGGAACTCGGCGCCGCGCAGCGTGGCGGCCAGTGCAGATCCTTCGGCGCCCATCGTGATTCTCCTGTTGGTCTTTCCGGGATTGTTGCCCGGCGGGTATTACAGGAGTGTGAACACAAGCGGCGATAAGGGTTCCGGGCTGTAGCCGGATCCGGGTCAGGCTTTTAGCAGCCTCCGAATAAAGGCGCGAAAATCATCAAGGCGATGCCGGACAATGTCTTCGATGATCGCCATCTCGAGCACCCGGTAGTTGTGAACCGCCACATTCCGAAAGCCGACCATCCGTTTCATGGCATCGGCCAATGCCGGGTCAATCCGCCCTGCCACCTGCAGCAGCTCGAAGGCATCACGGCTATTCTGCGGAACCCCAAGCCGGTCCTGTCGCACGACATGCATGGCCATGTCGATAGCGGTCTCGCAGGCGCGCAGCAAATTCAGGACCAGCGCATCCTGCCGGGTGTAATCGGTTGCCAGACGATCGCCCGCCGCCTCGAATTCTTCCTGGGCGCGGGCGATGCTGCGCTCGATGCTATCGGCCCGATTGAGCAGAACGTCATCCACCATAAACACTGCCCCGACTGGCGATATCGGAAAGGATGCCCGCCCGTTCTTCGTTGAGGCGCGCATAATCGCTGAATACAAAATCCTCGAACTCGGTGACCGCAGCATCCGGCGTGGCATACAGGCGCTCGCCATTGGCGATAACCTGGAACCTCAGCACCGCCGAGGCCTCCCGGAGATCAATCAGATCGACTTCCCGGCCCACAATTCGGGCCAACGACTGGGCGGTCTCAAAGCGCGGCAAACCGCCCAGTGGTTGCGCGGCAAGCACGGCGATATCCACATCGCTGTCCGGGCGCCAGTCAGGCCCCGCAGCCGAGCCAAAGACGTAAATGGCCTGCAGGCCGGGAATGGTGGCCGTCAGATGCGCCTGAATGCGCCGTGCCGTGACCGGATCAAGTGGATGCGACATGACGGGAGCATAGCCAGCTGGCGCCGACGGCACAATGAACGCAGGAGCGGGAGCGCGGAAGCGCGCATGAGAAAATGGCGTCCCCAACGGGATTCGAACCCGTGTCGCCACCTTGAAAGGGTGGTGTCCTAGGCCGGCTAGACGATGGGGAC
>CAJXMI010000059.1 GCA_913056145.1 uncultured Spiribacter sp.
GGCGCCAAGCGCGCCATGCCCCTGCCGATGAGCGTTCCGGCACATTGCTCGTTAATGGCACCCGCCGCGGAGCGCCTTGCCGAGCGCCTGGCTGGCGTTACGATTACCCCGCCCGCGGTGCCGGTCATCCATAATGTTGATCTCTCGGTGAGTGACACCGCCGAGGCTGTCCGCGAGCGCCTGGTCGCCCAGGTTCGCTCGCCGGTGCGCTGGACCGAGTGTGTGCAAGCACTGGCAAGCCGGGGGATCGATACGGCGATGGAATGCGGCCCCGGGCGCGTGCTCGCCGGCCTGAATCGCCGGATTGACCGCGCCATGGGGAGTCAGGCCATCCATGATGCCGATAGTCTGGCAAAGGCACTCAACCTGTTGGAGACGCCATGAATCTGGAATTGAACGGGACGGTTGCCCTGGTCACGGGCGCAAGCCGCGGCATCGGGGCTGCGGTTGCCGAGGCACTTGGCCGCAGCGGCGCGGTTGTTGTGGGTACCGCAACCAGCTCGTCCGGGGCGGAGCGGATCAGCAGCGCGCTGGCCGATGCGGGCGTGAGCGGCCGTGGGGTGGTGCTGGATGTCAACGCACCGGGCGCCATTGATGCCGTGATTGCCGATGTGGGTAAGCAGGAGGGCGCCCCGGGCATTCTGGTCAATAACGCTGGCATTACCCGGGATGGCCTGGCGATGCGCCTGTCCGACGACGACTGGGACAGTGTGATCGCCACCAACCTCAGCTCGGTCTTTCGCATGAGCCGGGGGGTGCTCCGGGGTATGATGAAGGCGCGCAGTGGGCGCATCATCAATATCGGCTCAGTGGTCGGGTTGATGGGCAACGCCGGGCAGACCAACTATGCGGCGGCCAAGGCGGGGCTGCTGGGGCTGACGCGCTCGCTCGCGCGCGAGGTAGGCAGCCGTAATATAACCGTGAACGCAATCGCGCCCGGGTTTATTGCCACCGACATGACCGATGCGCTCGACGCCGGTCAGCGCGAGGCACTCACGGCACAGACACCGCTGCAGCGGCTGGGACAACCGGAAGATGTGGCCGCCGCGGTCTGTTTTCTGGCCTCGGCGGCCGGCAGCTACATCACGGGGGAGACCCTGAACGTCAATGGCGGGCTGTTGATGCCCTGAGGAGTTGCTGGCAGATTGCCGGCAGATTCCCTAGAATACCGGCGCAGCCGGGCATGGCCCAATTCCGCAATCCGAGAGGTAGGAGCGAGATGAGCAGTATCGAGGAACGCGTCAAGAAAATCGTCGTAGAGCAGCTGGGGGTGAAGGAAGACGAGGTAACCTCCGAAGCTTCCTTTGTGGACGATCTGGGTGCCGACTCCCTGGACACCGTCGAGCTGGTGATGGCGCTTGAAGAAGAGTTCGAGTGCGAGATCCCCGACGAGGAAGCCGAGAAGATCACCACCGTCCAGCAGGCGATCGACTACATCAATCGGCACCTCGAGCAGTAGTCGCCGCGCCGGGCATTGCCGGGCGCGACGGTTGCGACGATATCAACCAGGGCCGGCACCGACCGGCCCGGTTTTTATGCGGGGCAGGATTTGATGAGGAACAGCGGGTGAACGGAAGACGTGTGGTAGTGACCGGGCTGGGCATTGTCTCACCGGTTGGAAACACCGTTGACAGTGCGTGGAACGCCATCAAGGCAGGTCAAAGCGGCATCGGCCCCATCGAGCGCTTTGACACCGACGGCTTTAGCGTGCGCTTTGGCGGGGAGGTCCGCGGCTTTGATGTCGAGGCCTACTTGAGCCGCAAGGAAGCCCGCAAGATGGATCCGTTCATCCACTACGGCATTGCCGCCGCGGTGGATGCACTCGCCGATGCAGGGCTCGAGGTAAGCGAGGCCAATGCCGAGCGCGTCGGCGTGTCGGTGGGCTCCGGTATTGGCGGTATCTACTCCATCGAGGAAGGGCACAAGACCTGTCTCGATGCCGGGCCGCGCCGGATCTCGCCGTTTTTTATCCCGAGCGCCATCATCAACATGGTATCGGGCAATCTCTCCATCCTGTTGGGCGCGAAAGGCCCCAACCTGGCCACCGTGACGGCCTGCACCTCGGCCACCCATAACATCGGCCAGAGCGCACGCCTGATCGCCTATGGCGACGCCGATGTCATGATTGCCGGCGGCGCCGAGTTTGGCACCACGCCGACGGGCCTGGGTGGGTTTGCCGCCGCAAGGGCCCTTTCCACGCGCAACGATGACCCCGCGGCGGCCAGTCGCCCCTGGGATCAGGACCGCGACGGCTTTGTACTGAGCGATGGCGCCGGGGTGCTCATCCTTGAAGAGTACGAACACGCAAAGCGCCGTGGTGCCACGATCTATGCCGAGCTTGCAGGCTTTGGCATGAGTGGTGATGCACACCACATGACGCTGCCGGCCGATAGCGGCGAGGGCGCTGCGCGGTGCATGAGTCTGGCGCTGCGTGACGCCGGGATGAACCCGGATCAGATTGACTACATCAACGCACATGGCACTTCGACCAAGGCCGGTGACCGGGCCGAGGTCTTTGCGGTGCAGAGCAGCTTCGGCGAGCATGCCGGGCGCCTGGCAATGAGTTCGACCAAATCGATGACCGGGCATCTGCTGGGTGCCGCGGGGGGGGTCGAGGCAGTCTTCACGCTCCTTGCCATGCGCGATGGCGTGCTGCCGCCCACGATCAACCTGGATAAAGCGGACGCCGATCTCGATGTGGACCTTGTGGCCAACGAGGCTCGGGAGCGGCCGATCCGGGCCGCCCTGTCAAACTCGTTCGGGTTTGGCGGGACCAACGGGACCATCATCTTCCGCGCGCTCGAGGCGTGACCGCCGCCTTCGGGCAGAGACTTGTCAACGGCCTCCATGGGGCGGGCCTGCCGCCCGGTGACCGAGGTCTGCGCTATGGCGATGGCGTCTTTGAAACCATCGCCCTGATTGACGGGCAGCCGGCACTTCTGGATGCGCACCTGGGTCGCCTTGAGCGCGGTTGTTATCGTCTGGGCTTCACGCCACCGCCGCGGGAGCGTTTCGAGGCGGATCTATCCCGGCTGGAGTTGCCTGCGTTCGGGGTATTGCGCATTACTTGCACCCGCGGCCCCGGCGGCCATGGCTATGCGCCGCCCGCAGAACCCTCGCCCACCCGGATGCTCGAGGTGCAACCGCCACCGCAACGCCCGGCCTCCTGGTGGATGCACGGCGTGCAGGTCTGCGACTGTCAGACCCGCCTTGCGGCTCAGCCGGCGCTGGCCGGCAGCAAGCATCTCAACCGGCTGGAGCAGGTCCTGGCCCGGGCCGAGTGGAGCGATCCCGGCATTGCCGAGGGGCTCATGCAAACGCCCGATGGTCGGCTGGTGGAAGCTACCGCCGCCAATCTGATTATCGACGACGGCCAACGGCTCATCGTGCCCGACACCCAAACAGGCGGTATCGATGGCATCATGCAGGCGCTGCTGCTTGAGCGAGCGGCCGCAGAGGGAATGGCCTGGGAGCGCCGCGCCTTCCCGCGACGGGCCCTGGAATCGGGCCATGCGCTCGCGCTGTGCAACAGTCTGATCGGTCTCTGGCCGGTCAAGCGGGTGGGCCCAATGGCGCTCACACAATCGAGTCGGCTCCGGCGCTTGCAGGATGGGATTGATCAGGAGCGCCTGGCGCTGACGCCGGCAGTGATGGGTGAAGGCGAATGAAACGATGGGCTGTCGCAATGCTGGCCGCATGCCTCGTCGCCGGACTGGCGGGGGCGGGCTGGTTGTGGCACGGCATTGGGCGTATCGAGCAGCAAGCACTCCTGGAGCGGCCCGGCATCAACGGCGAACCCGTGGTTGTGACCGCAGGCCAGAGCTTTGCCGAGGTCGCCGACGCGCTGGTCGCACGGGGTCTGATCGACAATGCCTTTACGCTGCGCCTCTATGCACGCTGGCACGATCTGGCCGCGCGCATACAGCCTGGCGAATATGCCCTGGAACCCGCCCTGGCCGGCGCCGGGCTCATTCAGCGCATGGCCCGTGGCGAGGTCATTCAATATCCCTTCACGCTCATTGAGGGCTGGACATTTCGTGAGCTCTGGGCCCGCTTGCGTGAACACCCCGCCGTTGTGTCCACTCTGCCGGCCGATGCCAGTGACAGGGCCATTATGGCCGCGATCGGGCGGCCGGGCGTCGCGCCCGAAGGGCGCTTTTTACCCGAGACCTATCACTTCCCACGCGGCACGCGCGATGTGGATGTACTCAGGCGGGCCAATCGCGCTCTGGAGCGCGAGCTGAAGGCCGCATGGGCGGAACGGGCGGACGGCATTCCGCTTGCTACCCCCGATGAGGCGTTGATTCTGGCCTCGATCATCGAAAAGGAGACCGGGGTGGCCGGCGAGCGTCGCCGCATTGCCGGTGTCTTCACCCGCCGCCTGGTGCGTGGCATGCGGCTGCAGACCGATCCTACCGTTATCTACGGACTGGGGGAGGAGTTTGACGGTGATCTGGTGCGTGAGCACCTGCGCCGCGATACCCCATTCAACACCTACACCCGGCATGGTCTGCCGCCAACACCCATTGCACTGGCCGGTGCCGCGGCCATCCGCGCGGCCGTTGACCCGGCACCCGGCGACGCCCTTTTCTTTGTCTCGCGCAATGACGGCACGCATCAGTTCTCGGCCACGCTCGAGGAACATAACCGGGCAGTGCGCCGGTTTCAGCTCGGGCTGGAGGACTAGGGCATGGCCATCGGGCGCTTCATCACCATCGAAGGCACCGAGGGCGCGGGTAAGAGTACGGCAGTTGCCACCGTGGCTGCCTGGGCCGAGCAGCACGCCGGGTCGGTCATTACCACGCGGGAGCCTGGCGGCACGCGCCTGGGTGAAGAGCTCCGTGAGATGCTTCTGCGGCGTCGTGAGGCGGGCATGGCGGCCGAGACCGAGGTGTTGTTGATGTTTGCCGCGCGCGCCGAGCATCTCGAGCGGGTGATCCGCCCCGCACTGGCGGGGGGGCAGTGGGTTGTCTGTGACCGCTTTACCGATGCCAGTGTGGCCTATCAGGGGTATGGGCGCCGTCTGGGAGCAGACCGCGTTGAGGCACTGGCACAGTGGCTGCACGCCGATATCACCCCTGATCTGACGCTCTGGCTCGATGTGCCGGTCGATCTGGGGCTGCAGCGGGCGGCAGGGCGCAGCGCCCCCGACCGCTTTGAGGCGGAAAAAGCCCGGTTTTTCGAGGCCGTCCGCGAGGGCTATGCGGATCTCGCACGCCGCCACCCTGGCCGCGTGCATCGCATTGATGCCACACCGGAGCTGGCCGAGGTTACACACACCCTCCAGAGAACACTTGAGACGGCATTTCATGGCGGATAATCACCCGGGCGTACTCCTGCCGTGGCAGTCGGCGCAATGGGCACGTTTCCAGCAGGCCCGCGCCGCCGACCGCATGCCGCATGCGCTGTTACTGGCGGGGCCCCGCGGCACCGGCAAGGGGCAACTGGCCGAGGCCATCGCGGCCCGATTGCTCTGCGAGCATCCCGATGCCGACCGGGCCTGTGGCAGTTGTCGCGGCTGCCATCTGCTGGCGGCCGGCAGTCATCCCGACTTCCGCCGCATCATGCCGGAGGAGGGCGGCAGCGGCATCCTGCGCATTGAGCCCATTCGCGATCTGGCCGAGTTCAGCCAGCGCACCAGTCAGTTCAACGCGGCGCGGGTGGCGCTGCTGAGCCCCGCCGAGGCGCTGAACCGGGCGGCGGCCAATGCACTGCTGAAAACCCTTGAGGAGCCACCACCGGGTATGTGCCTCATCCTGGTCAGTCACGAGACCACCCGGCTCCCGGCCACTGTCCGCAGCCGCTGCCAGACCTACCGAATGGGCCTGCCGAGCCGTCAGGCCGCCACGCAGTGGCTGGCCGACGAGGGGATAGAGGGTGGTGATCGCCTTTTGGACCTCGCCGGTGGGGCGCCGCTTTTTGCGCGGGCATTGGCAGCAGAGGAGGGCCTCGCCCGGCATCAGGCACTTGCCGATGACCTCTGCGGCGTGCTCGAGGGCCATCAGGATCCGGTGGAGCGGGCCGCGCACTGGCAGACCACCGGTGCTACCGAGCTTGCCCGGATGATGCAACGCCTCACGGTACGGATTGCGCGAGCACACGTCACCGGCGGGGCAGATAGGCCAGAACCCGCCATCAAACGCCTGGCGGGGCACTTGCCAGCACCGGCACTGCATGCTCTCAATGCCCGGCTCACCCGTCTGCGGGCGGCAGGCGAGCAGCCCCTGAGCCGCGAGCTGGCACCCGAGGCATTGTTTCTTTTATGGCGAAATCCCGATGATTGTTGATTCACACTGTCATTTTCATCTACTGGATCGGCCGGAAAGCGCCGATACGGCCCTTGCCGAGGCGCGTGACGCCGGGGTGGATTATTTTTTGAACGTGGCGGTCGGCGTAGAGGAGCACGACCGCCTTGTCGCGTTCAGCGAGCGCCATGACCGGGTATTTACCTCGGCCGGGGTGCACCCCTGCGGGAGTGGCGAGGATCCCTCCGCCGAGGCGCTTGCCGCCCTTGCGCGCCACCCGCGCGTGGTTGCCATTGGTGAAACCGGGCTCGATTACGGGGCCGGTCCGGATGCGGACTATGGATGGCAACAGGCGCGTTTTCGGCGTCACATCGAGGCAGCCCGTCAGGCGGGACTGCCAATCATTGTGCACAGCCGGCTCGCACCCGCTGACACGGTCCGTATCCTCGAGGAGGAAGATGCCGGGGCGGTCGGCGGTGTTATCCACTGTTTTGTGGAAGATACCGACACGGCGCAGCGTCTGCTTGACCTGGGCTTTTATCTGTCGCTCTCGGGCATTCTGACGTTTCGCAATGCCACGGCGCTGCGGGAGACGGCCGCAGGCCTCCCGCTCGAGCGACTGCTGGTCGAAACCGACTGTCCCTATCTGGCGCCGGTCCCGCATCGTGGACAGGAGAATCGCCCCGGCTGGGTGCGCGAGGTGGTTGAGTGTCTGGCGAGCCTGCAGGGCAGGGCGCCGGACGAGGTGGCCGAGCACACCGCGCGTAATTTCTTTGCCTGCTTCCCCCGCGCCGCTGCCGCAATCGACTGAGCGCGCGCCACCGCGGCGGCCCGGCGCTCAGACCAGCTTGCCGAGGATCCGGAAGCCTGCAAAGTAGGTGCCGGCCGCCGAGCCCAGCGTGGCAAAGAAAAACACCAGTAGAGTGCGGGCTACCCGATTACTCCACCAGCCTTGCCAGGTCGCCACGGCATCGCGAAGCCCGCGGAAATCCGCGACCTGCGGGCGTCGCATCATCAGCTCGATCCCGCCCGCCACCATGCCTGCCCCAATGGTAGGGTTGAGTGAGGTCAACGGCGCGGCAGCAAAAGCGCCCAGAATCGTGACCGGGTGGGCGCGGGCCAGGGCAACGCCAAGCGCGCAAAGCCCGCCGTTGATCAATATCCAATCCCCGATCAGCGATAGCCCCAGCTCGGTACTGCGGCTGAACCCGATGGCAAAGCCGGTCAGGATGACCGCCACGACCGCCCATGGAAGAACGCGCGGCCAGCGGGCGGCTGGCGGGATCTGGTCAAGGGCCTCGCGCGTGTCGGCCGGACTGGCGATGCCGTCCGCTAGATTGGCCTCAAGCCCCGCAAGATGCCCCGCGCCCACAACCACCAGCACGTTCCGCGGCGTATCGGCCGGTGCGGCATTTGCCTCTTCAAGCAGCCGCGCGGCCATGTAGCGATCACGCTCGTCGATCAACGGCGCATGCAGGGCAGAGGACTCGGCCGCAAATTCACTGAAGGTGGATTCGAGCATGTCGCCCTGCTTGAGGCGCTCGATGTCGTCGGCCGTTACCTCCTGGCGTGACAGGAGGCTACCGATCAAGCCGGTAAAAATGCTGTAGCGCTGCCACCAGGGCACGCTTCGGTAGACGCGCTTGAGCGTGGTGCCGATCTCCCGGTCGACCACCCATACCGGGATGCCGCGCCGCTGGCCGCCCTTGACCGCGGCCTGCAGCTCGGCTCCGGGCTGAATATCAAACTGCCGGGCAAGCCGCTGCTGATAGGCGCCCAGCGCAAGGCTTGCCATCACCATGCCGGCACGGCCGCTTTTCAGTACCTCAAAGAGATCCAGCCGCTCGAGTGACTGCGGGTCCATCAGGCTGCGGTAGCGGCTATCGCACAGTTCCACCGCGACTGCGTCGTACTCACCGTTGCCAATCTCGCGCTGCACGTCAGCCACGCTCTGCGGCGACACATGCGCTGTGCCCAGCAGCACAAAGGTGGTGTTGGCCACCTGCACACGGCGTATCAGGTGGGAGTCTTCTATGCCTGTCATGGATTCTGGTCCCGATTGCGTGGCGGCATTATCCCGGGCGCAGCCGGACTTGACCAGACGCCGTGCGGGCATTACTGCGTATAATATATATTATGTTAAATATTGAAATGGAACCGCTTACCATCCCCACCGGTCACAGCGCACATGACCTCCACTCGTTATGCCAACCGCATCGAAGCCGCCGAGCAACTGGCCGACGCGATTGCCGCGCTGGGTCTTCAAGCACCCCTGGTGCTCGGGATTCCGCGTGGTGGCGTGCCGATGGCGGCTGTGGTCGCAGAACGATTGAGCGCCCCGCTTGATGTGGTGCTGGTCCACAAGCTCCGCGCGCCCGGCAACCCCGAATATGCCATCGGTGCCGTGGACGAATCCGGCCATGTCGCGCTGCGAGCGAGCACCGGCTTCACCGGCCATGAGCCCGCGGTCCGCAAGGAAATCAAGACTGAACAAGCCACGCTTGCAAGGCGCCGGCGTCAATACGGGCAACCGGCCGTCGATCCGGCTGGCCGGGATGTCATCATTGTGGATGACGGCGCCGCCACCGGCGCCACCGTCCAGGCCGCGGTCGAGGTGCTCAAAAAGACCGCCGCCGCCACCGTGACGGCCGCTCTGGGCGTGGCACCTGCCGAGGTGGTCGAGTCACTGCGGCAGAATGCCGATCATGTCATTTGCCCGCTGATGCCCGAGGATTTCATGTCCGTCGGGCAGTTTTATGGCGTCTTTGACCCGGTAAGCGACGAGACCGTGGCGCAGACACTGCAGGAACATCGCCGCGGTCATGCGCTCAGCGCACCGGATGATGCTCGCGAATATCCCACTCGCCCGCACTGAAGCGCCCGGTATCGGCAAGCTCGAGAACGGCGGTTATAAACTGTGCCACGGCCTCGGGGCGGCTCAGCTGGCCTGACTCCTTCATGGCCCGGAACTGCTGCACGGCCGGAAAGTCATGCTCGGTCTGCGCCCTTATGAGCCCCTGCATGGGCGTATCCACAACGCCCGGGCGCAGGCTTGCGATGGCAACGCCGCTTCCCTCGAGCTCCTGTTTGAGGACCTCGTAGGCCATGTACAGTCCGGCTTTGCTGATGCAATAGGCGCCCCATCCCGGCAATGCCCGATGCGCTGCGCCGGATGAGACCTGAAGGATTCGTCCGCCCTCTTCCATGTGCTTGAGGAGCCGGCGCGTGAGCGCAATGGGCGCTTGCAGATTGACAGCGAGGGCGTGGTGCAGGTCTTCTTCGCTTTGTTCGAGTAGCGGCCCGACAGGCGCGAGCACGCCGGCGTTATGCACCAGCCAGCGTAGCGGCCGTCCCGCAAGGGCGGCCTCAATCCGCGCCTGCCCATCCGCGCTTGCCACATCCGCCGCGCAGACCTCCACCCCGGGCGTCGCCTCGGCAAGCGTTGCCAGGGCGTCGGCCCGGCGGGCAACGGCAATCACGGTCTGGCCAGCTCCGGCCAGATGCTCGGCCAGCGCCCTTCCAATGCCACTGCTGGCACCAGTAATCAGGGTAATCGGCGCAGTCATGCGCCCTCCTCCACCACCCGCAGCGGCTCACCACGCTGCCAGGCCTCGATGTTCTCGACCGTCTGATCAACAATGCGCTGCCGTGCCCGCTGGCTGCCCCAGGCCGAATGCGGTGTCACCAGCAGGTTGGGGATATCGGCGGCGAGCAGCGGGTTGCCTTCGCGCGGTGGCTCCTTGCTCAGCACGTCCATGCCCGCACCGGCGATCTCGCCAGCGCGCAGCGCGTCGGCCAATGCAGCCTCGTCCACAATGCCGCCGCGCGCGGTGTTGATGACGAATGCCGTCGGTTTCATGCGCCGCAGGACATCGGCGTCAATCAGGTTCTGCGTTGCTGGCGTTAACGGGCAATGCACAGTGACGATGTCCGCAC
>CAJXMI010000060.1 GCA_913056145.1 uncultured Spiribacter sp.
CCAGGGTGTCGAGCAGCTGGCTGCAGTAGTCGTCGACGGGGAGGATCGTCTGGTTGGCGAAGAGCTCGGGGAAGATGCGCTTCATGACATGGCGGTTCTCGAGCATGTAGGAAACGCCACTGGGCACCCGGAGGTTGTCCTCGAGCACATGGACGGTGCCATCGCTCGCGCGCACCAGATCACTGCCGCAGATATGCGCCCAGACGCCGTAGGCCGGGGTGGCGCCGCGACAGGCTTGGCGAAAATTGCGGGAACCCTCCAGCAGCTCGGCCGGCAGCACGCGATCGCGGATGACCGCCTGGTCACCGTAGAGGTCGTCGATGAACTGATTGAGGGCGGTGACCCGTTGGCAGAGGCCTGTGTGGATACGCGCCCATTCCTCCCGCGCGATGATGCGCGGCACCAGGTCGAGGGGCCAGTGACGGTCGATGTTCTGGCCCTCGCTGTAGACCGTAAAGGTGATGCCCATGGCCTCGATGGCCGCCTCCAGCCCCCGTCGGCGCTCGATGATATCGGCCTGGCTCATTGCCTCGAGCGTCTCGAAGAGTGGCTGTGCAACGGCGCGCGGCTGCTCGGGCCGCATGAGCATTTCGTCGTGAAAGGCGTGTTGTTCATAGCCGCGGAAATGGCCTGGCATCACTCCAACCCCGTGCGTGACTGGCCTCATGATCTTGCATGAACCGCGCCAGTGCATCTTGCGTTAGCGAGTGCGAGTCGCATAATGCGGTCATGGACACAACGATCACGCGCGCGCTGGGGTTTTTCTTTGCCAGTTGGCATCTGCGCCAGCCGCCACTGGCCGAGGCAACCCGCGATGAGCGTGCGCGCTGGTGTCGCGATCACTGCGGGGTGTTTGCCGGGCGCTGGTTTGCGCTGGGCGTGGGGCTGTGGCTTTTGTTCATGACGCCGTTTGTCTCCAGCGTGCCCGTCGCGGTGCTGGCGCTCGTGGGTATTTCGCTGGGCATCTGGCACATCGCCTGGCAGATCGTTGCGCAAAAGCGCGCGGGTGCGCCCCCGATCGAACCCCCGGTGCCGTTTCGTGAGCACACCGACGACGAGGGTGAGGACGATGGCGATGGCAAACGCTAGCCCCGGCACAGGCAGGCGCACCATCATCAGGCAGCGGCGCACCATTGCGGTGCTTTTGCTCGCATTGCTGGTCAGCGCCTGTGCCACCTCGCCCACGGGCCGCCAGCAGCTCCAGCTCTTTCCCGACTCGCAGATACGCAGCATGGGCCTCGAGGCCTATGCGCAGATGCGCGAGGACGGATCGGTGATTCGCAGCGGGCCGCAGGTCGACCATGTGCAGTGTGTGACCGATGCCATCGTCCCGTATATCCCCGCGGGATATGCCGACAATGGCTGGGAGGTGAGCGTATTCGAAAGCGATCAGGTCAATGCCTTTGCGCTGCCCGGCGGCAAGATGGGGGTCTACACCGGGCTGCTGGACGTCGCCGAGACCGATGACCAGCTGGCCGCGGTGGTCGCCCACGAAATCGCGCATGTGATGGCCGAACATGCCAATGAGCGCATGTCCACCGAGTTTGCGACAGTGCTGGGGCTGGGGGCGCTGCAAATCGCGGCCGGTGACGACCCCGAGCGCCAGCGCACGCTGGCTGCGCTCGGCGTGGGGGCGCAGGTTGGCATCATCCTGCCCTTCAGCCGCACGCACGAGTCGGAGGCCGACGAAATCGGCCTCGAGCTGATGGCAACGGCCGGCTTCGACCCGCGCGAGAGCGTGAAGTTGTGGGAGAACATGAGCCGGGCCGGGGGCAGCGAGCCCCCCGAGTTTCTGTCCACGCACCCGTCGCGCAGCACCCGCATCGAGGATCTGCAGGCGGGGATGCCCCGCGCGCTCTATCTCTATGAGCAGGCCCGGGCCGCCGGCCGGACGCCCGAGTGCCCACGGCCCGCAGAGGCCGACGACTGACGGTTTAGCTGAATACGATCGTGCGGTTGCGATAGACCAGCGTCTGGCGCTGCAGATGGGCCCAGACACCGCGGGCCAGCACCAGCTTTTCCAGGTCCTGTCCCTTGCGCACCAGCTCACCCACCGAGTCGCGGTGGCTGATACGGGCCACGTCCTGCTCGATGATCGGCCCGGCATCCAGGTCTTCGGTGACGTAGTGGCTGGTGGCCCCGATGATTTTCACCCCACGGGCATGCGCCGCGTGATAGGGCTTTGCGCCCGCAAACGCCGGCAGGAAGGAGTGGTGGATGTTGATGATGCGCTGGGGAAAGGCGTCGATGAGCTGCGGGCTCACCACCTGCATGTAGCGCGCCAGGACCACCAGGTCCACATCGTGCTCGCGTAGCAACGCGATCTCGCGCGCCTCCTGCTCGGCCTTGGTCTCGGGCGTGATCGGGACATGGTGAAACGGCAGGCCGAACTGCTCGGCGACCGGGCGTAGCGTTTCGTGGTTGCCGATGACCAGCGGAATGTCGACCCGCCACTCGCCCGACTGCCAGCGCGACAGCAGATCATAGAGGCAGTGCGGCATCTTTGAGACAAACACCGCCATGCGGATGGGCCGCGGGTCGTGATGCAGTTGCCAGGTGGCCTCGAAGTCGCGGGCGATGGCGGCCTCGAAGGGCTCGCCAAAGCCCTCGGCGGAGAGAGCGAAGCCGTCGAGCTCCCATTTGACGCGCATGAAGAACACGCCCTCGGCGCGATCCACGTGCTGGTCGAGATCAATGATATTGGCGCCCTGCTTGGCGAGGAACCGCGTGACCGCGGCGACGATGCCGGGGCGATCGGGGCAGTGCATGAGCAGCGTGGCGGTACGGGCATTGTTCATGTTCATGGGGCCGGGAGTATAGCGATGCGGCGCGCCCGATGCGCGCCAGCATCAGCAGAAGTGATTGTCAGCATCACCCGGGTGCGCCGGCGGGGCAGGCTCCAGGGTCCGCGCCAGTGGGCATCGCCGGGCCGGCAGCGGGCCCCGACGACCCCACCGGGGTCGCGTCCGCCCCTCAGCCTGCGAGTCGGCGGTACTTGATGCGGTGCGGGTTGAGTGCCTCGTCGCCCAGGCGCCTGCGCCGGTCGGCCTCGTATTCCTGGTAGTTGCCCTCAAACCAGGTGACCTGACTGTCGCCCTCGAAGGCGAGGATATGCGTGGCGATCCGGTCGAGAAACCAGCGGTCATGCGAGATGACCATGGCCGAGCCGGGAAAGACCAGCAGGGCTTCCTCGAGCGCGCGCAGCGTCTCGACATCAAGGTCATTGGTGGGCTCGTCAAGGAGCAGGAGGTTGCCGCCGCGCTGCAGCAGCTTGGCCAGATGCACGCGGTTGCGCTCGCCGCCCGAGAGGTCGCCGATGCGCTTTTGCTGATCCTGGCCCTTGAAGTTAAAGCGCCCCACATAGGCGCGCGAGTTGAGCTCGTACTTGCCGACCTGCAGGATGTCGTGGCCGCCGGAGATCTCCTCCCACACGGTCTTGCCGCCATCGAGGTGATCGCGGCTCTGGTCGACGTAGGCCAGATCCACGGTCTCGCCCAGACGCAGGCTGCCGGCGTCGGGCTGCTCCTGGCCCACGATCGTGCGGAACAGGGTGGTCTTGCCGGCCCCGTTGGGGCCGATGATGCCGCAAATGCCACCGGGCGGCAGGGAAAAGCTGAGCCCGTCGACAAGCAGTGTCTCGCCAAAGCCCTTGCGCACACCGTCCGCTTCGACCACGACATTGCCAAGGCGCGGGCCGGGCGGGATGTAGATTTCGTTGGTCTCGTTGCGCGCCTGGAATTCGCGCGACTGGAGCTCGTCGAACTGCTTGAGCCGGGCCTTGCTCTTGGACTGTCGGCCCTTGGGGTTGGTGCGCACCCATTCGAGCTCGGCCTGCATGGCCTTGCGGTGCGCGGCCTGCTCGCGGGCCTCCTGCGCGAGGCGCTGCTCCTTTTGCTCGAGCCACGACGAGTAGTTGCCCTCCCAGGGGATGCCATGGCCGCGGTCGAGCTCGAGGATCCAGCCGGCGACGTTATCGAGGAAGTACCGGTCATGGGTGACCGCCACCACGGTGCCCGGGAACTCGGCCAGAAAGCGCTCGAGCCACGCTACGGACTCGGCATCGAGGTGGTTGGTGGGCTCGTCGAGCAGCAGCATGTCGGGGTTGGAGAGCAGCAGCCGGCAGAGCGCCACGCGCCGGCGCTCACCCCCGGAGAGTGTGTCGACGTCGGCCTCCCAGGCCGGCAGGCGCAGGGCCTCGGCGGCCTGGTCGAGCTTGCGCTCGAGATCCCAGGCATCGGCGGCGTCGATTTTGTCCTGAAGCTTGCCCTGCTCGGCCATGAGGGCCTCGAAGTCGGCGTCGGGGTCGGCGAACTGCGCCGAGACCTCGTTGAACCGGTCAAGCAGCGCCTTGGTGTCGGCGACGCCCTCCTCGACATTGCCGCGCACGTCCTTGGCGGGATCAAGCTCGGGCTCCTGCGGCAGATAGCCGATGTTAATGCCCGCCTGCGGCCGCGCCTCGCCTTCGATGTCGGTGTCGATGCCGGCCATGATGCGCAGCAGCGTTGACTTGCCCGAGCCGTTGAGGCCCAGCACGCCGATCTTGGCGCCCGGGAAGAACGACAGCGAAATGTCGCGCAGGATGTGTTTTTTGGGTGGGACGACCTTGCCGACCCGATTCATGGTGTAGATGTATTGTGCCATCCGCACAGTCTACGAAGTCCGGGGCCTCGAGAGAAGCATCAGGCGTTGTGGAGTACCTGGCCGCAGTCGCGGATGTCGTAGCCGCCCATCGACTCGGCATAGTCGCGGAAGCGCTCGGTGCGGGTGAACGCGATCAGATGCTGCACGGCCGGCTCAAAGTAACTGCGGCGCTTTAGCGCGAGGTCGAGCGGCTCGTCTATGAGCGGGATGAAGTCGAGCCCGTGGCGGCGTGCGGCGGCTTCAATGGCAAGCCCGCAATCGGCCCGGCCGCTGCCCACCTCGACCGCCACCGCGTCCTCGTCGAGTGCGGCATGGCCGGCGCGCGGGGCGGGTGGCGGATGCAGCCCCGCCCGGTCGAGCAGGTGCAGCAGCAGAGCCTGGGCGCCGGCGCCCGGCTGGCGCTGGCTGATGCGCAGGCCCGCGCGGCCCATATCCTCAATGCCGCGAATACCCAGCGGGTTGCCTGACGGCAGGACCAGGCCCTGGGTGCGGCGCGCCCAGCGCAGCATCACCAGATCGCGCATGCCCCCCAATCCGCAGTGGGTCGGGTCATTAAAGGTGCCTGAGCGTGAGTCCACCACATGGAGGCCCACCAGTTGCGCCCGCCCGTCGAGCAACCGGGTGATGCCATCGCCGCTGCCATTGCAAAGCTGGGCGAGCTCGCTGCCCGACTCGCGCAGCGCCCAGTCCAGCAGCGGGTCGGAGCTCCCGGCGTAGACGGGCGGCGGCTCCGTTCGGCCTGCCTGGTCGCCCTCGAGGTGTTTCATGATCCACAGATCCACGGCCTGGCGCGGGAAGAGCAGTTTGCCCGTGACCCGGGCATGCGGGATCTCGCCCTGGCTCACCAGATCGTAGATCTTGCGCTCCTTGAGGCGCAGGTAATCAGCTATTTCGGCAGTGGTTAATAGATTCATCAAGTTTTACTTGCATAATCCTGCGGCAATTTCAGGACTTCCCCCTTTTGCGTAAAAGCATACCTACACTGACACGCAAAGAGGAGGAGAACCTGTTGCCATGATGGAGGCGTTTGCCAGTGCCTTTGGCCTGATGCTGGCCGGGGATGCCGAGTTGCTCGGGATTGTCGGGCTGTCGCTGCGGGTCAGCCTGTCGGCGGTGTTCTTCGCCAGCCTGCTGGCGCTGCCGGTGGGGGCGGCCGTGGCGCTGTTCCGGTTTCCGGGCCGTGGCGCGGTGGTGGTGTTGCTGAATGCGCTGATGGGGCTGCCGCCGGTAGTGGCCGGGCTCATTGTCTATCTGCTGCTGTCGCGCGTCGGCCCGCTTGGCGAGCTGGGGCTTTTGTTCACGCCCTCGGCCATGGTCATTGTGCAGAGCCTGCTCATCTTTCCCATCGTGGCGGCGTTGACCCGGCAGATCGTGAGCGATCTGTGGGAGGAGTACCGCGATCAGCTGATATCACTGGGGGCGGGGCGACTGCGCGCTATTCCAACGCTGCTCTGGGACGGGCGCTATCGCCTGATCACGGCGTTGCTGGCCGGGTTTGGCCGGGCGGTTGCGGAGGTGGGGGCCGTCCTCATCGTGGGCGGCAATATTGCCGGCGTAACGCGGGTCATGACAACGGCCATCGCGCTTGAGACCAACAAGGGCAACCTCTCGCTCGCATTGGCGCTCGGCACGATCCTGATGACGCTAACCCTGCTGGTGAATGGGCTTGCCTACGGGCTGGGCGAGTTCTCACGCCGGCGCTACGGGGGCTGATGGGCATGGCACGGACACTGCCGTTGGTGCTGGAGGGTGTGACGTTTGCGCGCGACGGGCAGACGCTGCTCGGTCCGATCGACCTGACGCTGGGCGAGGCGGGGCGGACCGTCCTGGTGGGGCCCAACGGGGCGGGCAAGAGCCTGTTGTTGCGGCTTTGCCACGGCCTGCTCGCACCAAGCCGCGGGCGCATTGTCTGCGGCGAGCTCGGCACGCCCCTGCAGGCGGCCGTGCGCCGACGCCAGGCGCTGGTTTTTCAGCAGCCGGTCATGCTACGCCGCTCGGTGCTGGCCAACGTGCGCTATGCGCTGCAGCGCCAGGGCGTGCGCCGCCGCGACAGCCGGCAGCAGGCACAGGTTGCGCTCGAGCGGGTGGGCCTGGGGGCGCTGGCGGGACGCTCGGCGCGTGTGCTCTCCGGTGGCGAGCAGCAGCGCCTTGCCCTGGCGCGGGCCTGGGTGCTGCGCCCCGAGGTGCTGTTTCTTGACGAGCCCACCTCGGCGCTCGATCCGGCGACCACCCAGGCGGTCGAGCATGCCATTCGCCAGTTCGATGAGCATGGCACGCGCATTGTCATGGTCACCCACAACCTCGGCCAGGCCCGGCGCCTGGCCGATGAATGCCTCTTTCTTGCCGGCGGCCGCCTCGTCGAGCGCGGCCCGGCGGCGCGTGTACTAACTCGGCCTGCGAGCCCCGAGGCCGCACGTTTCCTGGCCGCCGAACAGGGCATCGAGCCCGTCGTCGGCCCACCTTCGTCAACCGCTAAAGGAGTCGCATCATGAATCAACGTAGTGTTACCGTCGCGGCCGGCCTGCTGGTCGCTCTGGGCTTCGCCTCGGGGGCCACGGCCCAGGATCGGGGCTTCATCACGATCGCCTCGACCACCTCCACCGAGAACTCGGGGCTCTTTGAGTCGATCGTGCCGCAGTTCGAGCAAGCCACCGGCATCGAGGTGCGCGTGGTCGCGGTTGGCACGGGGCAGGCGCTGCGCATTGGCTGCAACGGCGATGCCGATGCCGTGCTGGTCCATGCCCCGGCCGCCGAGCGCCAGTTTGTCAGAGAGGGCTGTGGTGTTGACCGGCGCGAGGTCATGTACAACGACTTCGTGGTGATCGGCCCCGGCCGTGATCCGGCGGGCGTCGCCGACGCCGATTCGGCTGTCGAGTCCTTTGGCATTATTGCCAAGGCCGAGGCGCCGTTTGCTTCGCGTGGCGATGACAGCGGCACCCACAAAAAGGAGTTGGGGATCTGGGCCGAGGCGGGCATCGACCCGGCCGGCAGCTGGTACCGCGAGCTGGGCTCGGGCATGGGTGCCGCGCTCAACACGGCGGCCGGCATGGATGCCTACATTATGGCCGACCGCGGCACCTGGATCAGCTTTGATAACCGCCAGAACCTTGAAATCGTCTTTGAGGGCGATCCGATTCTCTTCAATCAGTACGGCAGTGTGCTGGTCAATCCCGAGCGCCATGACATCAAGCATGAGCTTGCCATGGAATGGCATGACTGGCTGGTCTCGGAGGACGGCCAGGCCGCCATCGGGGCCTATCGACTGCGCGACCAGCAGCTCTTTACGCCCAACGCCAACTAGGGCGGCCCCCTGCGCCCGGCCGGTGCCCCGTTTGGGCCCGGGCGGCCGGCATGCGTTGTCGGCATGCATCCGCGCGCCTGATCCTTTATCATGGGCGGTTCTCACGAGGACTCGCCGGCCCGCTGGGGCCGCGCATTCTTTGCACCCCGCAATGATGAGGATCAGGCATGTATCCCACGACCATGACCGTGGCCGAATTTGATCCGGAGCTGGCCGAGGCCATTGATCACGAGCGCCGGCGTCAGGAAGCGCATATCGAGCTGATCGCCTCCGAGAACTACGCGAGCCCCCGGGTACTCGAGCTGCAAGGCAGCGTGCTCACCAACAAGTACGCCGAGGGTTACGCCGGCAAGCGCTACTACGGCGGTTGCGAGTTTGTGGACGTGGCCGAGGAGCTCGCCATTGAGCGCGCCAAGGCGCTGTTCGGGGCGGATTACGCCAATGTCCAGCCGCACTCGGGCTCGGGTGCCAACCTGGCGGTGTTCATGGCGCTGGCCAGTCCCGGCGACACGCTGCTCGGTCTGAGCCTGGATCACGGCGGGCATCTCACCCACGGGGCCAAACCCAACTTCTCGGGCAAGCTCTACAACGCGGTGCAGTACGGGGTGGATGCCGATACGGGCGAGATCGACTATGCCGAGGTCGAGCGCCTGGCTCACGAGCACAAGCCCAAAATCATCGTGGCCGGCTTCTCGGCCTACTCGCGCATCATCCACTGGGCGCGCTTCCGCGCCATTGCCGATGCCGTGGGTGCCTGGCTGGTCGCCGACATGGCGCATGTGGCCGGTCTGGTAGCAGCGGGGGTTTATCCCAGTCCGGTCCCCTATGCCGATGTCGTTACCACTACCACGCACAAAAGCCTCCGCGGCCCACGCGGCGGGCTTATCCTGGCGCGTGAAAACCCCGAGGTCACCAAAAAGCTGCAGTCGCTCATTTTCCCTGGCACCCAGGGTGGGCCGCTGATGCATGTGATCGCCGCCAAGGCCGTGGCCTTCCGCGAGGCGCAGGACCCCGACTTTCGCATCTACCAGGACAAGGTGGTGGCCAACGCGCGGGCCATGGCAGCCGCAGTCATGGAGCGCGGCTACAAGGTCGTCTCGGGCGGCACCGACAACCATCTGTTCCTGATGGACCTGGTGGACAAGGGCATTACCGGCAAGGACGCGGATGCCGCGCTTGAGGATGCGCACATCACGGTCAATAAAAACACCGTGCCCAACGACCCGCAGTCGCCCTTCGTGACATCGGGGCTGCGCATTGGCACGCCGGCCATTACCACGCGCGGTTTTGGCGAGGCGGAGTCGCGCGATCTCGGCCACTGGATCTGCGATGTGCTCGACAACCTCGACGACGATGCCGTGCGGGCCCGCGTTCGTGATCAGGTGACGGCCGTGTGCCGGCGCTTTCCGGTCTACGAGGCCCTGCAGGGCTAGGCAGTCGCCATGCGCTGTCCGTTCTGCCATGCCCAGGACACGCGAGTGGTCGACTCGCGACTGGCGAGCGAGGGCGACCAGGTGCGTCGCCGGCGGGAGTGTGCCGAGTGCGGTGAGCGCTTTACCACCTATGAGTCCGCCGAGCTGGTGATGCCGCGGGTGGTCAAGCGCGATGGCACTCGGGTGCTGTTTGATGACATGCGGCTTCGCACCGGGCTGATGCGCGCACTCGAAAAGCGCCCGGTGGCCACGCCCGATGTCGAGGCGGCGCTTGCCCGCATCCGCCAGCGCATTCAGGCGCTGGGCGAGGGCGAGGTGGCGGCCAGCCAGATCGGCGAGTGGGTCATGGAGGAGCTGCGTGAGCTCGATCAGGTGGCCTATGTGCGCTTTGCCTCGGTGTATCGCAGTTTTCAGGATGTGAGCGCGTTTCGCGAAGTCATTGAGGGCCTGGAGCACCCGGCCGGCATGAGTGGCGATAGCGGGGCGTCGTGAGCGATTTCAGCGCCAGTGACCATGTCTGGATGGCGCGGGCCCTGCGGCTTGCCGAGCACGGGCGGCGCACTGCCGATCCCAACCCGCGGGTGGGTTGCGTGCTGGTACGGGATGGCGAGTGCGTGGGCGAGGCCTGGCACAGTCGGGCCGGCGAGCCGCATGCCGAGATCCTGGCGCTGCGTGAAGCCGGCGCTGATACCGCGGGTGCCAGCGCCTACGTCACGCTCGAGCCCTGCAGCCACTATGGCCGCACCCCGCCGTGCGCCGATGCATTGATCG
>CAJXMI010000061.1 GCA_913056145.1 uncultured Spiribacter sp.
CACGGTCCGCGAGGCGGCCCGGCGTACCCTGGGGCTGCGCCATTTCGATGTGCAGCTCATCGGCGGCATGGTGCTGCACCAGGGTCGGATCGCCGAGATGAAGACCGGCGAGGGCAAGACGCTGGTCGCCACCCTGGCCGCCTATCTCAATGCGCTGTCCGGCAATGGTGTCCACATCGTCACGGTTAACGACTATCTCGCGCGGCGCGATGCCGAGTGGATGGGCCGGATCTATCGCTTCCTCGGACTCGAGGTGGGCGTGGTGGTGCCGGGTATGGACGGCGCAACCAAGCGCGCCGCCTACGAGGCCGACATCACCTATGGCACCAACAACGAGTTCGGCTTTGACTATCTGCGCGATAACATGGCGCTGCGGGCCGAGGATCGCATGCAGCGGGGGCGGCATTTCGCCATTGTCGACGAGGTGGATTCCATCCTGATCGATGAGGCCCGGACGCCGCTCATCATCTCGGGCAAGGCCGAGCAGTCCAGCGACCTCTACCTCAGCATGAACCGGATCGTTCCGCGGCTGGAGCGCCAGGAAGAGGAAGAAGGCCCCGGGGATTACTATCTCGATGAAAAGGCGCGCCAGGCCTTTCTGACCGAGACCGGCCAGGAGCGCGCCGAAGAGCTCCTGCAGGAGGCGGGCATGCTGGGCGAGGGCGAGAGCCTCTACGATGCCCGCAATATTGCCATGGTCCATCATCTGAACGCGGCACTGCGCGCCCACACGCTGTTCCAGCGTGATGTCCACTACCTGGTGCGCGACGGCCAGATCGTCATCGTGGACGAATTCACGGGCCGCGCGATGCCCGGGCGGCGTTGGTCGGAGGGCCTGCATCAGGCCATCGAGGCCAAGGAAGATGTCGATATCCAGGCCGAAAACCAGACGCTGGCCTCGATCACCTTCCAGAACTATTTCCGCATGTACGACAAGCTGTCGGGCATGACCGGCACCGCCGATACCGAGGCCTACGAGTTTCAGACCATCTATGGCCTCGAGGTGGCTGTCGTCCCCACTCATCGGCCAATGGTCCGCCAGGACCATCACGATCTGGTCTTCCTGAACCAGCAGGACAAATACGCCGCCATCATCGACGACATCAAGGACTGCAATGCCCGCAGCCAGCCGGTATTGGTGGGGACCACCTCGATCGAGAGCTCGGAGCTCATCTCGAAGGCGCTGCGTGAGGCGAGCATTCACCACGAAGTGCTCAATGCCAAACAGCACGAGCGTGAGGCGGGCATCATTGGCCAGGCCGGGCAGCCGGGGGCGGTGACCATTGCCACCAACATGGCCGGCCGCGGCACCGACATTGTGCTCGGCGGTAATTTTGCTGTGGAACTGGCCGATCTGGGCGAGGGGGTTGATGCCGCCCGGCGCGATGCCCTGCAAGAGGACTGGCAGCAGCGCCACGATACGGTTCTCGAGGCCGGCGGCCTGCATGTGATTGGTACCGAGCGGCACGAGTCGCGGCGGATCGACAATCAGCTGCGCGGCCGCTCGGGCCGTCAGGGCGATCCGGGCTCGACGCGTTTCTTCCTGTCGCTCGACGACAGTCTGCTGCGCATCTTCGCCTCCGAGCGGGTGTCGGGGATGATGCAGCGGCTCGGCATGCAGGAGGGCGAGGCCATCGAGAGCGGGATGGTGTCGCGCGTTATCGAAAACGCCCAGCGCAAGGTCGAGGCGCATAACTTCGACATCCGCAAGCATCTGCTCGAATTTGATGATGTGGCCAATGATCAGCGCCGGGTGGTCTATGCGCAGCGGAACGAGCTGCTCGAGTCCGACGATATCTCGGGCACCATCGTCGACATGCAGAACGACGTGCTCGCCGAGCTCGTGGATAGCCACATGCCGCCGGGCACCATTGACGATCAGTGGGACATTCCGGCGCTGGAAGAGGCGGTGCAGGCGCAGTTTGGTGTGGAGGCGCCGGTTCGTGAATGGCTTGATGCAGACGATGAGCTTGATCGCGACGGGGTGCGTGAACGCCTGGAGCAGGCCGTCGCGGCGCACTACGAGGCCAAGGAAGAGGCGGTCGGCACGATTGGCGTGAACATGCGCGAGGTCGAAAAGAGCTTTCTGTTGCAGGTGCTCGATAATCAGTGGAAGGAGCATCTGGCGGCCATGGACTTCATGCGCCAGGGGATTGGGCTGCGCGGCATGGCCCAGCGTAATCCCAAGCAGGAGTTCAAAAAGGAAGCCTTCCAAATGTTCCAGGAGATGCTGGAAGGCATCAAGCGCGAGGCGGTGCGCATTCTGTTCAACGTCAACGTACGTGGGCCCGAGGATGCCGAGGCGGCCGAGCAGCAGCGTGAGGCCGAGCGGGCACGGGCCATGCAGTTTCAGCATGCCGAGAGCAACGCACTTGGCCAGGCTGATGCGGGAGCGGCCGCGGCCGGGGAGGATACCGGGGCGGCGGGCGGTGAGCGCCAGCCGTTTGTGCGCGGCGAGCGCAAGGTGGGCCGTAACGAGGCATGTCCCTGTGGCTCGGGGCGCAAGTACAAACACTGCCACGGGCAGCTGGATCGCTAGGAGGAGCCATGGCGGTCGGAGACTCGCCACTGCCGGTGCTGCATCCGGTTACCGGGATTCGGCTTGGGACCGTGGCAGCCGGCGTGCGTCGGCCGGGCGAGCCCGACCTTGTCGTCATGGAGCTGGCCGAGTCGACTCGGTCAGCTGCGGTCTTTACGCGCAATCGCTTTCGCGCGGCCCCTGTCCGTATCGCCGAGGCGCATCTCGCCGCCGACACGCCGCGCTATCTGCTCGTTAATACCGGCAACGCCAATGCCGGCACGGGCTCCGCCGGAGACACGGCAGCACGCGATAACTGTCATGCGCTTGCCACACTGGCGGCGTGCCGCGACGCCCAGGTTATCCCGTTTTCCACCGGAGTGATTGGTGAGCCGCTGCCGGCCGCCAGGATCAATGCGGCCCTGCCGGCGGCGCTCGCAGCACTCGATGCCTCGGGCTGGGCGGATGCAGCCGATGGCATCCGCACAACCGACACCCGCCCCAAGGGCCGGAGCGTTCGGATACCCCTTGGCGCGGGCGAGGTTACCCTGACCGGGATCGCCAAGGGCTCGGGGATGATCCGCCCCGACATGGCGACCATGCTCGCCTTTATTGCCACCGACGCGGCTGTCGAGGGCACGCTCTTGCGGCGGCTTTTGCGCGAGGCCGTGGCGGTCAGCTTCAATCGCATCACGGTGGATGGCGATACCTCCACCAACGATGCCTGCATGCTGCTGGCCACTGGCGCCTCGGGCATCGACCCCGGTGCGTGTCCCGATGACCTGGCGCGCTTTGGCGCGGCACTCACCCAACTCTGTCAGGACCTTGCCCGTGAAATCGTGGCTGATGGTGAGGGTGCGACGCGGCTTGTCAGTGTTCATGTCAGCGGCGCCGCCAGTGTGGCCGAGGCCGAGCGCGTGGCCTTTACCGTAGCTGAATCGCCCCTGGTCAAGACCGCGCTCTTTGCCGGGGATGCCAACTGGGGACGAATCCTGGCGGCGGTTGGTCGGGCCGGCATAACGGATCTGGCCGTCGAGCAGGTGGGGATTGCCCTCGATGATGTGGTCATCGCCGAGGGGGGCGGCGTCAGTCCCGCCTATGACGAGGCGGCCGCCACCGCGCGTATGGCCCAGGATGCCTTTACGCTCGCAATCTCGCTGGGCCGCGGCAGCGACGAGGCCACGGTGTGGACCTGTGACCTTTCGTTCGATTATGTCCGCATTAATGCCGAGTACCGCAGCTGAGCACTGGCGTGTCTGAACCGCTGCGTGTTGCCGTTGGCGTGCTTGCCGATGCGGCAGGGCGGATTCTCATCACCCGGCGGCATGCCGATCGCCACCAGGGTAACCGCTGGGAGTTCCCCGGGGGCAAGATCGAGCCGGGCGAATCCGTCGATGCGGCCCTGGCCCGCGAGTTCGACGAAGAGCTGGGTGTGGCTGTTGGCGCGGCCGAGCCGTTGATTCGCATCCCCTGGCGTTACGCCGAGCGCTCGGTGATCCTTGAGGTGCGCCGGGTCGTTGATTACCGCGGCGAGCCACGCGGCCTCGAGGGCCAGCCGCTGCGCTGGGTGGCGCCTGGCGAGCTCGACCCGGACGGGTTCCCGGCCGCCAACCGCCCCATTATCACCGCACTCAACCTCCCGGCGCATTACGTGATCAGTCCCGATCTCGATGACCCCGACGTCTGGCTTGCGGGCCTGGAGGCCTGTCTGCAGCGGGGTGAGCGGCTCGTGCAGCTGCGTGTACGGGCTGGCGCGATTGACCGCGAGCGCCTTGCGCGGGCGGCCCTCGAGCGCTGCCACGCGGCAGGCGCGCGATTGCTGATTAACGAACAGGTCGACCTGGTGCGGCGCATTGGCGCCGACGGTGTGCATTTGCCGGCGCGGAGCCTGCATCGCCTTTCGCAAAGGCCCCTGCCGCCGGACTGCCTGGTGGCGGCATCCTGTCACGACCCGGATGAGCTGCGGCTGGCGCGCGACCAGGGTGTGGACGTTGTGACCCTGAGCCCCGTGGCCGCCACTCCAAGTCATCCCGACGCCACTCCGCTCGGTTGGGCGCAGTTTGCCGACTGGGCCGCCGAGGCCGCTATGCCCGTCTATGCGCTTGGCGGCATGCACCCTGCGGATGTCGCCACGGCGCGCGAACAGGGAGGGCAGGGCGTTGCCGGAATTCGTGGTTTCTGGGGCTAGTCACCCGACTCGCCGTGAGACCCGTCATCGAGCCAGGCGGTGTCGGCCGGCTCACCGGGAATGCGGTGCTGCTCGTCGAGCCATTCGCCCAGGTCAATCAAGCGGCAGCGGCGCGAGCAAAAGGGCCGCCAGGGCGAGTCCTCGCTCCACGGTACCGCGGTACGGCATTGGGGGCAGGGGACGGTGGTCACTGCCTTAGATGACGCAGCGCTCGAGGGTGAACGTGACATCGCTATCAACCTGTTGTGGGCGTTCGCCCTGCTCGGGCTGTTGCAGGAAGCGGATATTGACGTAGTGGCGGCTGCCGCTGATCTCGGGGTAATGGCGGCTGTCTGCCGGCAGCAGCAGGCGTAGCAGCTGATACGGTGTGTGATGCTCGAGCATGGCCTGGAAACAGCCGCCGGGGGCTGTCTCACGCGCCGGGTCGGCGCTGCCGCGCAGAACCTCGAGAACCAGGCCGATACCGTCTTCGAGTAGCGTAAAGGCCTCCTGCCAGTCGCGCAGCCGTGCCCGCCGCTCGCTGGCCGGCGACTCCAGCCAGAGGTGATAGCCGGGCAGATCAAATGCGCAGGTCCCGCCAAGTACCCCGGCGCGCTGTTCTATGGCGGTGAGAAATTCATTATCGCGAATGGCGGGTGCCAGGCCCGTGGGCGCCTCACGCAGGCGCTGGCTCAGCGCATCGGCCTTGTCCAGCAGCGGGCCGAGCAATTGCTTGTCGACGTTGGGACTGGTCTGCAGGCGCTCCAGGCTGGTCTGCAGTCGATCCAGCTCTTTTTGCAGCTCGGAGCGGATATCACTGCGCGATAGCAGGGCCTTGATGTCGAGTATGGCCATCACCGCGCAGCGCGTGTCGCAGGGGGAGTCGCCCCTAATGCCGTGGGCGAGGTTGGCAAACAGGAATTCCAGGCGCAGAAACGTGCGCATGCGCTCGTTGAGCGGATACTCGTAGGTGATAGTCGATGCCTGTGATTGCTCGGGGCTCATCCAAACTCCGCCCGGGATTCAAGCTGCATTGTCCACGACCCTTGCGATTCCGACAACTTACGACACCTTGCCGGCGATTTCTCGATACTCCCGATCGAGCTCGGCTACCCGGGCATCGAGATCGCCGAGATCGCCGGTGTTGGCAATGACGTCGTCGGCGGCGGCAAGGCGTGTCGACCGGGCAGTCTGTGCCGCCAGCATGGCCTCGGCAGACGCCGCGTCAATGCTGTCGCGTGTCATGAGTCGCGCGACCTGGACGGTTTCGGGCACATCAACGACGGCAACACGATCCACCCGGTCGGCCCAGCCCGCCTCAATCAGCAGTGGCACCACAACCACCGCATAGGGTGCGGCTGTTGCCCTGAGTTGCGCCATTACGCGCTCGCGGATTCGGGGGTGCGTAATCCGCTCCAGCACGGCCCGCTCGTCGGCATCCGCAAAGACCCGTGCACGCAGGGCCGCCCGGTCGAGATGGCCGTCCGCGGTAATGACCCCATCACCAAAATACTGGCGGATTTCGGCGAGGGCAGGCGTATCGGCAGCAACAACCTCGCGCGCAATGATGTCGGTATCGATGACGTGGGCGCCGTGCTGTCGAAAGCGCTCGCTAACGGCCGTTTTGCCGCTCGCAATGCCGCCCGTGAGTCCGATCACAAGGGGGTGGCGGGCGGTATGTGCTGGCATTGGCGCTCGCTGGGCTGATGGCTAGCCGGGTGTCCATGACGGCCCCCACAGTAACGTGAGCCAGCCGGCCATGGCGAGCCAGGGGCCGAATGCCATGGTCTCACGGCGGGACCGTTTGCCGCGGGCAATGGCAATCAGCGCAACCGTGGCGCCGCCCCCCGCCGCCAGAACAAGGATTGGCGCGAGCGCCGCGGGGCCAAGCCAGGCGCCCAGCATGGCCAGGAGTTTGCAGTCACCGCCGCCCATGCCCGAGCGCCCGGTCAGCCACAGATAGAGCACATCCGGCAGACGCAGTAACAGATACCCGCCGGCGGCTCCGAGAATGGCGGCTGCGGGGGCGATGAGCGATGTCTGCACGGCAAACAGCAGCCCCAGCCAGAGGCCGCTCAGGGTGAGGCAGTCGGGCAGCAGCCGGGTCTCATGATCAATAATGGCAAGCGGGATGAGCCAGAGCGACACCATGGCCGCGGCAGCCATCGCGCTGCCCTGATCAAAGCGCAACACGGCGGCGGCAAGGGCCAGTGCCGTGAGGGCCTGTGTCAGCACGGCATGACCTCGCGCGGTCTCACCCGCCAGGAGCGGTGACGGGCCCTGTGAGCCGGCAAACTGCCACTCCAGCCAGGGTGGTATGCGGCGGATAAGCTCGGTCAGCAGCCAGCCCGTCAGCATTGACAGGCCGATACCCGGCAGCCAGGCGACAGGCGGTAAGGCGAGGTCTCCGAACAGGGTCATACCACGCTCCCCAGGCGAAATACGGGCAGATACATGGCCAGTACGAGGCCGCCAACCAGCAGCCCCAGGAACACCATCAAAAGGGGCTCAACCAGTGTCCCCAGCCCGTCGGCGGCCTGGGTGACGGCGTCCTCCGACAGGGTTGCGACGCGCGCCAGCATGGTGGCAAGGCGCCCGGTTTCCTCGCCCACAGCCACCATCTGCGTCAGGGTCTCGGAGAAATGGCCCGTGGAGGCCATGGCGATCTCGAGGCTGCGTCCGTCATCGAGGGCACGAGCGATGGCCTCGACTGCATCGCGGTACACCGTGTTGTCCATGGCCCGCGCGAGGGCAGGAAGTGCCTCGGCAAGCGGCATCCCGGCCTGAATCATGATGGCCAGCAGGCGGGCGAAGCGGGCGTCGAGCGCCTGCGCCTGCAACCGGCCCAGCACGGGCAGGCGGAGCAGCCAGTGATCCCGCCGGCGGCGCAGAGCGGGGACTCGCCCGGCCAGTATCACAAGCACTGTGCCCCCGGCCAGCAGGGCAAGCATCACCACCCAGCCGCCGCCGCGGAGCTGTTCCGACAGGCCGAGCAGGGCGCGGGTAAAGGCGGGAAGCTCTGCGCCAAAACCGCTGAACATGGCCTCGAAGCGGGGAACAACAAAGCCCAGCAGCGCGAGGCACACCGCTACGGCAATCGTGATGACAATGCCCGGGTAGAGCATGGCCCGCCGGATACGGCGGCGCACGGCCTCGCTGCGCTCGCGTGCCTCGGCAATTCTGAGCAGCAGCGTGTCGAGCGCACTGGCCTGCTCGCCCGCGCGCACCAGGCTGCAGACCAACGGATCGAAGAGCCGCGGATGGGCGGCGAGGGCAGTCGACAGGGGCTGGCCGGCCGCAACATCGTCGCGGATGCGCCCCACAATCGGGCGCAGTGTGCCACCCTCCTCGCGTGCGATCATTTCCAGCGCCTGTACAACCGGTATCCCGGCCTCTACCAGCGTGGCCAGCTGACGGAAGAAGTCGGCCAGGCGGGCCCGGCTCACGCCCGGAGAACGCGCCGCGAGGACCCAATCGAGCCAGGCGGGCACCGGGGTAATGCGTTCCACCAGAATCCCTCGCCGCCGCAGATGGGCGCGCAGACGCTCGCCGCTGGGGCTGGGCGTGATCCCGCTGCGACGCCGCCCGGCCGCATCGCTCCCTTGCCAGTGCCAGGTCTGCACAGTCATTGAACCCGGGTTACCCGATCCACTTCGGCCAGTGTCGTCAGCCCCTCGCCGACGCGGTCCAGCCCCACCTCCCGCAGTCCGGGGACCCCCTGCGCGCGCGCCAGCCGATTGATGGCGGCTTCCGACTCACCGCGCAGGATGGCGGCACCCATTGCCTCGTCAACGGGCAGGAGTTCATGAATGCCCATCCGGCCGCTATAGCCGCCCAGACAGCGGTTGCAACCGTCGGCCGTGCAGACGGTGATCGCCGTGGAATCGGTGGCGGTTGGCAGACCAACTGCCGACCAGCCGCCCGGCGGTGGGCTTGCGGGCTGCCGGCAGGCCGGACACAGCCGGCGCACAAGGCGTTGGGCAATAACCAGATTGACCGACGCGGCGATGTTCCAGGCCGGTATTCCCATGCTGAGCAGGCGCGTGATGGCACCGGCGGCATCATTGGTGTGCAAGGTCGACAGGACAAGATGTCCGGTTTGTGCCGCCTTGATGGCGATCTCGGCGCTTTCGCGATCGCGGATTTCACCCAGCATGACAACATCGGGGTCCTGGCGCAGAAACGCCCGCAGCGTGTTGGCAAAGTCGAGACCGATGCGCGGGTTGATCGAGACCTGATTGATGCCCGGCAGATTGATCTCGACGGGGTCTTCCACGGTCAGGATGTTGCGGCTTGCATCATTGAGTTCGCGCAGGCCGCTGTAGAGGGTGACCGTCTTGCCTGATCCGGTCGGGCCGGTGACCAGAATCATGCCGTGTGCCGCCCCGATGGCCTGCCGATACTGGGCGAGCTGTGGCTCGGACAGGCCCAGATCGGTGATGCGCAGCTGCCCGGCGGCCGAGTTGAGCAGTCGCAGCACCAGCTTTTCACCATGCAGGGTGGGGCAGGAGCTCACCCGGAAGTCCACCGGGTCGCCATCGGGTGTCTCAAGACGCAGCCGTCCGTCCTGGGGTAGACGCTTCTCGGCGATGTCGAGGCGCGCCATGACCTTGAGCCTCGCGCTGAGGCGCGCGGCCATTCCCGCGGGTGGCGTCGCTATCTCATGCAGCTGGCCATCGCGCCGGAAGCGGATTCGAGAGCGCGTTTCGAACGGCTCGATGTGGATGTCCGAGGCGCCCTCCCGGATTGCCCGCAACAGCAGCCGATTGACGTAGCGGACCACCGGCGTGTCGGTCTCGGCCCGGGGCGCGGCATCGCGGACCTCGACGGCCGCAACGTCCTCGCCCAGCTCGCGATCGATATGCCCCAGCAGGCGGTCGATGCGCTCGCCGAGGGCGTCGTCCTCGGCCAGTACCGGACGGGTGGGCAGACCGGTGTGAAAGCGGATTTCATCCAGTGCCGCGACATTGGCCGGATCCGAGATCGCCACCCGAAGCGCGCCGTCATGACGATCCAGAGGCAGCGCGCGATGACGGCGCAAGAGCTCCGGCTCGATTGCATCCAGCAGCGCCGGATCGGGGTCGAGGGCATCGGCGGGCAGTAGCGGGATGCCAAAGACGGCCGCCGCGGTCTCGGCCAGCTCGGCGGCGGGCACGAGCCCGCTGTCGAGCAGATGCTGTACCAGCGGCGAGCCGTCCGCCCGGGCGGTGGCCTGGGCGCGGTCCATGCTGGCAGGGTCGATCAGACCCCGTTCAACGAGGCGATGGGCAAGTGCGGGGCGTTGTGGAATGGCTGCCATGCCGGCTCCAGATGGCCAGGAATGGCGGCTATTTCAGCAGGCTGCGGCGGCGCACGCTGTGAGGCGGTTCACGAAATGCACAATCGGATGGTCGGGGTGAGAGGATTCGAACCTCCGGCCCCTGCCTCCCGAAGACAGTGCTCTACCAAGCTGAG
>CAJXMI010000062.1 GCA_913056145.1 uncultured Spiribacter sp.
CCGCCTCGGCCGCCAGCAGCCCCCGGCCGCCATCACCCGCACCGACACCCTCCGGGATGATGCGCAGGTTGGCGTTGATCGCCGCGGTGTTGGTGGCGGTGACCTGGATATCGCCAGTGGCATTGAGGCTGAGGCCCTGAGTATCCGTCCCGTCAACCAGGGCGCGCGTGTCCATCCGCAGGCGATTGGTGGCCAGCGTGAGTGCGGCTGCCGCTGCCAGTGTGGGCGCCAGCACGGTGCCATCGCGCCCGATATTGGTGGTGGTCGCGTTAATGCGCGCCTGGTTATCGGCGCTGAGGGTGATATCCGCCCCGGCAAGCGCCGTCTCGTCAGCCTGCGCCCGTATATCAAGGGTAGTGGTTGCGGTCTCGTGATCGAGCAGATCCGCATCGGTCAGCGTAATGATGTTGCCGGCATCCCAGCCGACCGCGTTGAGGGCGATCGCATCACCGCCGTTGGGGCCCAGCTCGGCGCGCGCGTCAAGGTCAAGCCGGCGGGCCGTCTCGCCGGTGCCGGACTGTGTCGCCGCGGTGATATTGACCGCCCCGCCAGCGTCGACCTCACTGTTGAGCACATCCGCCGCGACCGCACCGGTCAGCTGGTTCCAGGCGTAGCTGCCACTGTAGCCGGCGTTGGACGCCCTCGGCGTATCCGCGATGGCAACGGCCTGCATGGCCTGCGTGGCGGACACCGTGAGTGAGTCGATGTCAGCCGGGCTCGCCGTGCCATCACTCGCCTCACCGGTCAGGTTGTCGACCGTGGCCACCACCGACATCGCCACCGTGTTGCTGGCGATGCTTTTGGCAATATCCGTTGACGTGGAAGCACTGGTTGCGCGCAGCACACCCAGATCCTGTGCCGTTACGCTGACCGCACCCGCGGGCCCGATCAGCAACGAGTCGGTCAGCGCTGCCTCAACCCGACCGGTCAGGGCCTGCTGCGCCGTCGAGGCGGCCGCACGATAGCTCGACTCGTTGCGGGCGGCAATTTCAAGCGCAGAGGCCGTGAGGGCCGCATCGCGCACGGTTGCCAGCGTGTCCGAGCGCGTGACCGTGGTGTTGATGACACCGGGCAGCGCCGCGTCGATCGCTACATCCACACCACCGGCATCGGCCTGATCCTGCGAGGTGGCGGCGACACGCATCGCGCCTGCCCCGACACTCAGGGTGGCACTGTTGTCATCACCAATCCACGCGCTCGCCTGGCGATCGATGGTCAGGTTGACCACGCCACCGGCCGCACTGTCGACGGCATGATCCACATCCACACCGAGGCGCTCGGTCGCCTCGATCGTGAGTGCGCCATCGCCATCGGCCGTGCCGTCCCCGTCAAAATCGCTGCCCACCACGACGGTGGCATTGCCATCAATACCGGCTGTCGCGCTCTGGGTGATGTTGATATCCAGGCTGTCCGCCACCGCACCGGTCTCGGCGGCCGTCACGCTCGCGGCCAGATCAGCCGTTGCCGTCATGGTCAGCGAACCGGCCGTTACCGAGGCTTTGGGCCCAATGACCGCGCTGGCCGACACGGCGCCTTTCAACTCGATGTCAGAAGGATCACTCGACGCTGCCAGGCCCGGCGCATCAAGGCCAAGCACCGCGCTCGAGTCGGCCGCCAGCGTCAGGGCGCCCGTGGTCTCGAGCGTGCCGGCCAGATCAATGCTGGTAGCCACCGACGCATTGATCGAATCGGCCGGACCTCCAGCGGCCACATCAAGTGTGAGCCCGGAGGTCGCACTGAGCGTGATATCACCCTGTGAACTGACCGTGTTTTCAGCCGGCAGCACAATGCTCTCGGCCTCGATCGACAGGGCCGCATTGGCCATATCGAGATCGCCAAGCGTGATGCTGTCGGTGCCGGCACCGGCATCGAGGGTGAGTGAGCCATCGGGCCGGCCAAAGATATGCCGGTAGCTGGTTTCGCCAGTGCCCCCGTTGATCGTGCCGGACAGATCCAGCAGTGCCGGCTCAGCCCCCGTGGCGCCCTCGTGCCCATAGGTCTCGAGCGTCAGGGTGTCGTCGTCCGAGTCCAGGCTGAGCTCGGTCGTCGGCTGCGGCGCGCTCGCATCGCGCGCGGTCAGCGTGATGCCATCGGCATCCTGCAGATACTCGAAATACCCGCTCTCGCTAAAGGTGAGTCCGGTGATGGTCTCGAATGTGCCGGTGACCGAGCCGTAGTCAAAAATCTCGAAAGTCTGTCCCGGCTGTACGTCGAAGCCGTCCAGGATGTCGATCTGAAGGGTGCCGGAAAGGTTGGCGGAGCCGCTGACATTGATCGTGTCGTAGCCGCCGGTGCCCTTTGTGGTGCCGCCGATCTCTATGATCTCGGTAGCGCTTGGGTTGTAGTCGTCCGTGATGGTCAGTTCACCGGGTGAATACCCCGGGCTTGTTTGCCCAAGCACCACCAGGTTGCCGTGGATGGTGCCGCTGCCACCCAGAATTTCGTCGGCCGCAATGGTCAGTGTGCCGTCGACAACACGGTCCTCGGAGAGGGTTGCGGCGTCCAAGAGGGTAACGGTCGATTCAGGCTCCGAGCCCGCATCGACCCGGAAGGTCTCATCAGCCGGCTGGTCGCGATCATAGTCGGGTGCCCGATGCTCCGCCTGCTCTTCGCCCGCATGGGCGGCGCTGGCCTGCTCGAGCACTTCGCTCAGGACACCCGGATCGCTGCCCGTCTCCTGATCCCGCTGCAACATGACCTGCGCCGGCCCGAGGACCGGATCGGCGGAGAGCATGATGCGCTGCTCGAGCGTTTCGAGTTTGAAGGCTGACGTGTCGGCCTTCTGCCGCTTTTTGCGAAATACCACCTGGGTGCCCTTTTCCTATGGGTCTGACTCAATGCAGACCGGTCCCAACGAATCACATGGGTGAAGTTTCGCGGTGGCAATTGGGCGGGACAACTTACGAAGTCTTACCGAGGTCGGAAAGACTGACTCAACCTCCTGATCCCGAGCACATTTCGGCCGCCAGAGTGGCTATCTTGCGAATTCTTGCCGAGGAGCGTGCATGCGGCATACTGCGGTTTTTCGGATGGACGCCTGGAAGACCGCATGATTCAGCCCGTCGAATGGCCTTTCAACGACCTGGTTCTGGGCGCCTGGCTTGCCACCGGTATTCTGTTCTGTCTGTACAACCTTCTTGCCGGGTTGATCCTGCGCGAGCACTGGCTTGCGATGATCATCCTGCCCGGCGCGGCGTTCATCGCCATCGAGTTTGCCTATTTCGGGCTGCTGTCGACCGCACTGCCAGCGGGCGTCGATCTGCCCACCGCGCTGGCCTGGCTCGGTTGCGTGACCGTTGCGCCGACGGTGCTTGCGACCGTGTCGTTCACCCGACATTTCCTGCAGCTGCCGCGCCGTCTGCCCGAGATCGACCACCAACTGCGCCTCATTGCGATTGCGAGCTTCATCCCCCTTGCCGGCCTGGCGTTTTTGCCGCTCGAGTGGGTGGCCTGGGCGCTGTTCGGGGTGGTCTGCATCGGCGCATTGGTCGCCACCCGGGCCCACTGGCACATCTGGCGCTTAGGAGGTCTGGATGGCCGTCTGATCGGGGTCAGCTGGCTACCGATGGGACCGGCCCTGGTGGCGTGGTTTGGTCGCAACCTGGGCATTTTTGATGGTGGCGCGACGGTGACCCTGATCTATCTGAGCGGATTCGGCGCCAATCTGATCATTTTGAGCGTCACCTCGGTTGCCCGGCTCAAGGTCCTCAACAACCAGGCCATCGGCGCGCTGCGAGCGGCCCGGCGCAAAAACGCCGATGCCAACCGGCTCGAGACACAACTTCGCGACGAAATCGAGCAGCGTAGCCTGCGCCTTGGCCAGCAAAAGGCCCGCGCCGATCAGGAGTACGAAAACAAACGCGCGCTCGTCTCGCTGATCTCTCACGACCTGCGTGGGCCCCTGGCCAACGCGGCCCAGGCCCTCGATCGGGTGGTGAACGACCCCGAGCCCGCCGGCAACCCCGCCCGCAATCGGCTATTGGAGCGCGTTCACGAGACGGTGCAGCGGCAGGTCTCACTCGTGGACCGGTTGCTGGATGTCGAAACCCTCAGCGAGGCCTCGCGCCAGACCGGCATTCACGGCGTTGATCTGCACCGCATTGCCGAGCAGCGCATCGCGCACTGGCAGGCCATGGCCGCCGATCGCGGCATCCGGCTGCACAATCAAACGCCGCGGGATGGACTGTTGTACGGCGATGCCCTGTTGATCGACACGCTGCTCGATAACCTGCTGGCCAATGCCCTGCGCCACACCGGCGAGTCGGGGGACATCGAAATCGCGCTCTGCGAGGGCGAGCGCAACGGGTTTGCCGTTTCCAACACCACCGCACTGCTCTCGGATGATGACATTGCGCGGATTCTGGCCTCGACCGAAGGCACAGTGCTGCCCGAGCGCGATGCCAGGAACGCCTCGGCAGGCGAGGCGTCCACCATGGAGCTTGGCAGCGGCCGCAACATCGGGCTGCGGCTCGCACGCTCGCTGATCAACTCCCACGGCGGCAGACTTGACGCCCGGGTTACCCCGCGCCGGGTCACTTTTGAGGTGAGGCTGCCTGCGGTCCGCCCCCTGATCCTGCTGGTCGACGATCAGGTTGTTCAGCTGATGGAAATGCGCGACCGGATTCTGGCGACCAACCCCGATTTCGAGGTGGCCGAGGCGCTGGGGGTGGATCAGGCCATCGACGCCATCCGCCGCAGGATTCCGGCGCTGGTGATCAGTGATGTCCGTATGCCCGACAAGGACGGTTTTGCGCTCCTTGCCGCCATCCGCAGCCATGGTGCCTGGGAGGAGATCCGCGTGGTGCTGGCAAGCGCTGTCGCCGCCGACGAAGAGGCCCGGGCGCTGCGCCGGCAGGCCATGCAGGCCGGCGCAGACGGGTTTTCAACCAAACCGCTCGAAGCGGCGGTGCTCACGCAGCTGCTGGATGGGCTGATGCCCGCCGCTCAGTCGGTGACAAACGCATAGCCGTAGCTGCGACTGGTGGCAATGGGCTGCCAGTCGGCGCTGTGCGCGCTGATCTTGTTGCGCAGCCGGCATACCATCGTATCCAGCCGACTGCCGTGGTAGTAGAGCGGCGAGTGCCCCAGCCCGGTGATAATTTCATCCCGGCTCACCGCCTCGCCATGGTGGCGGATCAAGATGTCAAGGAACAGGCACTCGGTATGGGTGAGTTCCACCTCGGCGCCATCGGGGGTGGTCAGGCGCCAGTTGCGCGGGTCAAACGCCCAGCCCGGCGCCGGGGCACCGGGGCTGGCGGGCTGGATCCGACGCAGCAGCGCCGTCACCGTGGCCACCAGCTCGCGCGGGTCGACGGGCTTGACCAGATAGGCATCGGCGCCCACATGCAGCCCCTGCACCCGGCTTTCGAGGTCTTGCCGCGCGGTGACCATGACCACACCGGTGTCGGAGCGCTCGATGAGCGCCTGGGTCAATGAAAAGCCATCCATGTCGGGCAGGCCGATGTCCACCATCGCGATGTCGCAGGGCGCCTCGTCGATGGCCCTGAGCAGCTCGTTGCCAGTAGCAAACGAGCGCACCTGCCAGTGCTGATCGCAAAGCGCCTGGCCAAGCAGCTCGCGGCTGAGCGGTTCGTCATCGACGATATAGATACGGGCATGCTCGACGGTCATGCCCGAAGTATCCGCCGCCACCGCAGCGAATGCCAGCCAAGCGGATCTTACAAACTCTTACGTAACCCGCTCGATCCTTGCCGGCAGGGCCTGCCGCACCGAGGCACCCGTCACCCAGTCCACCCAGGCATTGCCCGAGGTATGGGTGGGATCGACGAGCCCCAGGTCATTGAGGTTCACCCCGGCACCGATGGCCTCGTCGCCCGGCAGGGCATTGCCGTCCACGGTATGGGTGCGGGCGCCGAGCTCGCGGTGTCCGTAGCCGTGCTCAATGGCCACGGCACCCGGCTTCACGCCGTCGCGCAACATCGCCACCCCCTCCACCGATCCACCGGGCGTGATCACGCGCACCCGGTCGCCCGTCCGGATCCCGGCATCGCGCCCGTCGCGGGTGTTGATGCCCACCGGGTTGAACGGATGCACCTGGCGCAGCCGCGATGCTGCAATCGAGTGCGGGCTTTGCAGATGCGACTTATATGAAGTGAGCCGCATGGGCCACGCCGGCACCGGAAAGTGGTCTTCGACCCGCGAGCCATCGGCAAAACGCGGCGGGTGCCAGGTAGGGCAACCGGTGAACAGATCCCCGGTCATCGAATGCCGGTTGGTGCCCACTTTTTCGTTCCAGAGGGTGGCGGGACGCTTCCAGTGCGTGACCGGCCCCGCATCGCGGGCGGGCAGCTCGCCAAAGCGGCCACCGCGGCAGAAAACGAACGCGGCCCGACGCCACTCATCGGCTGTGAGATGGTCTTGCAGCGTCGAGGCAATGCGATCAACCCCGGTTAGCTGCATGTCATCGGCCTCGGCCTCCGGCACGGGCTCGCCCTCAAAGGCCATGTTGGCGGCCGCCCGCAGGTACCAGTCCGCCGCGGTGTTAAGCGGATGGAGATTGCCCTCGCTATCCGGAATGGCGCCGTCGCCAAAGCCCGGTAGATCCAGCCGCTTCGACACCGCGATGAGGAACGCTTCCATGCTGAAGGGCTCGCCGTCTTCCGTGCGGCCGACGCGCGGCTCCACCACGGGCCAGCGGGCACTGGTCATGCGCTGCTTGACCCCGGCCCAGGCCTTCGAGAAACCCCAGCCCTCGTAGGTCATCACGTCGGGCACGATGTAATCGGCGTAGGCGTTGGTCTCGTTGATGAAGGGCTCGATACCCACGATGAGGCCGATGCGGCTTGGATCCTTCAACCGCTCGTCGATGGCGCTGCGCAGTCCCGCCTGGCCATAGATCGGATTGCCCATGTGGTTGATCCAGATCTTGGCCTGATAGGGATAACCCTCGAGTGCGGAGCACAGATGCTCGGTGAACAGCGGCGGCGAGACCGGATACCACGGCGCCTTCGCCGGGTAGGGGCTGCCCCCCGACTCCAGCTTGCGGCGGTATTCGCTGCTCTGCTCGTAGGTGGTGCGGCTTCGCGACAAAAAGATGCCGCTGGGGCCGATCTTGCCGGGAAAGCCGGCCAGGTCGTAGCGCGTGCCCTTGCCGGTGCTCTGAAAGGGCTTGCCCTTCACAAACATGCCACCGGGGGCATTCAGGTTGCCGACCAGGGCATTCAGCATGACCAGCGCATAGGCGGTGTAGAAGGCGCTGCCGTTCATCACGCCACCATGGGTGTTCAGGACCGCGCGCTTGCCGTGGCTGGTGAACTTGCGCGCCAGTGCCTCGATTACCGCTACCGGCACGTCGCACTCGGCGCTGTACTCGGCAAGCGTCAGACGCCGCGCCTCCTCGGCCAGTCGCTGCATGGCCGACTTCACGGCCACCGTGCTGCCGTCGGCCAGTGTGACCTCGCGTGCAACAAACAACTCGGCCGGACGAGGCTGGGTATGCGCGCTCCAATTCCCGGATTCGGCGTCGACCACCACAAAGTCGTCGGCTTGCTCACTCCACCCGAGGTCGCGACCGCGGAGCAGATGACCCGCGAGCGGGTGGTCGGGATCGCTGACCACCAGGTGGGTGGCGTTGCTCCAGCTTGGCTCGCCGGCCGCTTCCTGGGCCGCCGGGCCCGGCTGAATCAGATAGTTACGGTCGTAGCGGTCGTTGTCGATAATCCAGCGGATCATGGCCATTGCCATCGCCGAGTCACCGGCCGGGCGAATCGGCACCCAGTTGTTGCCCCCACGTGTGGCAAGGCTCGAGGAGTTGGGCAGCGACGGCGCCACCACCACATACTCCATGCCCCGGTCGGTGCGCGCGCTTGCCAGCTGCCGGCCCTGCTGCTTGTAGGGGTTGCCGGCATGCGCGGGGGCCGTACCCATGAAAATGACAAACTCGGCGTGATCCCAGTCGGGCTTGGCGTGGGTAAAGCCTTTCATGTCATCAAACAGGGCGCCTGAGCCCACCCGATACCCGAGTCCGCAGTACGAGCCGTGGTGGCCGAAGTTGCGCGTCCCGAAGGCGTTGAAGGCAAAGCGCTTCAGCAGCGCGCGGCGGCCATCGGGCCCGGCATCGGTGACCAGCAGCCGATTGGCCACCGGCCCGTATTCGGGGTTTTCGGGGTCGATCGGCGTTTCGGTATCGCGAATGGCGCGCAGCCCATCGACATGCCCCTCGCCAAACAGATCACCCCCCTCCGTGACCTCCTCGATGAGTTGCTCAAAGCTGATGGTCTGCCACTCGCCACTGCCGCGTGGTCCGACCCGCTTCATGGGCTCGAGGATGCGCTGCGGGCTCTCCAGGGTCTCGAGCATGGCCGCGCCACGGGCGCAGGCTGTCGAGCGCCCGGCAATGCCGCGATCACCCCCCAGACCGACATAGGCCTCACGCACTGATGCCTCATAGGTCTTTGGGTCTTCCTGCGAGAGCGGATGGTAAGGGTTCCCGGCAATGCGCAGGATACGATTGTTCTCGGTATCCACCCGCGCCCGGATGCCGCATTGCGTCCAGCAGCCCAGGCACTGGGTGAGGCTCACCACCTGGCCCTCGGCCTGAGTGAGCTCGCCGGTCTCCGGGTCGATCCGGAACTCGGGCGCCAGCGCATTCCCGGTAAAACGATCGGTGGTGGGTTCTCCAGCGGTCCCGCTGAACAGCCCCTTCGCGGCCTTTCTGGCCGGGTCGACATAACCCGCGCCAAAGACGCCGAGCCCACCGGCCGCGACTCCGCCCTTCAAGAGGTTGCGACGCTTGTTATCCATGAGCGACCTCGCTGATCTGCATTGACTGTGTGGCGGCCCCGCGACTGGCGATGATGCCGGGGAGGACCATCATCACCGCCAGCCAGAGGCCAAAGATGCCCAGAATGCCAAGCAGCCCGTCGCTGCCCAGCGGAAGGTGATAGGGATAGAGACCGGCGCCATACTTGGGCACCGTCTGCACATCCATCAGCACCGCCCAGCGAAAGGACCAGGCGGCGAGCAGCGCCAGCGGCGCCAGCCACCAGCCATGCGCCACACCCCGCGGCGTGCGCAGCATCCAGGCCGCACCCAGCAGGAGCGCCAGGCCGGCACCGACCGACAGGGCAAAGACGATGCGCCAGTAGGCAAAGCCGCCAATCAGACGGGTGAACTCGACAAACGATACCGACTGGAAAAGCCAGCCACCGAGTCCCCAGCCGACAGCTCCTGTCCCGGTAAGCAGGAGCGATCCCAGAAAGAGCCGCAAGGTAAAGCGCTGATCACCCGGTGTGGCACCCAGGATGCGTGACTGGGCATAGAGCATGGCGGCGGCAGCGCCCATAAAGGCTGTCAGCGCCAGGTTCACGATCAACCACTCGGTGTGCCACAGCGCACGCGCCTTGACGATCATGACCTCAGAGCCCGTGTAGACCAGAATGCCCAATGCCCCGGCCACCATGAGCGCCGCTGCCGGCCGCCGCAGCCAGGTGCCGGACCAGCTGCCAGCAGCCCACAACGCAAGCCAGCGCGGCGCGCCCTGTGCCTGGAAGCGATCCCGCTGCCAGAGCGCGTAGTAGCCGAACAGCCCGATCATGAACGCCGGGAGAATGAGCGCCCCCAGCGACATCCAGGACCAGGGGGTGATATCGGTATAGAAATGATAGAAGCGGCCCGGCTGATGAAGATCAGCCAGCAGCGCTACCGGCGCGACAACTCCGGTGGAAACGGCGACCAGGAGCGCCGCTGGCTGCAGACGCTCCCAGCGCCCTCCGCGGACGAGCTCGCCGACGCCGGCAAAAAGCGCGGCCGTGGCGGCAAGGCCCACAAAAAAGAAATACTGAACGGCCCAGGGCAGCCAGGCGACTTCCTGCTGCGGGACAATGATCTCGGCCACATTCATGACACCGCTCCCATGACGCCACCATGCTCGGAGTCAAACCACAGCCCGCTCTCGCCCTGAATGCGCTCGATAAAGGCATCGGTCATCCCGATGTAGAAAACATGAGGGCGCGTGCCGAGCTCGGGCTTGAGCACCTTGATGTCATCGTAGTTCTCGCGCAGGACCTGGTTGATCTCGCTGTCAGGCTCATTGAGATCACCGATAATGCGCGCGCCACCCACGCAGCTCTCGACACAGGCGGGCAG
>CAJXMI010000063.1 GCA_913056145.1 uncultured Spiribacter sp.
GGCCGTGGTGGGTGCAGGCCCGGCGGGCCTCGGCGCCGCCGACATCCTGGTGCGCAACGGCGTCGAGGCGGTGGTGTTCGACCGCTACCCCGAGATCGGCGGCCTGCTCACCTTTGGCATCCCGCCCTTCAAGCTCGAAAAAGAGGTGATCGCCAAGCGCCGCGAAATCATGGAATACATGGGCGTCGAGTTCCGGCTCGGCGTCGAGGTGGGCACCGATATCACCTATGAGGCCCTCGAGCGCGATTACGATGCCGTGTTCCTGGGGATGGGCACCTACACCACGATGCGTGGCGGCTTCCCGGGCGAGGACAAAACCGGCGTCTACGACGCGCTCCCCTTCCTGGTCTCCAACGTCAACCGCCTCATGGGCTTCGAGAAGGCACCCGCTGACTTCATCGACATGAGCGGCCAGCGGGTTGTGGTGCTGGGCGGTGGCGACACCGCGATGGACTGCAACCGCACCGCGCTGCGCCAGGGCGCCTCGAGCGTGACCTGCGCCTACCGGCGTGACGAGCAGAACATGCCTGGTTCGCGACGAGAGGTTTACAACGCCCGCGAGGAGGGCGTCGACTTCCGCTTCAATCGCCAGCCGGTCGAGGTTGTGGGCGCTGACCACGTCGAGGGCGTCAAGGTCGTCGAAACCCGGCTCGGCGCCCCCGACGAGCGCGGCCGCCGGCGCCCCGAGGTGGTACCCGACAGCGAGGAGATCATCCCCGCCGACCGCGTCATCATTGCCTTTGGCTTTCGCCCCGACCCGCCGGAGTGGTTCGACGACCACGGCATCACGGTTGACGAGCGCGAGCGCGTCAGGGTGGCCAAGGGGGGCAAACACCCCTACCAGACCGACAACCCCAATGTCTTTGCCGGCGGCGACATGGTGCGGGGCTCCGACCTGGTGGTAACCGCCGTCTGGGAAGGCCGGGAGGCCGCCAAGGGCATGCTCGCCTATCTGGGCGTCTAGGGCATAGGCCAGCCGATGAGCCAGCTGCAAAACGACCGCTTCCTGCGCGCCCTCCTGCGCGAACCCGTCGACCGCACCCCTGTGTGGATCATGCGCCAGGCAGGGCGCTATCTGCCCGAGTATCGCGAGGTACGGGCACAGGCCGGCAGCTTCATGGACCTGTGCCGCAACGCCGAGCTGGCCTGCGAGGTGACAATGCAGCCCCTTCGGCGCTTTGACCTTGATGCGGCCATCCTTTTCTCCGACATCCTGACCGTCCCCGACGCGATGGGCCTCGGCCTTTATTTTGAGCCGGGCGAGGGCCCGCGCTTCGAGCGCCCGTTGCGGGACACGGCCGCGATCAATGCGCTGCCGGTGCCCGACGTTGCCACCTCGCTGCGCTATGTCACCGATGCCGTATCCCGCATCCGACGCGAACTGAACGGCACCGTGCCCCTGATCGGGTTCTCGGGCAGCCCCTGGACCCTTGCCACGTACATGGTCGAGGGCGCCAGTAGCAAGGACTTCCGCCATATCAAGGCGCTCGCCTATGACCAGCCGGCACTGCTCGAGCAACTCCTCGACAAGACGGCACGCGCGGTCATCGACTACCTCAACGCCCAGGTCGAGGCGGGCGCGCAGGCGCTCATGATCTTCGATACCTGGGGCGGTGCGCTGGCGCATGATGCCTATGAGCGCTTCTCGCTCGCGTTTGCGCGCCAGGTCATCGACGGTCTGGTGCGCGAGCGCGACGGCCGCCGCATACCGGTTGTGTTTTTCACCAAGGGGGGTGGGCTGTGGCTTGAGCGCATCGCTGATTGCGGTGCCGACGGCCTGGGCATTGACTGGACCCTCTCCCTGACCGAGGCACGGCGTCGGGTTGGCGGGCGTGTCGCCCTGCAGGGCAACCTCGACCCTAGCGTGCTCTATGCGAGCCCCGAGGTCATTCACCGCGAGGTTGGTCGCGTCCTTGCCGAGTTTGGCCATGGCAGCGGCCATGTCTTCAACCTGGGCCATGGCGTTCACCCGCAGATCCCGCCGGACCATGTGGCGGCCATGGTGGAGGCGGTGCACGCGCTCAGCCCCCGCTACCATGACTAAGCGCCGGCCCCGCATCCTCTCGGCCGGCGTGGTGGTGGTACGCCCCGAGCAGGCCCAGTGGCGTTTTCTGCTGTTGCGGGCCTTTCAGTACTGGGACTTCCCCAAGGGCCGGACCGAAGAGGGCGAGACCCCGCTTGATGCCGCCCGGCGCGAGGTTCAGGAAGAGACGGGCATCACCGACCTGCGCTTTACCTGGGGCGAGGAGTACACCGAGACCGGGCCATACGCACGGGGCAAGGTGGCCCGCTACTACCTGGCCGAGACGCGCACCCACGAGGTCGTTCTGGGTATTGCCCCCGAGCTTGGCACCCCCGAGCATCACGAGTGGCGCTGGGTGGACGAGACCACCGCCTATCGCCTGACGGCACCCCGCGTAAAACGGGTCCTCGACTGGGCCCTTGAGCGCCTGCCGCCTCGGCCCAACCACTGAAACCTACCGCCCGGCCTTGGGCACCACCCCGCCTGCATTGCATACTGACACCCATGACAATGACCACCGAGGAGATGACGCCGTGAGCCAGCATCCCGCTCCACACTACCCGGGCACACGCCCCCGGCGGCTGCGGCGGGATGACTTCACCCGGCGTCTGGTGCGCGAAAACCGGCTGAGCGTGGATGACTTGATCCAGCCGGTCTTTGTGATCGAGGGGCGCGACCGCACCGAGGCCGTGCCCTCAATGCCCGGCGTCGAGCGGCTTACCGTGGACCGTCTGGAGCACGAGGCCGAAGCCCTCGCCAACCTCGGCATCCCCGCCATTGCGATTTTTCCGGTCACGCCCAGCGAGGCGAAGACCCCCGACGCCGCCGAGGCCTGGAACCCGCAGGGCCTTGCCCAGCGCGCCATTCGTGCGGTCAAGGCCCGGGTGCCCGAGCTGGGGGTCATTACCGACGTGGCACTCGATCCGTTCACCAGCCACGGCCAGGATGGCCTTCTTGATGACAGCGGCTATGTGGCCAACGACATCACGCTGGCGGCGCTGGTGCGCCAGGCCCGCTCGCATGCCGAGGCGGGGGCCGACATCGTGGCCCCGTCAGATATGATGGACGGGCGCATCGGTGCCATTCGCGAGGCGCTCGAAGCCGATGGCTGCAGCGAGACCCGCATCCTGGCCTATGCCGCCAAATACGCCTCGGCCTTCTACGGCCCGTTCCGCGATGCAGTAGGCTCGGCCGGCAACCTGGGTGGCGGCGACAAGCGCACCTATCAAATGGACCCGGGCAACGGCTTTGAGGCCATTCGCGAGGTGGGGCTCGACCTTGCCGAGGGGGCCGACATGATCATGATCAAACCCGGCATGCCGTACCTGGACGTGATTCGCCGCGTGCGCGATCACTTTCAGGTGCCGACCTTTGCCTACCAGGTGAGCGGCGAGTACGCCATGCTCAACGCCGCCTTCGACAACGGCTGGCTGGACCGCCGCACCTGCGTGATGGAGTCGTTGCTTGGCTTCAAGCGCGCGGGGGCCGATGCCGTTCTTACCTACTTTGCCAGGGATGTGGCCGGCTGGTTGGCCGACCACTGAGGCCTGCCACACCGCGGGGTATAACCATGGATCGCTATGCAGTTTTCGGCCACCCGGTTGGCCATTCCCTCTCGCCGCGGATCCACCGGCTATTTGCCGAGGAGACCGCCCAGCAGATCGAGTACGAGCGCATCGAGCCGCCGCTCGATGGCTTTGCGCAGGCCCTGCACGAGTTCCGTGACGCGGGCGGCAGCGGCGCCAACGTCACCGTCCCGTTCAAGGAAGCCGCCTGGGACCTCGCCGAGCAGCGCAGTGAGCGCGCCGAGCGGGCCGGTGCAGTCAACACCCTGATCCTCGGCGACATCCTCTATGGCGACAACACCGACGGCGAGGGGCTCATTAACGACCTGCGCAACAACCTGGGCGTAGGGCTTGCCGGCAAGCGCATCCTGCTGATTGGTGCGGGGGGCGCAGCGCGCGGCGTGTTGGGCCCGCTGCTGGCCGAACAGCCGGCGCGCCTCATCATCGCCAACCGCACGGCCGACCGGGCCCAGGTACTTGCCAGCGCCTTTTCCGATGTCGGTAACGTCGATGGGATCGGCCTCCAGGCACTCGATGGCGAGCGCTTCGAGGTGGTGATCAACGCCACCTCCAGCGGCCTTGCAGGCGAGGTACCCGATCTGCCGGCCAGCATCGTCGCGGACGGGGCAACCGCCTACGACATGCTGTATGGCGCCGAGCCAACACCCTTTCTACGCTGGGCGGATGCCAACGGCGCCTTTCGCACCCGTGATGGGCTGGGCATGCTGGTCGAACAGGCGGCGGCATCGTTCGAGCTCTGGCGGCATATCCGGCCCAGCACCGAGCCGGTGATCGAGGCACTGCGCCACGACACCCGCCCCTGAGGCCATGCTGCTCGAGGCCAGCGCCACCCCGGACGCCCTGCTGGTGCTCCTGGTGGGCGCGGCCACCCTGCTCGCGGTGATGCTCCGGCATGTCTGCGAGTGGCTTAAAATCCCACCCCTGGTCGGCTATATCGGCATCGGTATCGGCCTGGGCGCGCTCGACGGGCTCGCTTACGCGCTGCGCCCACCGGTCATGGCCGCCTTTGAACTCCTCGCGGCCCTGGGCCTGGTCGCCCTGCTGTTCCGGGTGGGCCTTGGCAGTGACCCTCGCCGTCTACTCGGCAAACTCCCCAGCGCCAGCCTGATCTGGGCCGTCAGCGTGACTTTCTCGGGGCTGCTCGGCTACCTCGCCGCGCGCTGGGCCGGCTTCGACCTGGTACCAGCACTGGTGGCCGGCGTGGCCCTCACGGCCACCAGCATCGGGGTTGCCATCCCACCCTGGCAGGATGCCGGCGCGCTGCGCAGCGAGAGTGGGTCGTTGGTGCTCGATGTTGCCGAGTTGGACGATATCTCGGGCGTGATCCTGATGGCCCTGCTGCTGAGCCTGATCCCCACACTCACGGCCGGTGCCGGGATCGACTGGCGCGAGGCAAGCGGAGTGGGCCTGCAACTGCTCATTAGCCTGGGCCTCTTCACAGCGGGTTGCTGGCTCTTTGCCCACTGGCTGGAGCCGCCCCTGGCAGGTTTTCTTGCCACGCGGGAGCGCTCCCCGACACGGATGCTCATCGTGGTGGCCATCGGCAGCCTGATCGCGGCTCTGGCCGGGCTACTGGGATTTTCCCTGGCTGTTGGCGCACTCTTTGCCGGGCTGGTATTCAGCAAGGCGCCGCGACGGATTCGGCAGGACCGCGCTTATGTGGTGCTGTATGACTTTCTGGCGCCGTTCTTTTTCATTGGTATCGGGCTCAAGCTCGATCCCGGCGCCCTGGTGGGTGCCGTGGGCGCGGGCGTGATCCTGCTTGTCGCCGCCGTGGCCGGCAAATTGATCGGCACTCTGCTGCCCGCGCTCTGGGCGGCCCCCCGCGGCACCGCCCTACCCATCGGGCTCAGCATGGTCCCGCGTGCCGAGATTGCCATGGTGATCGTTGACCAGGCCGGCCGCTACGGCAGCGACGTGGTGCCGCCCGAGCTGTACGGCGCGATGACTCTGGTCACGCTCGTAACCTGTGCGGCCACGCCAGCGCTCGTCGGCCACCAGCTGACCCGCGGCGAGCCGTTGCGCTAGATAGACCCTGCTTGCGCCCCCTGCCGGCTAGTCGTCCACGCCCTGATGCCGGCGCATCAGCCGCACATAGTGAGCGGCTGAATAAGGCAGCTGCTCGCGCTCGGTGGGGGTGATGGGGCGGACCGCCTTGGCGGGGCTGCCCAGATAAAGATAGCCACTTTCAAGGTGTTTACCCGGTGGCACGAGGGTATTGGCGCCGATGATGACCTCGTCCTCGACCACCGCGCCGTCGAGCACGATCGCCCCCATGCCCACCAGCACCCGGCTGCCGACGGTGCAGGCGTGAATGACCGCGCGATGGCCAACCGTGACGTCCTCACCAATGATGGCCGGATGGCCCGACTGGTAGGGCCCCTCATGGGCTACATGCACGATCACGCCATCCTGGATGTTGCTTCGAGCACCCACTTCAATGCGATGGACGTCGCCGCGCAGCACGGCCGTGGGCCACACCGACACATCATCGGCCAGCGTGACATCGCCGATGACCACCGCGGTTTCATGCACCCAGGCGGCGTTTGCGATGGCCGGCCATCGGCCCTGGTAGCTGTCGATCATGCGTTACTCCCCGCCTCAGGTCATCGTGACCACTTCCTCGGCGCTGGTGGGGTGGATGGCGACGGTATCATCCAGATCGCGCTTGGTGGCGCCCATGCGCAGCGCCACCGCAAACCCCTGCAGCATTTCATCGCTGCCCACGCCAAAGAGATGAATGCCCACCACGCGCTCCTCGGCGCCCACGCAGACAAGCTTCATGGTGCTGCGCTGCTTGGCCTCGGCGGGCGCCAGGGCAAAGTCCATGGGGACAAAGCCGGTCTGATAGACCTGCACATCGTCGCCGAACTCGGCCCGTGCCTGCGCCTCGGTAAGGCCAACGGTGCCAATGGGGGGGTGCGTAAACACCACCGTCGGCACGTCGCGGTAATCAAGGCGGCGATCGCTCTGCCCGCCCCAGACGCGATCCGCCAGGCGCCGGCCCGCGGCAATGGCCACCGGCGTGAGCGGATAGGGGTTGTCGGTGACATCACCCAGGGCAAAGATGTGCGGCTGATTGGTGGCCTGCCAGTCATCGACCGGCACGGTGCCGCGGTCACTCGCGACCACGCCCGCGGCGTCCAGCCCCAGCTCGTCGGTGTTGGGCACACGCCCCACCGCCCAGATCACCTGATCGAGCCCTTCAAGGCTGCGGCCGTCCTCGGCATGCAGGGTATAGCCGCCCCAGTCCGCCTCGAGGCCGATTGGCGTGAAGTGATTCACCAGGCTCGGCCCATGCTGCTGAATGCTATCGACATAGGCCTGCTGGATGGCCTCGTCAAAATCGCGCAGCGGCCGCTCGCGGCGGACCACAAGCTGCACCTCGCTGCCCAGCTGCTGGAGCACGCCCGCCAGCTCGACGGCAATGTAGCCCGCGCCCACCACCGCCACTTTCTCGGGCCGATCGGCCATGGCAAAAAAGCCATCGGAGTCGATGCCCAGATCGCCGCCGGGAATACCCGGTCGCCCTGGCACGCCGCCGGTGGCGATCACAAAGCGCTCGGCCTGATAACGCTCGCCATTTACTTCCACCGTATGGGGGTCGACGAAGCGGGCGTGGCCTCGAAGGGTATCGACGCCCGAATTGCCCAGATTGCGATCGTAAATGCCGTTGAGGCGCTCGATGTAGGCATCCCGGGCGGCGACCAGGGATGACCAGTCGAGTCGGGGGCTGACGCCGCTGAAGCCATAATCCCCGGCGCGCTCCATGACCTCGGCAGCATGCGCCGCCTGCCACATGACCTTTTTGGGCACGCAGCCCACATTAACGCAGGTGCCGCCGAGGCGATCCGACTCGATCACTGCCACACGTGCGCCATGGGCGGCGGCGCGCCGGGCTGTAGCAATGCCGCCACTGCCACCGCCAATGCAGATCAAGTCATAATCGTTTCGCTCGCCGCTCATGCCGGGCTCCTGCTGTCGATAAATGTGATTGCATTATTGTCGCAGAGCGAACCGGCGAAGACATAGGCTGAAGCGTTATTAACCACGCGACGGCACTCGCCGGATCCAGTCGGATCCTGCATAGGCGATCAAATGGATGAAAACAGCGCGTTCGGCGTCGTCAACGGTGAAGGCGATCACGGCCTTTCTGCCGGCTGGAATGGCTCGAAGCCCCGGCGCGATCTCTGTTCGCAGACTGCCTTGATGCGGCGTATCAACAAGGCTGAGCACCACTGCCTCGATCTCTGTCAGACGCCTCTCGGCGGCCCGTGGACCAGCATAAGCGGTGATCATGTCGGCAATGGATTTGAGGTCGTGCTGAACGGCGGGGTGGAATCGGATCCGATAGGTCATTCGGCGCCAGGCACGTCTGTAACCTTGCGCGCCGCCGCGAACGCATGCTGAGGCTCGATATAATCGGCACGCGAAGTTTGCAGGCGCGCCCGAATCTCATCGGCCATTCCGCCGAGGGCTATCGCCCGTTCCTCTTCGTCACGGATCATCTGCTCGAGCGCCGCCGCCACCGCGGCACTCTGCGAGGCAAAAACGCCCTCTCCCACCTTTTCCACGAGAAAGCGGTGATGGCGGTCCGTAAAGCTGAGCGTTGTTTTTCGGGTCATGGCAAACCTCCGGTATTACCAAGTCATTCTGCATGGGCGCGCCGCTCACCCTCAAGCCAATGAACTTCCGATGGGCGATCCGGCTCGAATTGGCGAGCCCTGATCGACTACCCTGAGGGATCAACTGGCACGGGGCGTGTCCCCACCGACCAACGGAGCACAGCGCCATCACCATGACCAATCCATTGCTTGCCGAATCCGGCCTGCCGCGCTTCTCGGAGATCCGCCCCGAGCATGTCCAGCCCGCCGTGGAACAGGTGCTGGCGGACAACCGCGCTGCCATTGACGAGATCACCGCCGATGCCGCACCGCATACCTGGCACAGCCTGGTCGCGCCGCTCGAGCGGCTCGAGGACCGGCTTGAGAAAGTGTGGTCGCCGGTCTCGCACCTCAATGCCGTCATGAATAGCGAAGCGCTGCGCGAGGCCTACAACGCCTGCCTGCCGCTGCTGTCGGCCTATCACACCGAGATGGGGCAGAACACGGCGCTCTACAGCGCATTTCGGGAGCTGCGCGAGAGCGATGACTATGAGCGCCTCGAGCAGGATCAGCGTCAGACCGTGGACAATGCCCTGCGCGATTTCGAGCTGGCCGGCGTTGCCCTTGAGGACACGGCCAAGCAGCGTTATGCGGAAATCGCCGCGCGCCTTGCCGAGCTGTCGTCGAAGTTTCAGGAACACCTGCTGGATGCCACCGATGCCTGGCACCGCGATACCGCCGATGTTGATGAACTGGCGGGCATCCCCGAGACCGCGCTGGGTGTGATGAAACAAAACGCCGAGCAGGCCGGTGGCGAGGGCTGGCGCATCAGCCTTGACATGCCGGTGGCGCAGGCCGTGCTGGCCTATGCAAAAGACCGCGCGCTGCGCCGCGAAGTCTACGAGGCGTTCACCACCCGCGCGTCCGACACCGGCCCCCATGCCGGGCAGTGGGACAACCACCCGATCATGGCCGAGATGCTCGATCTGCGTCAGGAGCAGGCCGAACTCCTCGACTACCCGAATTACGCAGAGCTGTCGCTTGCCCCCAAGATGGCCGACTCCGCCGCACAGGTCATCGCTTTTCTGGAAGACCTTGCCGAGCGCGCCAAGCCCGTTGCCGAGCAGGAGTACGCCGAGCTGGTTGCCTTTGCCCGCGAGCAGGATGGCCTCGAGGCGCTTGAGGCCTGGGACGTCGGCTATTACAGCGAGCGGCTGCGTGAGGCGCGCTATCAGCTCTCGCCCGAGGACCTGCGGCCGTGGTTTCAGGCCGATCGGGTCATGGCCGGTCTCTTTGCCGTTGTTGAACGGCTCTTTGGCATCCACATTGTCGAGCGCGACGATGTCGAGACCTGGCACGACGATGTCCGCTTTTACGAAATCCACGCTGCCGATGGCGAGCTCCGCGGGCAGTTCTACACGGATCTCTACGCCCGCTCGCACAAGCGCGGCGGGGCCTGGATGGCCACCGCACGGGGCCGCATGCAGCACGAGGGGGAGTTGCAGACCCCCGTGGCCTTTCTGACCTGCAACTTCACCCCGCCGGTGGGCGGCCGGCCGGCGCTGATCACCCATGGCGAGGTCGAGACCCTGTTCCACGAGTTCGGCCACGGCCTGCACCACATGCTCACGCGGGTAAACGCCGCCAGTGTGGCCGGCATCAATGGCGTGGCCTGGGACGCCGTCGAGCTGCCCAGCCAGTTCCTCGAGAACTGGTGCTGGGAGCGTGAGGCGCTGGATCTCTTTGCCCGTCACCACGAGACCGGCGAGACGATTCCGGAGGATCTTTTCCTGCGCATGACCGCATCACGCAATTTCCAGGCCGCCCTGCAGATGGTC
>CAJXMI010000064.1 GCA_913056145.1 uncultured Spiribacter sp.
CGGCTGCGGCAGGGAGCAGAACACGCTCCACCAGCCGGCCATCAGCACCGAGACGCCGCGCGGCACCAGCACCAGCGCTATGGCGAGCCCCTGCGCCCGGATGGCGAGGTGGCCGCGTTCGGGCTGGTGGCCTACGGCAAGCTGGGTTCGCTGGAGTTGGGCTATGGCTCGGACCTGGACGTGGTGTTTTTGCACGACACGGTCCCGGCGGGCACGGCCACCACCGGTGACAAGCCCGTCGAGCCGGCCGTGTTCTTTGCCCGCCTTGCCCAGCGGGTTATTCATATCCTGAACACACCCACGCCGGGCGGGATCCTCTACGAGGTGGATACGCGGCTGCGGCCCAGTGGCCAGTCGGGGTTGCTCACGACCAGTCTGGAGGCCTTTGCCGACTATCAGCGCGAACGTGCCTGGACCTGGGAGCATCAGGCCCTGGTGCGCGCGCGGATGGTGGCCGGCAGCGAGCCCCTGCGTGAGGGCTTTCGCCGGGTGCGGCGCGAGATCCTCACCCGCGGCCGGGAGCGCGCCGAGCTGCGCGAGGAAGTGGCTCATATGCGCGAGCGCATGCGCAAGGAGCTTGGCTCACGCCAGGCGGATGCCTTTGACCTGAAGCAGGATCGCGGCGGCATTGCCGATATCGAGTTCATCGTGCAGTACGGGGTGCTGGCCGGGGCGGCGGATTATGCCGGGCTGCTGCGCTACACCGACAATATCCGCCTGCTCGACGAGCTGGAGCGCGCCGGCGAGTTCACGGCCGAACAGGCCCGGGTGCTGGCCGATGCCTATCGCCAGTATCGCGGTCTGGTGCACCGCCTGACGCTCCAGGAGCAGCCGGCGCGGGTCACGCCCGAGCGCGTGGCCGAGGCGCGGGCGGCGGTGGCCGCGGTGTGGGAGGCAGTCATGGAGGCCCCGGCGCCCGTCTGAGTGCCGGAAAAGGGACAGGGCCCTGCACGCCAGCCAGGCCTTGGCCCCCGCGGCCCGGCCGCTGAGCCGGTCGGGCCTCAGCCCTCCTGGAACTGCTGGCGATAGAGCGCCGCGTAGTGCCCCTCCTGCGCCAGCAGCTCGGCATGCGTGCCCGTCTCGACAATGCGCCCGGCATCGAGCACCACGATGCGATCGGCATCCTCGATGGTCGAGAGGCGATGCGCGATCACCAGTGTGGTGCGTGACTGCATCAACCGCTCCAGTGCATCCTGGATCATCTGCTCCGACTCGGTATCAAGCGCGGAGGTGGCCTCGTCCAGAATCAGGATGGGAGCATCCTTGATGAGCGCCCGGGCAATGGCCAGGCGCTGGCGCTGGCCGCCCGACAGCATCACGCCGTCATCGCCGATCAGGGTGTCAAAGCCCTGGGGCAGGGCCTCGATAAAGCCAAGGGCGTTGGCGGCCCGGGCGGCCGCTTCCAGGCGCTCGCGGGTGGGTTGCTCGGGCAGCCCGTAGGCAATGTTGCCCGCCACCGTATCGTTGAACAGCACCACGCGCTGATTGACCAGGGCAATCTGGCGGCGCAGGTCGGTGAGGCGATAGGCATCAAGCGGCTGATCATCCAGGAGGATGCGCCCCGACGAGGGCTCGTAGAAGCGCGGCAGCAGACTGGCGATGGTGGTCTTGCCACTGCCCGAGCGGCCCACCAGGGCGACCGTCTCGCCCGGGCGCAGCTCAAAGCGGATGTTGTGCAGCACATCCCGCTCGCCGCCGGCGTAGCGAAAGCCGACGTCGTCATAGACGACATGCCCCGCGGCGTGTGCGAGCGGCTGCGTGCCGGGATCGGGCTCGGCATCGAGGTCGAGGACGTCGAACAGGCTCTCGCCCGCGGCAATGGCGCGCTGGATTTCGGAGTTGACCTGCACGATCTGCTTGAGCGGGCGCAGCATGAGTGCCATTGCCGTCACGAACGAGAGCAGCCCACCGGGGCTGATGGTTGCAAGCACCGCCTCGCTGGTGGTGATGAAGAGCACAAAGGCAAGCGCGATGACGGCCACCAGCTGCACCAGGGGCTGGCTCAATGACTGCACCGCGGTGTAGCGCAGCTGCTGGCGCTTGTGTTGGGTGTTAACCGCATCAAAGCGCTGGCGTTCATAGTCGGCCGCGCCGGCGATCTTGACCTCGGTGTGGCCGCGCAGGGTGTCCTCGGCGACCTGGCCAATGCCGCCAATGGCGTGCTGCATGCGCCCGGCGATCTTGCGAAAGCGCTTGTTGGCGGCCAGCACGATCACCCCCACCAGCGGTGTGAGGGCCAGGAAGATCAGGGCCACCCACCCCCCGAGCCAGACCATGTAGCCAATCAAAAAGATCACCGTCAGGCTGTCGCGCACCAGCACAACGAGCGCCTTGGAGGCCGCATTGCCCACCTGCTCGACGTTGTAGGTGAGCTTGGCCTTGAGATAGCCGAGTGAGCCGCTGTCGTAGAAGCTGCTGGGCAGTGCCAGGTACTTGGCAAAGACATCAAAGCGCAGATCGGCCACCACGTTGCGGCCCACCCAGGCCACTGTGTAGTCCGAGGCGAACATGCTCAGGCCATGAAACAGGAAAATCCCCACCAGCATGGCGGGTACCCAGATGCGGGCCTGCGGGTCCTGCTCGATGAACGTGCCGTCGACCAGCGGCTGGACGATCCAGGCAAAGGCGGCGTTGCCGGCCGCGGCCAGCACCATGGCCACGAGCGCCACGATGGCAAGCCGCCAGTAGGGCCGGACATACGCCAGCAGCCGCCGGTAGATCTGTACCGACGGGCCGGCCAGCAGGACGCGGCCGCGAGCGCTGGTGATCCGCGCCCTGGAGTCGTCAGCCGTGGCCATGATCATCCTGCTGCATAGCGGCGTAGATTACGCCCGTGGGCGGCGTTTATCGAGTGGTTGCCTTTAGTAGGGGCCGGGCTCATGCGGATCGGGCCGGTGCTTGAAGCGCCGGTGCATCCACAGGTACTGCTCGGGGTGGGCGCGGATGACGGCTTCCATCAGCGTGTTCATGCGCCGCGCATCGGCGGCGTCATCGTCCGTGGGAAAACCCTCGAGAGCCGGGTCGAAGTGAATGACAAAGCGCCCCGCTTCCCAGAAAAAGAACATGGGCACCACCTGCGCATCGGTAATGCGAGCCAGGCGGAACAGCGTGGTGATGGTCGCGGCCGGCACGCCAAAAAAGGGCACGAACACGCTGTGTGCCCGGCCATAGTCCTGATCGGCGATAAAGCAGATCGGGTTGCCGCCGCGAATGGCCCTGATCACCGCGCGGGTGTCGCCGCGCGGCAGGGCATCACTGGCATTGCGCCGCCGTGCAGCCCGCATGGCGCGGTCAAAAACCGGTTTTTTGCGCACTGGTTTGTACATGGCCGTTGCCCGAATGCGGTCGGGCATCAGCCGGCCCATCAGCTCGGTCGACAAAAAATGCGCCGAGAGCAGGATCACCGGGCGGCCGGCGTCAAGGTGACCGGTAACGCGCTCGGGGTGGCGGATCTCGTGGGGAATGCGCTCGACCTGCTTGCCGCCATACCAGGCAAGCCCCGCCTCGACCGCGGCCTGACCCAGTGCGCGGAGGTTTTTTTGCGTGAGCTCCCTGCGCTCGGTGGCGGATAGCTCGGGCAGGCACAGCTCGAGGTTGCGCTCGATAACGGCCCGACGCCTGCCCGCAAAGCGCCAGCCCAGACCGCCCAGCCAGCGCCCCAGTTGCAGCCCGATCCGCCAGGGCAGGTGGCCGAGAACCCACAGGGCAGCAAGCGTGGTGCACTGGCCCCAGTTGCGCGGGTGCCAGGCACTTTGCGGCGGTTGCGGACGTGATGCGCGAAGGCGTTGGGGCAATGCAGGGTCTCCCTAAGGTGAGCCGGGCGGTGCCAGAGCGCCCACGGCCTCGGCATGGCCGGCGAGCAGTGCCGGCCAGCCCGTGCGGGCTGCCCGATTGAGCCGCGACTGGCCACGCAGCGAGTGGCGCAGGCGCTCGAGCCGGGCCTCCTGCCAGCGCCAATCGGGGTGGCGCAGGCGCCCACGATCCCAGTCGATGACCCAGACAGCGCCGGCCTCATCCAGCAGGATATTGCGCACGTTCAGATCGGCGTGACAGGCGCCCGCCGCGTGAAAGCGGCCCAGGGTCAGCCCCACCCGGTGCCAGAGCGAGCGGTCGCCCGCCGCCGGGCCCTGCAGCACCTCGTCAAAGGGGGTGGCGCCAGGGATTGCCACCGTGATCAGATCGGCGCGATAGGCCATCGTGCCCTGCTGTACACGCGCGGCAACCGGCCGTGGTGCGGGCAGCCCCCGGTCATGCAGCTGGGCCAGCAGGCGCCACTCGCGAAAGGCCCGCGTGCGCTCAAGCCCGGTCCAGACATAGACATCGGCTGATAAACGAGAGACGATCCCACCGCGCCAGTAGTGGCGCAGCACCAGCTCGTGGCCGTTCAGCGCAAAAAACCAGACCTGGCGGCGGCCATGGCCGGTGGCGTGAACAAGCGAGCGGCTGGCAAGCGCATCCGGGTCGAACACCCAGCCGGGCAGGGGGTCCACGATGCGTGGATCGTGGATGACATGGTCAGAACCGACCTTTTGCACAACCTGATGGGTCATGGCGAGGCAGGGCCGCCGGCGGAGGCGCCGGGCCGTGTATGCCTGTTCCGTCTGTCAGCCATTGGGGATTGCTGCCATATGGTGCCGGTCATCCGTACCCTGCAGGCGGCCTGGCCCGAGACCCGGCTTACCTGGATCATCGGCCGCACCGAAGCGGCGTTGCTGGGCGATCTTGACGGCGTGGAGTGTATCACCTTCGACAAGCGCGCCGGGCGCCGTGCGTTGAGTGCCTCGCTGGGCAGCCGTGCGTTTGATGCGCTGGTGCTGATGCAGGTGGCGCTGCGCGCCGGCATGGCCTCGACCGCGGTTCGAGCCCCGTTGCGATTGGGGTTTGACCGCGCGCGCAGCCGGGATGGGCATTCGCTGTTCATCAACCGCCGCATTGCCCCGCACCCGCGGGCGCATGTGCTCGACGGGTTTTTTGACTTTGCCGCAGCCCTCGGCGTGGAGCACCGCGTGCTGCGCTGGGACATCCCGGTGCCGGCGGATGCCCGCGAGCGCGCCGCCGAGCTGATCCCCGATGATCAGCCCACGCTGGTGATCAGTCCCTGTGCGAGTCATTCGTTCAAGAACTGGCTGCCGGATCGGTACGCTGCCGTAGCGGCCGAAGCGGTCCGCCGCTACAAACTACGCATCGTGTTATGTGGAGGACCAAGTGCGGAGGAGCGTCGGTATGGCGAGATAATCGCAGAGCGCTCGGGCGCGTCGGTCGTCAATATGATTGGGCAGACTTCGCTCAAGGAATTACTGGCAGTCCTGGGTAGGGCAACCGCAGTGATCTCGCCTGACTCCGGCCCAGCGCATATGGCAACGGCAGCGGGGACACCGGTGGTTGGCCTTTACGCGGCCACCAACCCCCACCGCACCGGCCCGTATCTGGGCCGTGAGTGGACGGTGAACCGCTACCCCGAAGCGGTGCATGCCGCCTTTGGCCGGGGCGTGGAGGCGATTCGCTGGGGACGCCGGGTGCGCACGCCCGATGCCATGGCCTTGATCGAGACTGATGCCGTGCTGGAGCGGCTGGATGCGTTGCTGCAAACGCCCGAGGATGAGCGCCTGCGGGCCCCCGAGTCGGCCACACCGCCCGGGTTGGCCGACGCGTGATGGCAAGACAGGTCTACAGCCTGGCGCTCTATCTGGCGACGCCGCTGCTGCTGGGTTATCTGGCCTGGCGGGCCCGCCGCGAGCCAGACTATCGCCGCGGCATTGCCCGGCGATTTGGTTTGCGGATGCCTGTGGTGCCGGCGGGGGGCGTTTGGATCCACGCCGCCTCGGTGGGGGAGGTGCAGGCGGTGAGCGGTGTGGTGCGCAGCTGCCGGACACGCTGGCCTGATCGGCCTATTGTGATCAGCACCATGACCCCGGCCGGGCAGGCCCATGTAAACCGTCTTTTCGGCCACGACGTGACGGCGGTCCTCCTGCCCCTCGACCAGCCACACGCCATGGCGCGATTCGTGGACGCCCTGCAGCCGTGGCGCGTCATCATCATGGAAATGGAGCTCTGGCCTAACCTGTTTGCCGTGTTGCGCAACCGCGGCATTCCGGTGGTGCTGGCCAACGCACGATTGTCGGAGCGAAGCGCGCGGCGGTATCGACGCCTTGGCGGATTGGTCCGCGGCATGCTGCAGGTACCGCAGCTGATTGCCGCACAAACGCAGGCCGATGCCGATCGCCTGATCGGGTTGGGCGCACCGGCCGGCCGGGTCGAGGTGCTTGGCAACCTCAAGTTCGACGTTGCCACGCCCGCTGACGAGGCGGCCGGCCTGGCGCTGCGCGATCGGATTGGGCGGACGCGCCCCGTCTGGATTGCTGCCAGCACGCGGGAGGGTGAGGAGCCGTTGGTGCTGGATGCCTTTGCGGCGGTGCGCCAGCATCACCCGGCTGCCCTTCTCATTCTGGTGCCCCGCCATCCCGATCGATTTGCCGCCGTCGCCGGCCTGTGCCACGCCCGCGATCTGCCCCTGGCCCTTCGCAGCCGCGACGATGACCCGGCCGATGCGGCCGTGCTGCTGGGCGACACGATGGGCGAGCTGCCGCTTTTGTACGCGGCGGCTGATGTGGCTTTTGTGGGCGGCAGTCTGGTCCCGCTCGGCGGCCAGAACGTGCTGGAACCGGCTGCGCTTGGCCTGCCGGTGGTGGTGGGGCCGCATACCTTCAACTTTGCACAGGTTGTTGAGCAGCTGCTGGCCAACGGCGGCGCGCTGCGCGTAGCCGACGCCGACGCACTGGCCGCGGCGGTGGGCCGTCTGCTGGCCGACCCGGCAGAGCGGGCCGAGCGTGGCCGCAAGGCGCAAGCCCTGATCAGGGCCAACCGTGGCGCTGGCGAGCGACTGCTTGGGCGCCTCTGAATGCGGCCGTGGGGCGCCCGCGCCGGTGTCACGCCCCGTCATTTCGTGGTTCAATAGCGGGATTGTCGGGCTGGCGGATCAGTTGAGGGGAACCGCGCATGAGCATGGCCGATCAGGACGGTTACATCTGGATGGATGGCACGATGGTGCCCTGGCGCGATGCGCAGGTGCACGTGCTCACGCACACCCTGCACTACGGGCTGGGCGTGTTCGAGGGCATTCGCGCCTACAAGACCGAGCGCGGCCCCGCCATTTTCCGTCTGCCCGAGCATGTCCGGCGCCTGTTTGATTCGGCCAAGATCCTGGGCATGACCCTGCCCTGGACGCAGGATGAAGTGATCGAGGCCTGCCGCGCTGCGGTGCGCGAAAACGGGCTCGAGAGCGGCTATATCCGCCCCATGGCCTTTTACGGCGCCGAGAGCATGGGCCTGCGCGCCGACAACCTCAAGACGCATCTCATCGTTGCGGCCTGGAGCTGGGGGTCGTACATGGGCGAAGAGAACATGGAGCGCGGCATTCGCGTGCGCACCTCGTCGTTCACCCGTCATCACGTCAACATTGCCATGTGCCGCGCCAAGGCCAACGGGCAGTACATCAACTCGATGATGGCGCTGCAGGAGGCCGTCGCCTGCGGGTACGACGAGGCCCTGCTGCTTGACCCCGAGGGCTTTGTGGCCGAGGGCTCGGGCGAGAACTTCTTTTTGATCCGTGATGGGGTCATCCATACCCCCGAGCTGCACTCGGCGCTGGCCGGCGTGACCCGCGATGCCATCATGACGCTGGCGCATGAGGCCGGCTATGAGGTGCGGGAGCGCCGGATCACCCGCGACGAGGTGTATGTGTGCGACGAGGCCTTCTTTACCGGGACGGCCGCCGAGGTCACCCCGATCCGCGAGCTGGATGGCCGCGTGATCGGCGAGGGCAAGCGCGGGCCCATCACCACCGACATCCAGAGCCGCTTCTTTGCGCTGGTCGAAGGCCGCGCCGATGCCCATCACGAGTGGCTGACAACGGTCTAAGGAGGTAGCCGTGCCCGACCCGCAGACGCACGATCGTCCTGATCTGATCAAGCCGAACAGCGAAAACCGCTACGAGGTAACGGCGGATGATCTGCCGCTGTCCTGCCCCATGCCGGGCATGTACCTGTGGAACAGCCACCCCAAGGTCTACATCCCCATCCACAAGACCGGCGAGGGCAAGTGCCCCTACTGCGGTGCCGAGTTCTTCATCCGCGATTTCGACCCCAACGACCCGGCGATCGCCGAGCACCACCGCCGGGAGTGACTGCGCCGGATCACGCTCGCGCCGGCGGCGCCGGTAATCTCGGGGCCGACGCGCCCCTGCGCGGTGTGGCGCGTGTCGTTAATGCCCTGCTGGCTGTGCTGTCGCTCTTGCCCCTGCGTGCGTTGCATGCGCTAGCCGATGGTGTGGCGTGGCTTGCCGCCCTGTTCCGACGCGAGGAATGGCATGTGGCGCGGGTCAACGCCGACCTATGCTTTCCGGACTGGCCGCTTGAGCGCCGGCGCGCCATGGCCCGCGAGGCCCTGCGCCAGAACGCCCGGGGCCTTTTTGAACTGGCGGCTTTCTGGCACTGGCCGGTCGCGCGCGTGCTGGGTTCAATCGAGTCAGTCGAGGGTGCAGATGTCATCGATGAGGCCCTTGCCGAAGGACGCGGTCTGCTGGTGATTGCCCCGCACCACGGCGCCTGGGAGCTGCTGCAGATGTGGCTTGCCCAGCGCGTGCGCTTGCATGCCCTGTACCGCCCGCCGCGCGTCGCCCAAATCGAACCGCTGCTCAACCGCGGCCGCTCGCGCAGCGGCGCCACGTTCTGGCCCGCCCGCCCATCGGGCATCCGCGCGCTGTTCAAGGCGCTGCAGGCGGGCGAAGCCGTCGGCGTCCTGCCCGATCAGTCCCCGCCCGGCGAAGGTGTGTTTGTGCCTTTCTTTGGCCGCCCGGCCAAGACCATGACGCTATTTTCCAAGATGGCCGCGCGCAGCAAGGCGCCGGTCATCATCGGCTGGGCCGAGCGCCTGCCGCATGCCGCCGGGTATCGTCTGCACTGGCGTCGGGTGACCGAACCGGTGGATGATGCAGACACCGAAGCAGCGGCGGCCGCCATGAACCGAGAGATCGAAAAGGTTGTTCTGGAACGCCCCGAGCAGTATCAGTGGACATATCGGCGGTTTTCGCGGAGAAAGCCTGTGGCGCAAAATCCTTACTTGCGTGGACCCCGCCGCAGATAGGATCTAACTGAAATCGCCTTTGCGAATATGCATGCCCGTCTGCTGTTGTCATCAAATCGAGATTATAATGAGTCGCTTTGCATTTGTAATCACTGACTTATTTGGTGGCGGTGCGCAGCGGTCACTCCTTGATATTGCCTCCGGCCTGCAAAAGCGTGGGCATGAGGTTAAGGTTTTTATACTGCGAGACGTCATCGAGATAGATATCCCTCGGGGCGTTCAAGTCATCAACCTGAGATTAGTCAATCGCCTAACTAAATCAATCTCAGCTGAATTTGTAGAACGTTGGCAGGCGAAAAGAGTGCAAAACGCACTTGATGAATTTTTTCCGGATGCAGTTCTGGCATGCGCGTGCCACAAAATCGCTCGATTCATTCACGGCCATAATTTATTTATGTGGGTGAAGATCGATCTCGGCCTGCATGGGAAATCGTCTTCGGCTGCTGGTAAGTGGCAGCAGCGGTATAGTTCGATTTATGGTAATCATCGTTGTGTCGCACCGACCTGGGGAGTTAAGGATAGCATCACTGAATCTGCTGGCGTCGATCCCCAGCGAATCCAAGTTATCCCTAACGCTTTCGATCGTGAGC
>CAJXMI010000065.1 GCA_913056145.1 uncultured Spiribacter sp.
GGTGGTGAGGGGTTCGAACCCCCGACATTCGCCTTGTAAGGGCGACGCTCTCCCAACTGAGCTAACCACCCCGGAAAGCAGCGCTTAGTTTACTGCATCCTTGAGTGCCTTGCCAGCCTTGAAGCCCGGCACTTTCGACGCGGCGATGTTGATCGAGGCCCCGGTACGCGGGTTGCGGCCAGTACGGGCGGCGCGCTCGCGCACAGTGAAGGTGCCAAAGCCCACGAGCGTCACCTGGTCGCCCTTCTTGAGCGCATCGGTAACGGTTGTGGAGAATGCGTCGACAGCCTTGGTGGCGTCAGCTTTGGAAAGACCAGCCGCGTCGGCCACAGCGTCGATCAGCTCGGATTTATTCATGGATCGTCCCCTTGAAGTTCATTCTCTGGTTCATCGTCGTTCCCGACGAATTGCGGTCATGCTATCGCCCGTCAGGCTCGCCGACAATCCCGCCCCCCGTGCCCGGTTGGCCTGCTCACGTCGGCACCCCGGTAAGCACCAAAGACGTATAGCAATGCCGCGCGAGCAGTGTCAACTTGCATTGCCCGACTAGTGCGGCCGGATTGTTGCCGTATCGGTGGTGCGCTCCGGCGTTGCATCATCACTCGCCTCAACGCCATCCCCGGTAAGTGGCACCGGCTGCGAGGCCAATGCCACCTCGAGCACCTCGTCAATCCAGCGTACCGCACGGATGTCGAGCTTACCCTTGATATCCCGACTGATATCGGCCAGATCCTTGCGGTTTTCCGCCGGGATCAGCACGGTCTGGATCCCGCCCCTAAGGGCGGCCAGCAGCTTTTCCTTGAGACCGCCAATGGGCAGGACCTCGCCGCGCAGGGTAATCTCGCCGGTCATCGCCACCCCGGCGCGCACCGGGATGCCGGTGAGCGCCGACACCAGCGAGGTACACATCCCGATGCCCGCACTCGGGCCGTCCTTGGGGATGGCCCCCTCGGGCACATGGATGTGGATATCGCTGCCCTGATGGAAGCCGGGGTCGATACCAAGCGTCTGCGCCCGCGAGCGCACGACCGTGAGTGCCGCATGGATCGACTCTTTCATGACGTCGCCGAGCTGGCCGGTATTCTGCAGCCGCCCCTTGCCGGCAACCACCGCCGCCTCGATTGTAAGAAGCTCACCACCCACCTCGGTCCAGGCCAATCCGGTGACGCGTCCGATCTGATCGCTCGCCTCGGCCACTCCATAGCGATGGCGCCGCACACCCAGGTACTTGTCGAGGTTCTGGGTGCTGACCTGAACGGTGCGCTCACGCGGCTTGAGCAGGACATCCTTGACCACCCGGCGGGCAATCTTTGCCACCTCGCGCTCGAGGCTGCGCACTCCCGCCTCGCGCGTGTAGTAGCGCACGGTGTCGCGCAGCGCATTGTCGCTGACCTCGAGCTCGCCGTCCTTCAGCCCGTTGGCCTTGATTTGCTTGGGCACCAGGTATTTACGCGCAATGTTGATCTTTTCTTCCTCGGTGTAGCCGGACAATCGGATGACTTCCATGCGATCGAGCAGCGGGCCCGGGATATTCATGGTGTTGGCCGTGCACACGAACATGACATCCGAGAGGTCAAAGTCGACTTCGAGATAATGGTCGTTAAAGCTGGTGTTCTGCTCCGGGTCGAGGACCTCGAGCAGCGCCGAGGCCGGGTCGCCACGGAAGTCCATCGCCATTTTGTCAATTTCGTCGAGCAAAAAGAGCGGGTTGCGGGTGCCGACCCGTGAGAGCTTCTGGACGATCTTGCCCGGCAGCGAGCCGATATAGGTCCGGCGATGGCCGCGAATCTCGGCCTCGTCGCGCACACCGCCCAGTGACATGCGCACAAAGCGGCGGTTGATCGAGCGCGCGATGCTCTCGCCGAGCGAGGTCTTGCCAACGCCCGGCGGGCCGACCAGGCAGAGAATGGGGCCTTTTAGCTTGCGCACCCGCTGCTGCACCGCCAGATACTCGAGAATGCGCTCCTTGACCTTCTCAAGGCCGTAATGATCGGCATCGAGCGTGGCCTCGGCGCGCGCCAGATCATGCCGAATGCGCGTGCGCTTTTTCCACGGCAGCGCCAGCAGCCACTCGAGGTAGTTGCGCACCACCGTGGCCTCCGCCGACATGGGCGACATCATGCGCAGCTTGCCGAGCTCCTGGTCGGCCTTTTCGCGCGCCTCGGAGGACAGCCCCGCCGCCTCGATCCTGTTCTCGAGATCTTCGATCTCATTGGGCACATCCTCAAGCTCGCCGAGCTCCTTCTGGATGGCCTTCATCTGCTCGTTGAGGTAGTACTCGCGCTGCGACTTCTCCATCTGCTGTTTGACGCGCCCGCGGATCCGCTTTTCAACCTGAAGGATGTCGAGCTCGCCTTCGATGAGCGCCATGAGGTGCTCGAGCCGCGCCCGCGGGTCGGCCATCTCCAGGATTTTCTGCTTTTCGTTGATCTTGAGGCTCATGTGCGCCGCCACGGTATCGGCCAGCCGGCCGGGCTGCTCGATACCCTGGAGCGATGACAGTATCTCGGGCGGCACCTTTTTGTTGAGCTTGACGTACTGCTCGAACAGCGACAGCAGCGTTCGCGTCATGACCTCGACTTCGGCATCGTCGGTGACGTCGGGCTCGGCGAGCGGCACCGCCGTGGCCGCAAACCAGGCACCCTCTGCATCAAGATCCGACACGGTGGCGCGCTCGGCGCCCTCCACCAGCACCTTCACCGTGCCATCGGGGAGCTTGAGCATTTGCAGGATGTTGGCCATGGTGCCTACGTGGTAGACATTGTCGGCCGTGGGCTCGTCGACCTCGGCGCTGTGCTGGGCCACCAGCAGCACCTGTTTGTCGCCCGCCATCGCGGCTTCAAGGGCCTCGATGGACTTCTGCCGGCCCACAAACAGCGGTATGACCATGTGCGGGTAGACAACAACATCACGCAGCGGCAGCACCGGCGTTGCCACGCCGGAGCCGGATAGGGCTTGCTCGGTCATAGGATTCCTCTCGGGGGCCGGTCAGCGGCCCGGCTGCGGCTCAGTCAGAGGCCGCAGCGGACTGCTCCGAGCCGTCGTAGATCAAATACGGTGAGGTCTCGCCGCGGATTACCGCATCGTCGATGACCACCTTGCTCACGTCATCCAGCGACGGCAGGTCGTACATGGTGTCAAGCAGCACATGCTCGACCAGGGTCCGAAGCCCACGGGCCCCGGTGTTGCGGGCAATGGCCTTACGCGCCACCTCGTGCAGCGCCTCATCACGAAACTCGAGCTCGACCCCTTCCATTTCGAACAGCCGCTGGAACTGCTTGACCAGCGCGTTCTTGGGCTCGCGCAGGATCTCGACCAGCGCCTCCTCGTCGAGCTCATTGAGCGTGGCCACCACCGGCAGACGCCCCACAAACTCGGGAATAAGGCCATAGCGCACAAGGTCTTCCGGCTCGACATCGCGCAGGGTCTCGCCCACGCCACGGCGCTGAGACTCACCCTTGATCTCGGCATAGAACCCGATCCCGCCTTTCTCGGAGCGCTGCTGGATGACCTTCTCGAGGCCTGCAAACGCACCCCCGCAGATGAACAGGATATTGCCCGTGTCCACCTGCAGAAACTCCTGCTGCGGGTGCTTGCGTCCACCCTGGGGCGGCACCGATGCGGTTGTGCCCTCAATGAGCTTCAGCAGCGCCTGCTGGACCCCCTCGCCGGAGACATCGCGGGTGATCGAGGGGTTTTCGGCCTTGCGCGAGACCTTGTCGATTTCGTCGATATAGACAATGCCCTGCTGGGCCTTTTCCACGTCGTAGTCGCACTTCTGGAGCAGCTTCTGGATGATGTTCTCGACATCCTCGCCCACGTAGCCCGCCTCGGTGAGCGTGGTGGCGTCGGCAATGGTGAAAGGCACGTCCAGCAGCCGCGCGAGTGTCTCGGCGAGCAGGGTCTTACCCGAGCCGGTTGGGCCGATCAGCAGGATATTACTCTTGGTGAGCTCGACATCATCGCGCCCCTGACTGGCCTGCATGCGCTTGTAGTGGTTGTACACCGCCACCGCGAGCACCTTCTTGGCGTGCTCCTGGCCGATGACGTGGGCGTCGAGCGCCTCGTTGATCTCGTGTGGCCGCGGCAGTCGGGACCCGGCCTCGGCACTCTTTTCTTCCATCTCCTCGCGGATGATGTCGTTGCAGAGCTCCACGCATTCATCGCACACAAACACCGAAGGGCCCGCAATGAGCTTGCGGACCTCGTGCTGGCTCTTGCCACAGAATGAGCAATAAAGAAGTTTGCCGCCGTCGTCGCCGCGACTGCCGTTGTCTCTGTCAGTCATTGACTACCCTTGCGCCTGCGAGTAAGTGACAGCTTTGACGATGCCCGCTTTTGGCCTACCACGCAACCAGCTCACTCGAGCGGGAGGCTGCTGCGATCGGCAAGCACCTGGTCGATCAGCCCGTATTTTTGCGCCGCCTCGGGCGACATGAAGTTGTCGCGCTCGGTGTCCTCGGCGATCTTCTTGAGCTTCTGGCCGGTGTGATGCGCAAGGATCTGGTTGAGACGCTCGCGCATGCTGAGAATCTCGCGGGCATGAATGTCAATATCAGTGGCCTGGCCCTGGAAGCCGCCCAGCGGCTGATGGATCATCACCCGCGAGTTCGGCAGGGCAAAGCGCTTGCCAGCAGCGCCACCTGCGAGCAGCAGCGAGCCCATGCTGGCCGCCTGGCCAATGCAGACTGTGCTGATATCGGGCTTGATGAACTGCATGGTGTCGTAGATGGCGAGCCCCGCCGTCACCACGCCCCCCGGGCTGTTGATGTAGAAGTGGATGTCCTTGTCGGGGTTTTCCGACTCGAGGAACAACAGTTGGGCGATCAGCAGGTTGGCCTGGTGATCCTCCACCGGACCGACCATGAAGATAACCCGCTCCTTTAGCAGGCGCGAGTAGATATCGAAGGCCCGCTCGCCACGGGCCGTCTGCTCGACCACCATGGGCACAAGGCCGGTAGCCATCGGGGACTGCATCGGGCGGTCCTCAGTCATATTTCATCCTTCTCCCGGCCTGCCTCAGGCCTCGGTGCTGGCTTCATCATCGCCATCGGCGCCACTGGTGAGGGCGTCGAGGCTCATGGGCTTGTCGGTGACCTGCGCGCGCTCCATGACCCAGTCAACCACCTGGTCTTCCATCACCTGGAGCTGCAGGCTTTGCATGAGCTCCTGGTTTTGCAGGTAGTACTGCATCACCTGCTCGGGCTGCTCGTAGCCGGACGCCACCCGCTGCAGGGCCTGCTGCATGCGCTCGCCGTCGAGCTGGATGTCGTTGGCCCGGACGATTTCGTTGACCAGCAGCCCCAACGCCACCCGGCGCTGCGCCTCGGCCTCGAACTGATCGGCGGGCAGCTCCGGCTCATCATCCGCCGCGCCGGCCTGGCGCATGCGCTCGCGCGTTTGCTCGCGCAGCTGGTCGATCTCGCTGTCGATCAGCGTCTGCGGCAGCTCGATCTCGTTGTTTTTGACCAGCTGATCCATTACTTGGTTCTTGACCCGCGCACGAACCGCCTGTTCCCGCTCCCGCTCCAGGCTCTCGCTGATCCGCTCGCGAACGGCCTCGAGACCGCCATCAATCCCCAGGGTCTCGGCAAAGGCATCATCCGCCTCGGGCAACTCGGCCGCTTCCACCTTCTTGAGGGTAACCGCAAAGCTGGCCTCGCGGCCGGCGATGGTCTCGTCAGGGAAGCCTTCCGGGAAGGTGTAAGTCACCGTCTTTTCGTCACCAGGCTTCATGCCCACGAGCTGCTCTTCGAACTCGGGCGGCATCTGGCCTTCACCCAGGGGGACCGGGACGTCTTCACCGCTGTTGCCCTCGAAGTCCTCGCCGTCGACCTTGCCATCGAAGTCGATGGTGACCCGGTCGCCATCTTCAGCGGCACGGTCGGTCTCGACAAACTCGGCATGCTGGCGCCGCAGACGATCCAGGATGCGGTCGATATCCGCCGCTTCGATGTCGACAGCGGGGCGGTTGAGCTCGATCGCCTCGATGCCCTGCACCTCGACATCGGGCATGACCTCGATGCTGGCCTCGTAGGCCAGATCCTGGCCGGCCTCGAGGTTGACGGGCTGGATCGACGGCGCACCCGCCGGCCGCAGCGACTCCTGCTCGAGCGCCTCGGCGTAGGTCGCGCGGACCACCTCGTCGAGCACCTCGCCACGCACCTGCGGGCCAAAGCGCTTCTGCACCACCTTCATCGGGACCTTACCGGGCCGGAAGCCCTGCAGGCGAACCTGACCGCGCATCTCGCGCAGTTTTTTGTCGACCTGCTCATCGACCCGACCGGAAGGGACCTGAACCTTGAGCGTGCGCCGAAGGCCCTCACCCGACTCCACCGATACTTGCATTACCCACCTCTAAGTGACTGGTGCGAAAGGCGAGACTCGAACTCGCACGGGGGACTAACCCCACTGGGACCTAAACCCAGCGCGTCTACCAGTTCCGCCACTTTCGCGCTTTAAAACCGTAGCCCGGCAGTATACCGGGATGCTGCATCCGGCAAAAGCAAACTCCGCTCCAGGGCGTCAGTGCGAGCGCTGCTGCCCGCCAGATCGGCGCTGCCAGGCCTTGTGCCCCTCGGCAAGCACGATGACCGGAAGGCTGACCAGCAGCGCAAGCAGCCAGGCATCGGCCCCCAGCGCACGGGTGTCAAAGAGCAGCTGCATGGGCGCAGCGTAGGTAAAGAGGAGCTGCGCCACAATGATGAACGCCCCCGCCAACAGGACATAGGGGTTCTCGAAGAGCCCGGAGCGATTCAGCGAGCCGGCGCGCAGGCGCCGCGCCGAGAGCAGGAACCACACCTCGAAGAGCACCAACGTGTTCACCGCCAGCGTGCGCGCCTCGGCCAGCGGCCGGCCGGCCTCGAGCTCGAACAAAAACAGGCCCAATGTGCCCGCCACCATGGCAGCAGCCACCAGCAGCAGCCGGCTGCCAAGGCCTGCCGGGATCAGCGAGGCCTTGGTAGAGCGCGGCGCACGCGCCATCACATTATCTTCGGGCGGCTCAAAGGCAAGCGCCAGTGCCAGCGTGACCGCGGTGATCATGTTGACCCAGAGGATCTGCACCGGGGTGATCGGCAGCATGAACCCGGCAAGCACCGCCACCACCAGCAGCAACGCCTGCGCGGCATTGGTGGGCAGGATAAAGAGAATGGACTTGACGATGTTGTCGTAGATCACCCGCCCCTCGCGCACGGCGGCCTCGATGGTGGCGAAGTTGTCATCCGCAAGCACCATCTCGGCCGACTCGCGGGCCGCGTCCGTCCCGCCGCGCCCCATTGCCACGCCGACGTCCGCGCGCTTCAGGGCCGGCGCGTCGTTCACGCCATCGCCGGTCATGGCAACCACCTCGCCGCTGGCCTGGAGGGCCTTGACCAGACGCAGTTTGTGCTCGGGCGAGACGCGCGCAAAGACGGCCGTCTCGCGTGCTGCCCGGGCAAACGCCTCATCATCAAGCGCATCCAGATCGCTACCGGTCAGACCCCGCTCGAGCTTGCCCAACCCCAGCTGGTCGCCAATGGCCGCAGCGGTCCGCGCATGATCGCCGGTGATCATCTTGATCCGGATCCCGGCCCCCTGACAGGCCGCCACGGCAGTGATTGCCTCCTCGCGCGGCGGATCGATGATGGCAACAAGACCCAACAGCACCAGCCCCTCTGGCCCCCCGCCCGCATGCAGATCGGGCGCAGTGCCGTCGATTACCCGCTCGGCAACAGCCAGCAGGCGCAGCCCCCGCCCGGCCATTGCCTCGGCCTTGTGGTGCCAGGCCTGCGCATCCAGCGGGGCACTGCCCGCCTCGGTCCACATGGCAGTACAGCGCGGAACGATCGCCTCCGGGGCGCCCTTTACCAGCAGCCGCTGCCCGTCCTCCAGGGTGTTGAGCGAGGCCATGTAGCGGTGTGCGGCGTCAAAGGGGATGCCATCATCACGCGGGGCGGACTCGCGCAGCGCCTGCACATCCACCCCCATATGCTCGGCAAAATTGAGCAGCGCGGCCTCCATGGGGTCGCCACTGATGGCCACTTCCTCGCTGGCCTTGCGATGTACCGTGGCATCGCTGCACAGGCTCACCGCAGCCGCCAGACGCTTCACCACCGGCTGCTCCGCCAGATCGGCCGCCGGCTCATGCTCACCCCCCGGGTCGTCCACGGCATGAACGCCATCGGCAAGCAGCAGCTCGCGCACGGTCATTTCATTGCGCGTGAGGGTGCCGGTCTTATCCGAGCAGATCACGGTGACCGCGCCCAGCGTCTCAACGGCTGGCAGCCGCCGCACGATCGCATTGCGTGCCGCCAGGCGCTGGACGCCGAGGGCGAGGGTGATCGTAACGATGGCCGGCAGGCCCTCGGGAATGGCCGCGACGGCCAGCCCCACGGCCGCCATGAACATCTCGACCATCGAAAACCCATGCAGCAGGATGCCCGCGAGCGCCGTGAGCGTCCCGGTTGCGACAATGATCACGGCAAGCTGGCGGCCCAGACGGTCGAGATGCCGCAGAAGCGGCGTGGTCACCCCCTCGACACTCGAGAGCATCTCGGTGACCTGGCCGAGCTCGGTCTGCTCGCCCGTTGCCACGACCACACCGGCCCCCTCGCCAGCCGTGACCAGCGTCCCCGCAAAAGCCATGGAATAGCGATCGCCCAGACTGCACTCGGCAGCCACCGGATCAACCGCCTTGCTAACGGGCACCGACTCGCCGGTCAGCGCCGATTCATCAACGGCGAGCCCCTGGGCGGATACCAGGCGGACATCTGCCGTTACCTTGGCGCCAGGCTCCAGCAAAAGGATGTCGCCGGGGACTACACCGGCCGCCGCAATGGTCTGGCGTCGCCGTGCCCGGCGAACCACGGCCTCCGGCGATAGCAGCCCGCGAATGGCGGCCATCGCGCTCTCGGCCTTGCCCTCCTGGATATAGCCGATGACCGCATTGACCAGTACCACCGCCACGATGACCGCGGTATCAATCCAGTGGCCCAGCAGCGCCGTCACCACGGCCGCGCCCAGCAGCAAATAGATCAGCAGATTCCGGAACTGGCTGATCAGCCGCGCCCAGCGGGAGCGTTGCTGCGGGGGACGCTGGCGGTTTTCACCGTAGGTCTCGAGGCGCTCGGCCACTTCCTTTTCATCGAGACCGCCCGTACCCGTGCGCAGCTCCTCGAGCGCCTCATCGGCCTCGAGCGCATGCCAGGCGAGTGGTTCCGTGTTGGCCGACGCGGCGTTGGCAGACGCTTGCACCATCAAAGCCCTCCCTTGTCAGACATGCCCATTCTGACAGGAGGGCGCTGCGTTGGTTTGCGCTGGATCAGGGTCGAAGTGGTGGGCCGTCAGGGACTCGAACCCCGAACCTACTGATTAAGAGTCAGCTGCTCTACCAATTGAGCTAACGGCCCGTCGAGAGAGATGGGGTGAGCGATGGGACTTGAACCCACGACCACCGGAGCCACAATCCGGAGCTCTACCAACTGAGCTACGCC
>CAJXMI010000066.1 GCA_913056145.1 uncultured Spiribacter sp.
GCCCGCTCGACAGCAAATGCAAGCTCGACACGCCTCCGCGACAGCACGGCCAGCGCCGTGGCCGTCTGTCGGACTATGGCCTGCAGCTGCGCGAAAAGCAGAAGGTGCGGCGCATGTTCGGCGTCCTCGAGCGCCAGTTCCGCAAGTACTACAAGGAGGCGGATCGCCGGAAGGGCAATACGGGTGAAAACCTGCTGCAGCTTCTGGAATGTCGCCTCGACAACGTGGTCTATCGCATGGGTTTTGCCTCCACGCGCGCCGAAGCCCGTCAGCTGGTGGCCCATCGCGCGGTCGTGCACAACGGCCGCGTCACCAATGTGGCATCGGCGGAGGTCAAGGCCGGCGATACAGTCACCATCCGCGACAAGGCGCAAAAGCAGTTGCGGGTGCAGGCCGCCATGGAGATGTCGCAGCAGAACGGTTTGCCCGACTGGGTCGAGGTAGAGGCCAAGCAGTTCGCGGGAACCCTCAAGCGGGTTCCGGAGCGCTCGGACCTGGCTGCCGAGATCAACGAGCATCTCATCGTCGAGCTTTATTCGAAGTAGGGCCGCGTTATCGCGGTCCTGCCAAGCAGGAGTCTGTTTCATGCAGGGTCAGTTCAAGGACTTCCTCAAGCCGCGCGTGGTCGACGTCGATGCCGTCAGCGACCGGCGTGCGCGTATTACGCTCGAGCCGCTCGAGCGCGGCTTTGGCCACACCCTCGGCAACGCCCTGCGGCGTGTGCTGCTGTCGTCGATGCCGGGTTATGCCGTCACCGAGGTCGAGATTGAGGGCGTGTTGCACGAGTACACCGCGATCGAGGGCGTCCAGGAGGACGTCGTCGACATCCTTCTCAATCTCAAGAACCTCGCCGTGCGCCTGAGTGGCCGCGACGAGGCGACTTTGCGGCTGCACAAGCAGGGCCCGGGGGCCGTCACTGCCGCGGATATTGCCGCTGAGCAGAACATCGAGGTCAAAAACCCCGAGCTGGTCATCTGCAATCTCACCAAGGCTGGCGAGATCAGCATGTCCATCACGGTGTCGAGCGGTCGCGGCTACGAGCCAGCCAACACGCGTGACACCGAGGAGGAGCGCACCATCGGCCGGCTGGCTCTGGATGCCACTTACAGCCCGGTCCGGCGTGTGGCCTACAACGTCGAGAGCGCGCGTGTGGAACAGCGCACCGACCTCGACAAGCTGGTCATGGATATCGAGACCAGTGGCGTGATCGAGCCGGAAGAGGCGATCCGCCTGGCGGCCGGGGTGCTGCGTGATCAGCTCTCGGTGTTTGTCGATCTCGACGGCGGCGAGAGCGTGAGCGAGCCCACTCGTCGCGAGCCCGAGGTGGACCCGGTGCTGCTGCGCCCGATCGATGACCTCGAGCTGACGGTGCGCTCGGCAAACTGCCTCAAGGCAGAGAGCATTCACTTTGTGGGCGACTTGGTGCAGAAGACCGAGGTCGAGCTGCTCAAGACGCCCAACCTGGGCAAGAAGTCGCTCAATGAAATCAAGGAAGTCCTGGCACAGCACGGGCTTCAGCTGGGTATGCGTCTCGATAACTGGCCGCCGGCCGGGCTCGAAGACCGCAGCCGTGCGACGGGGTAGGGGAACAGACTGATGCGTCATCGCAAAGCCGGAAAAAAACTCAACCGCAACAGTTCGCATCGCCAGGCCATGTTCCGCAACATGGCGGCGTCGCTGTTCGAGCACGAGGCCATTCGGACCACGCTGCCCAAGGCCAAGGAGCTGCGGCGCGTGGCCGAGCCACTGATCACATTGGCCGGCAACGACACGGTGGCCAATCGCCGCCTTGCGTTTGCACGGCTGCGCAACAAGGAAGTGGTCACCAAGCTCTTTGACGAGCTCGGTCCGCGCTACCGCGAGCGGCCCGGTGGCTACCTCCGGGTGCTCAAGGCGGGATTCAGGGCTGGCGACAATGCCCCGATGGCCTTTGTCGAACTGGTCGACCGTCCGATCGAGGAGGTCTCCGACGAGGCGCCCGAGCGTGAGGAAGTCGCCGAGGCCTCCTGAGCCTGATGGCCTGTTGCGGGCCTCGCATTCTGCTAGACTCGCGCATGGATGCGGCGGTGCAGCAGTGCTGCGGCGCCTGATTAAAACGGAGGGGGACCCATGAAAGCACCCGTACGCGTAGCCGTTACCGGCGCGGCTGGCCAGATTGGCTACAGCCTGTTATTCCGCATCGCCTCGGGCGATATGCTCGGCCCGGATCAGCCGGTCATCCTGCAGCTCCTCGAGGTGCCGCCCGCCATGGACGCCGTTCAGGGCGTCATGATGGAACTGGATGATTGCGCATTCCCGCTGGTGGCTGGCATGAGTGCTACCGATCAGGCCGAAGAGGCTTTCAAGGATGCCGATTACATCCTGCTGGTGGGCGCCAAGCCGCGCGGACCGGGGATGGAGCGCAAGGATCTGCTCGAAGCCAACGCGGCGATATTCTCGGTTCAGGGCAAGGCCATGAACGACGTCGCGAGCCGCAACGTGCGGGTGCTGGCGGTGGGCAACCCGGCCAACACCAACGCACTGATCGCCCAGCGCAACGCGCCCGACCTGGACCCCCGCTGCTTTACGGCCATGACCCGGCTCGATCACAACCGGGCGCTGGCGCAGCTGGCCAATCGCACGGGCAAGCACGTTACCGATATCCGTCAGCTCACCGTTTGGGGCAACCATTCGGCCACTCAGTACCCCGACATCAGCCATGCCAGTGTTGACGGTACGGCCGCCTCCGACCTGGTCGATCAGGCCTGGCTCGAGGAGAGCTTTATCCCCACGGTCCAGCAGCGCGGGGCCGCCATCATCAAGGCCCGGGGCCAGTCCAGCGCGGCATCGGCCGCCAGTGCCGCCATTGATCACATGCGCGACTGGACGCTGGGTACGCCCAAGGACGATTGGGTGAGCATGGCGATCCCCTCGGATGGCAGCTATGGCATTGCCGAGGGCATCATCTACTCCTTCCCGGTGCGCTGTGTGGATGGCCGCCATGAAATCGTGCAGGGCCTCGATATCGATGCCTTTTCGCGCGAGCGCATGACGGCAACCGAGCAGGAGCTGGTTGAAGAGCGTGACGCCGTCGCGCATCTGCTGCCCTGACCGGCTTGGCCGCGGTGGCGCGGACCGGCTCATGCCAATCGGCGCTGACCTAGCCGGCTGAACGATCCAGCAAGGGTGCGAGGTAGCGTCCCGTATGCGACCCCGGTGTGCGGGCGACCGCCTCCGGGGTGCCGGTAGCAACCACCCGGCCGCCGCCGGCGCCGCCCTCCGGCCCCATGTCGATAAGCCAGTCGCAGGTCTTGATCACATCCAGATTGTGCTCAATGACGACAAGGGTGTTGCCCTCGTCGCGCAGGCGATGAAGCACCTCCAGCAGCCGGGCAATGTCATGAAAATGCAGCCCGGTGGTGGGTTCATCCAGGATGTAGAGGGTCTGTCCGGTGCTGCGTCGGGACAGCTCCCGGGCCAGCTTTACGCGCTGCGCCTCGCCGCCTGACAGCGTTACCGCATTCTGCCCCAGCTGAATATAGCCCAGCCCGACATCCACGAGCGTTTGCAGCTTGCGGGCCAGTGCCGGGATGCTGGTAAATACCTCCAGCGCTTCGCTAACGCTCATCGCCAGCACATCGGCAATGGTGTGACCGCGGTAGCGTATCTGCAGGGTTTCACGGTTGTAGCGGGCGCCTTCGCAGACATCGCAGGGCACATACACATCCGGCAGGAAATGCATTTCGACGCGCAGCACGCCTTCGCCCTGGCAGGCCTCGCAGCGCCCGCCCCGCACGTTAAAGCTGAATCGGCCCGGGCCGTAGCCGCGCGAGCGGGCCTCGGGGGTGGCGGCAAACAGCTCCCGAACCGCTGTGAACATCCCGGTATACGTTGCCGGATTGGAGCGCGGCGTGCGGCCAATCGGGCTTTGATCGATTTCCACGACCTTGTCGAAGCCCTCAAGCCCGTCAATGGCCTCGCAGTCGGCCGGGGTCAGGCTCGCGCCATTGAGCGCCGTGGCGGCGGCAGGATAGAGGGTGGCATTGACCAGGGTGGACTTGCCGGAGCCGGATACGCCGGTCACGCCAATCATCAGCCCGGCCGGGAACTCGACATCCACCGCCTGCAGGTTGTGCCCCCGTGCGCCACGCACCTGGATGCCGCGCCCGGCCTGGCCAGAGCGACGCTCGGCCGGCACCGCAATGGCACGGCGCCCGGCCAGATAATCGCCGGTGAGCGAATCGGTGTCGGCCATGATCTGGGCGGCGGTGCCGCTGGCAATGACCGCGCCACCCTCGCTGCCCGCGCCGGGGCCCATGTCCACAATATGATCGGCCGCCCGCATGGCCTCCTCATCGTGTTCGACCACGATCACGGTGTTGTCCAGATCGCGCAGGTGACGGAGCGTGTCGAGCAGGCGGTCATTATCGCGCTGATGCAGGCCGATCGACGGCTCATCGAGCACGTACATCACGCCCACCAGGCCCGCGCCAATCTGGCTTGCCAGGCGGATACGCTGCGCCTCGCCGCCGGACAGGGTATCGGCACTGCGCTCGAGCGACAGGTAATCGAGGCCCACATTCACCAGAAATGTGAGCCGCTGGCTGATCTCCCTGAGAATCCCCTCGGCCACCGTGGCGCGCGCCCCGGTGAGCTCGAGCTCGCTCAGTGCCGCTGCCGCCTCGCCAATGGCGAGCCCGTTGATCGCGGGCAGCGTCCATTCGCCAACCGTGACATGGCGGGCAGCGGCGTTTAAGCGGCTGCCGTTGCAGTCCGGGCAGATGCGGCGGGTAAGAAAGCGTGCCAGTTCATCGCGCACCGCGCTTGAGTCGGTCTCGCGATAGCGCCGGCTCATGTTGTTGAGCACGCCCTCGAACGGGTGCTCACGTGCCTCGCTGTGGCCGCGTCGGGCGCCGGCATAATGGAAAGCGATGTCCTCTTCACCGCTGCCATGGAGCACCACCCCACGGATTGTCTCCGGGAGGTCGCACCACGGAGTATCCACGTCAAAGCCGTAGTGCGCGGCCAGATCGTTGAGAATCTGGCCGTAGTAGGCGTTGCGCCGGTCCCATCCACGCACGGCACCGGCGGCTAATGACAGGGTGGGCTGCGCCACCACGCGCTCAGGGTCAAAGAACTGCTCCACGCCAAGCCCGTCGCAGGTGGGGCAGGCGCCGCGCGGGTTGTTGAACGAAAAGCCTCGCGGCTCAAGCTCGCTTAGTGAGTAGCCGCATTCCGGACAGGCGTAGCGGGCCGAGAATACCTGGTCTCCGGCATCCGGCGCGTCCATGTCGGCGAGGCGGGCGATGTCCTCGCCGAGGGCCAGACAGGTCTCGAGCGAGTCGGCAAGCCGTGTGCCCATATCCGGCCGAATCCGGAAGCGATCCACCACCACGTCAATGTCATGGCCGCGCTGCGGATCCAGTGCCGGCGCCTCGTCGAGCTCCATGACCGTGCCATCGATGCGAACGCGCACATAGCCCTGACGGCGCAGATCGGCGATGACGTCGCGGTGCTCGCCGCGCCGGCCACGGATCACCGGCGCGAGCAGCATCACCCGACGGCCCTCGGGCAGTGCCAGGATCTGGTCGACCATTTCGCTCACGCTCTGGGCATTGAGCGTGTGCCCGTGCGTCGGGCAGTGGGGTGTGCCGGCGCGGGCAAAGAGCAGCCGCAGATAGTCGTGGATCTCGGTCACCGTGCCCACGGTGGAGCGCGGGTTGTGCGAGGTGGCGCGCTGCTCGATGGCGATGGCCGGTGAAAGCCCCTCGATGCGGTCGACATCGGGCTTGTCCATCATCGAGAGAAACTGCCGGGCATAAGCCGACAGCGATTCGACATAGCGGCGCTGTCCCTCGGCGTACAGGGTGTCGAACGCAAGCGATGACTTCCCCGAGCCGGAGGGCCCGGTGATCACGATGAGCCGGCCGCGAGGCAGGGTCAGGTGAAGATCGCGCAGGTTGTGGGTGCGCGCACCCTCGATGACGATGGCATCCATACAATTTGCTAGTATACCCGTCTTGCGCAACCAGCGACCGACAGGGGCAAGCGTGCACGGCAAGAAAGGATCCGGCGCCGGGCCGATGAATACGGCCGAGCGGCGCGCCACCGCGGGGCTGTCGGCCATTTTTGGGCTGCGCATGCTTGGGCTGTTTCTGATTCTGCCGGTGTTCACCCTCTATGGCAGCGATCTGGCCGGCGCCACACCGGCGTTGATTGGCCTGGCGATCGGCGCCTATGGCCTCACGCAAGCCCTCCTGCAAATCCCCTTTGGCATGCTCTCCGATCGCATCGGGCGGCGTCCGGTCATTGTGCTGGGGCTGCTCATCTTTGCCGTGGGCAGCTGGGTCGCAGCCGACGCCAGCACGATCCAGGGCGTCATCATTGGCCGCGCCCTGCAGGGCTGCGGTGCCATCGCCGCGGCGGTCATGGCGCTTGCCGCCGACATCACCCGCGACACGCAGCGCACCAAGGCGATGGCGTTTATCGGGATCAGCGTGGGTGCGGCATTCCTGGTGGCGTTGGTGGCCGGTCCGGCCATTGCCGCCGCGACCGGGCTGGAGGGCGTGTTCCGGGCCACGGCCGTGCTGGCGCTGGTTGCCGTGGCGCTCCTCTATCTGGTGGTGCCGTCCGGTGGCGAGGCGGTGTTTCGGCCCGAGGTCAATGCGCGCGCTGGCGGGCTGCCGGTGGTGCTGCGCCATCCCGATCTGCTTCGGCTGGATCTCGGGGTGCTGGTGCTGCACCTGGTCCTCACGGCCAGTTTCGTGGTGCTGCCAGTGGTCCTCGAGTCTCGGCTCGGTATTGCCCGTGCGGATCACTGGCTGGTCTATGTGCCGGTTCTGCTGCTGTCGGTGGCCGGGATGGCGGTGGTCATCGCGATTGGCGAGCGACGCCGCATCCTGCATCGGTTGCTGGCCGGCGTGGCGGCGCTGGTAATCTGCGCCGATCTGTTGCTGGCCGGGTTCAGTCATTGGCTGCCGGTCATGCTGGTGGCCTTGTGGCTGTTTTTTGTGGGCTTCAACACCCTTGAGGCCAGCCTCCCGTCGCTGCTGACGCGGTTGGCGCCGGAAGGGATGCGCGGCACGGCGCTGGGGGTCTACTCCACCGCGCAGTTTCTGGGCGCATTTCTGGGCGGCGCCCTGGGCGGGCTGGTCTATGGCGCGTTCGGGGTGAGTGGCGTATTCCTGTTCTGCGCCGGGGCGGCCGCCATCTGGCTGCTGGCGGCGCTCGGTCTGCGGGCGCCAGACGCCCGTCCGGACGACTCGACATTGCAAGCGGAGACATCATGACGGATCTGATTCCGCCCCACGGCGGTACGCTAAAGGACCTGCGACTCGACGCGCCGGCGGCTGCGGCCGCCAGGCAGGCGGCGGTCGAGCATGCCAGCTGGGACCTCAGCGAGCGCCAGCTCTGCGATCTGGAGCTGCTGGCCACGGGCGGCTTCTCGCCGCTGGAGGGCTTTTTGGGCCGCGCCGACTATGAGCGTGTGCTCAACGAGATGCGACTGACCGACGGCACGCTCTGGCCCATGCCGGTCACACTCGATGTAAGCGAGGATTTTGCCGGGCAGCTGTCGTCCGGCGATCGGGTGGCGCTTCGCGATCCCGAGGGTGTCATTCTGGCCATTCTGCATGTGGGCGATATCTGGCGCCCCGATCGGGCGGCCGAGGCGCGCGCCGTTTTTGGCACTGATGACCCGGCACACCCCGGCGTTGCCTACCTGCTGGAGCGCAGCCACCCCGTCTACCTTGGCGGCAGGATCGAGGCACTGGATCTGCCGTCGCATTACGACTTCACGCACCTGCGCCTCACGCCCGCCGAGCTGCGCGAGCGCTTCCGGCGCAGTGGCTGGCGCCGGGTGGTGGCCTTTCAGACGCGCAATCCCATGCACCGTGCGCATGTCGAGCTCACATTCCTGGCGGCGCGCCAGGCCGAGGCCAACCTGCTGATCCACCCGGTGGTGGGGATGACCAAGCCGGGTGATGTCGATCACTACTCGCGGGTGCGCTGCTACGAGCATGTGCTCAAGAAATACCCCGAGCAGACCACGGCCTTGTCCCTGCTGCCGCTCGCCATGCGCATGGGCGGGCCGCGCGAGGCCCTCTGGCACGCCATTATCCGGCGCAATTACGGGTGCACGCATCTTATTGTGGGGCGTGACCATGCCGGGCCGGGCAAGGGCAGCGACGGCGAAGACCTCTACGGGCCGTACGAGGCTCAGGCGCTGGTCGAGCGCTACAGCGACGAGCTGGGCATCCAGATGGTGCCCTTCCGCATGATGGTCTACGTCCAGGAGCGCGCGGGCTACGCGCCTATCGACGAGGTGGACGAGGCCGCCGAGACGGTCATGAACATCTCCGGGACCGAGTTCCGCCGGCGCATGCGCGAGGGCCTCGAGATCCCGGAGTGGTTCGGCTATCCCGAGGTGGTCACGGAGCTGCGCAAGACCTTTCCCCCGCGCGCCAGGCAGGGCGTGACGCTCTTTTTCACGGGGCTGTCCGGGTCGGGCAAGTCCACGATTGCCAATGCGGTGATGGTCAAGCTCATGGAGCGCGGCGGGCGACCGGTTACGCTGCTCGACGGCGATCTGGTCCGCAAGCATCTGTCGAGTGAGCTCGGCTTTTCGCGCGAGCATCGTGATCTCAATATCCGCCGCATCGGCTTTGTGGCAGCCGAGATCACCCGCAACGGCGGTGTGGCCATTTGCGCGCCGATCGCGCCCTATGCCGCTACCCGCGGCGATGTTCGCGAGATGGTGGAAGCGGCCAATGGCGGGTTCATCGAGATCCATGTGGCGACCCCCCTCGAGGAGTGCGAGCGGCGCGACCGCAAGGGCCTCTATGCCAAGGCGCGGGCGGGCCAGATCAAGGGGTTCACCGGCATTGACGACCCTTATGAGGCCCCGGAGGCCCCCGAGCTTCGCATTGACACCACCGACTGCAGCCCCGAGGAAGCGGCGCAGCAGGTGCTGCTCAAGCTCGAGAGCCGCGGCTTCATCGATCTGCGCTAGCCGCCTGTCGGCCGACGTTTGGCGAACCGCTCAGAACGGGTAGAGTGCGGGGTAAGGCCGGCGGGTTTAGAAATGACGACTCGGTGGATCGGGACGGGCGCCTTGCCCAGCCCCCGCTCGCCGGCAACAACAGTTCAATGGAGGCAATCATGGCGCGTGGCGTAAACAAGGTCATTCTCATCGGCAATCTCGGCGCGGATCCCGAGGTGCGCTATTCGGCGGCGGGCAGCGCGGTCACCAACGCCCGCCTCGCCACTACCGATCAGTGGAAGGATCGTCAGACCGGCGAGCAGCAGGAGCGCACCGAATGGCATCGCCTGGTGTTCTTCAGCCGCCTGGCCGAGATTGCCGGCGAGTACCTCAAGAAGGGCTCCAAGGTCTATGTCGAGGGGCGCCTGCAGACCCGCAAGTGGCAGGGGCATGACGGTTAGGATCGCTACACCACCGAG
>CAJXMI010000067.1 GCA_913056145.1 uncultured Spiribacter sp.
TCACGCATGAAGCGCGTGGCGTTCTGCAGGTACTCGGTCTCCTGGCCCTCGGCATCAAACAGCTCGTTGCCCTCGTCCTCGCTGAGCGTGGACTGGTCGACACAAACGATGAACTGGTTTTCCTGATCGGGGCGATTGGCCAGGACGAACGGGTAGCGGCGCACAAATGCGGGGATATAACTCGACTGCCACTGCCCGTCGGCGTCGACAAAGAGGTTTTCGCGGTCGCGCAGACCCAGCACCGCCACCGGAATCACCTGATCGCCATTGCGGGTAAACACGATCGGGTAATGCCGCGACGCCTCGGCAAACTCGATGCCGGCAAGGACCACCGAATTGGTCTCGCGGGTGAAGGCAAAGTCCCGCGGCGGGTTTACCTTCATGCTTTTGTGGTCTTCGCGGTTGAGCGCAACCGGTTCGCTATAGAACAGCAGTTCAGCCATCGTTCTGGGCCCCCAGGGGTTATTGGTCAACGAGTACTAAATACTTTAGCAGTTTTTGGGCCCACACTAGCCAACAGAATCTGACTTATTGCGGGATTTGCGCGCCGGCACCGGGCATCTCGCCATCAATGAACTCGCAGCGCAGCCCCGAGGGGATCGCAAGGCCGGGGTTGGGCAGCTCGAGGCGCACCCGAAAGGTACTGCTGCGCGGGTCGATCACCCGATCGATGTTGATGATGCGCGCGCTCACCGTGCGCTCTATCTCGGGCAGCCAGATGATCTTCTCGCTGCCCATCTCGAGCGTGCCAAAAAAGCCGACGGGCAGAACCACCTCGACATGCAGCGGATCAAGGGCCATCAGCCGGAACACCGGCTCGGCCTGAACCAGATCACCCTCGCCAAAGCGTCGCTCCACCACCACGCCGTCGATGGGGCTGCGGATCGCGCGCAGCGCCAGCTCCTCGCGGGCCCGGGCCAGCTCACCCCGCGCCAGCTCGTAGTCGGTGCGGATTTCATCGATTTCCTGATCCGACATCATCCGCTGCGCGCCCAGATCCTCGGTCCGCTCCAGATGGCGGCGATTGAATGCCGCTCGCGTTTCCTGAACCTGGATGGCGGCCCGCTCCACGCCGTCATTGAGCCGGGCCAGCAAATCGCCGCGCGCCACGGCATCCGAGCGATCCACGGCCACTTCCACCAGCACGCCCTGTGCCGGCGTACCGATCTCGACATCACTGGAGGGCTCGAGCAGGCAGCTGTTGATCTGCGCGACCGCCAGCGGCATGGCGCCCGGCGCCAGCAGCAGACCCCCGACCAATGCCAGCACCGGCGCCGTCCCTTTGCGGCATTTTGCCATTGCAACCCGTCCTCTTTGCTGTTGCCTCATTCCATGCGCCCGGTAAACGACAGCGAGCGGCGCAGTCGATATTCCGCGCGCAGCAATTGTGCCCGAATTCGCCGATGGCGGCGCTCCGTGCGACCCTGCCAAGCGCGATAGCGCCACAGCGCCAGCCACTGCCACGGCGCCGCGAGGCGGGCCTGTCCAACGCTGCGCCGACGCAACACGCCAGCAAACGACGAGTCGGCCAGCAGCTCGTCTTCGAGCGAGAGCATCGCCTCCCAGCTGCCCGGCTCGCCCTGCCGCGCCGCGCGGCCAATGAGCTGGCGGTCGATGCGCCGACTCTCATGCCCCTCGGTCAGGATCACATGCAGGCCGCCCGCCACTTTTACATCCTCATCCAGCGCAATATCCGTACCGCGGCCCGCCATGTTGGTGGCAATGGTGATCCGCCCGGCCTGGCCCGCCCGGGCAATGATCGCGGCCTCCTCGGCATCCTGGCGGGCATGCAGCAGCCGATGCGCCACCCGGGCCTCGCCGAGCCGGGCCGAGAGCCGCTCGGCGGCCTCGATACTGCTTGTACCCACCAGCACCGCGCGGCCGGCACCGGCGAGGGCCCCGCAGCGCGCGGCAACCGCCCGCCACTTGGCGTCCAGCGTGGGGAATACCCGGCGCCCCAGGCAGCGGCGCTGACAGCGCCGATGCGGCGGCACACGCACCACCGGCACCCGATAATGGGCGACCAGCTCGCGCGCCACTTCGCGACACGTCCCCGACATCCCGGCCAGGTGCAAAAAGCGCTGAAAGAACAGCTGATAGCTGATGCGCGCGAGCGTCCGCCGCTCGGCGGTGACCGGGACGCCCTCCTTTAATTCGATGAGCTGATGCATGCCCGCCTCCCAGCTGCGATCGGGCATGACGCGGCCGGTCTGCTCATCGACGATGACAATGGCATCGTCATCGACAATATAGTGAACATCGCGGCGGTAGGCATGGAGCGCCTGCAGCGCCCGGCGCACGGCATATTCGCGCTGGGTCTGGTTGCCCCAGGGGCCGGAGGCACCGTCCGTCCACTCGGCAAGCCGGGCACGGCCGTGCAGTGTCAGATCATGGCCCTGGGCCTCACCCGCATCCACAAAGTCCTCGCCGCTGCGAAGCGCCCGCGCAAACTCAATGGCCCGGGCATGAAAACCGCTGTCATCCGCCTCACCCGTGGCGGCAATGATCAAGGGCGTCCGGGCCTCGTCAATAAAGATGCTGTCGGCCTCGTCCACCAGCGCAAACTGCAGGCCCGGCAGGCGGATCGAGCGCTGCCAGCGCCCCGTATAGCCATCCAGATCCATTCGCAGCGGCTGCAGGCGATCCCCCAGGGCCATGCGGTCGCGCAGATAGTCAAAGGTCAGGGTCTTGCCGGTGCAATAGCAGATACTGGCGGCAAAGCCGCTGCGATGGGCCGCCTCGTCATCGGTCTCGGCCACCACCGCACAGTCCAGGCCAAGGCGCGCATAGATGGGGCCCAGCGTCTCGGCATCACGCCGTGCCAGATAGTCGTTGACGGTAATCACCTGCACCCGATAGCCGGCCAGCGCCATGGCGGCCGCGGGCAATGTGGCGGTAAGTGTCTTGCCCTCACCGGTGTCCATTTCGACCAGACAGCCGCGCGCCAGCAGATAACCCCCACGGATCTGCACCGGATAATGCGAAAGGCCCAGCACCCGGCCGGCCTGCAAGCGCACATGGGCAAAGGCCTCGGCCAGCCAGCGCTCGCGCGGCCCCTCGGCATGCAGGCGCCGGCGCAGATCGCGAAGGGCGTCGTGCAGGGCCCCTTCCTCCAGCGCCTCCAGACGGCGTTGGGCCGCCAGCACCCGGCGCACGAAATACCGCTGGCGCGGCACCGAGGCCGCCAGACGTCGATGCAGCCGGGTGGCGGTGCTATCCCAGGCCCGGTCGAGCCAGGGCCGCTCCTGCCATTCCAGGCGCTGGGGATAGCGATTGGCACGCAGCTCGAGGGCGCTCATCAGATCATGAACCGCTCAAGAAAGAGATCGCGCACGACGCGGTAGAGCTGCACCCCCAGCGGCTCGGGGCTGTGGCCGATACGCACATGCACGCGCTGGCCGAGCGCCTCACCCGACAAGGCGCCAGCGCGTGGCGCGAGCTCGAGCAAAAAGAAGGGCTCAAGCGCCAGGGGCGCGCCCTGCTGACCCGACTGCGGATCAAGCCCGATGTCGCCACCCCCCTCGAGCGTCAACGCAAGACTGGGCAGCGCCCGCGTGGCAGCCGGCACCTCGCGGATGACCCGTGCGGCATGCGTGATCGTGGGCGCGTCCGCAAGCCGCAGCCCCACGCGCGTGCGATCGGCAGCTACCCGTTCGGCCGCCTGCTGCGAGACCGCCGCGAGCACCGACAGCCCCTTGCCGTCGATCACGTGCCCGACCACTTCACCCCGTGTGAAATAGCGCCCGGCAAAATCGCGCGGTCCGGGCGGAACAAACTCGCCGGCGCGCGGGCTTCGCAGCAAAAAGGCTGCAAGGCGCTGCTTGATATCGGCAATGGCGGCTTCCACGTAGGCCAGCTCTTCACGGATGTTCTCGGCGAGCACCGTGTCGCGGGTCTGTTTTTCGGCCAGATCGGCGCGGAACTGGTCGCGCCGCGCCTCAAGCACACGCAGCTCGCCCTCGAGCAGCGGGTCCGCGCAGCGCAGCAGCGGCTGGCCCGCCGCAACCGGCCCGGCACCCGCGAGCACCTCGGCGCCAAAGCACCCGGCCGGTGCATGCACCTCGGCGCCGGCGGGCAACCAGACCACGCCATCCACCCGCGTTGCCGACGGGGCGGGCAGCAGGAACAGGAGCGCCAGCACCAGCGCAACGCCCGTGCCGGTAACGGCGATCAAACGCGGCCGGCGCGGCGCGATGGCCGGATCGTTCCAGGCCGTATGCGCGGTCTTTGCAAGCGGCAGGAGGATCATCATGTAAATGGCCCAGCCCGCCAGAATGACCCCTACAAAGAAAAGCTCACCGGCAACGAAAAGCGTGATGACCACCGCGAGAAACATCCGGTAGGCAAACGAGAGCACCGCATAGCCCCAGAGCCAGGGCGCCTCGCCCGGGGCGAGCGCGGGCGGGGCCAGATGGCGGCGCACACGCAGCAGATGCCGCTTCAGGGTGTAGCCAAAATAGCGATTGGCGCGCTGCCCCAGGTTGGGGATCTCGAGGGCGTCCGAGAGGATGTAGTAGCCATCCAGACGCAGCAGCGGGTTGATGTTGAACAGCAGCGTGCTGGCCCCGGCCACCAGTACCACTTCCTGCAAAAAGACCCGAAAGAGCCCGGGGTCGACCTGGGTCCAGGCATAAAGGGCAATGGCGGCAAGCCCCAGCTCGGTGAGCATGCCTGCGCCCGCCACCAGCATGCGCCGGTATTTGCTGCGAAACCCCGTACTGTGGCTGGCATCGACATAGGGGATGGGCATCAGCACCAGCAGCATGAGGCCCATTTCATGGCACTGCCCGCCCTGGGCCTTGATCGCGATCCCGTGGCCGATTTCGTGCAGCGCCTTGAGCAGCGGAAAGACGATGAACAGCATCCCGATATATTCGGGGCTGAACGCGAGGCGGCTGATATCGCGGGTAAGCGGCTCCCAGTGCATCGCCGCAAGGAACACCCCATAGCCGATCAGCGCAAACCAGCCGGCAAGCAGCACCGGCCAGACCCCGCGCGGGATCAGGGCTACCAGCCGGGCCAGAAAGCGGTCGGGGTCGAGCAGCGGAAAGCGCAGCGCCATGGGATTGGCAAAGTACTGCTTGAGCCGGGTCTTGAGATCGCGCGCGCGGCGCTCCTCGAGCTCGGCGATGTCGGGCAGGCGATCGGCGATCAGCACATTGGCCTGATGAAGCTGGGCGACAAGGTGAATGACCTCGTCCTGAGTGGGCACCGACTCGCCCAGGGCCTCGCTGGCGCGCTGCCAGATCTCTTCGAGGCTGCGGTAGCCATCGATCAGGGCCACGATCTGATAGGCCGCCGCGTTGAGCCGCAAAAACTTGCCGCTGCCCAGATCCTGGACCAGGTACCAGGGCGCGCCACGGTAGACATGTCGAAAGATGCGGGCCTGCGAGCGAAGCCGCGGGACGGCCTCGGCCACCCGATACCAGGCCTGCGAAAACCGCTCGGCCACCGGCTAGACCCCGAACCAGCGCCAGAGCGCCAACGACAGCCAGTGACGGGCCTCGCGCGTCCAGATAGCGATCAGGTGGCGCTCGTCGATGTCGACCCGGGCCACACCGGCCATTCCGGGGCGCATCGCAGGCAGGCTTTCATCAAGCTGTGCCTCCACCCGAAAGCGATTGCTGCCCTCGGCGGGCTGCGAGACCGGTGTAATCAAGGTCACGCGAAAGCCCACCGGACGCTCGGGGAAGGCGCGCATGACCAGCGTACCGCGCTGGCCGGGTGCGATTTCGCCGATATCGCGCTCATCCACCTGAATGACCACGCGATAGTCGGCGACGGGCGCCAGCTCAAAGAGCGCATCACCGCGCTGCACGGGCCGCCCGAGCTGCTGCGAGAGATCGCCCGAGGTAATGATGGCGTCAAAAGGCGCCACAATCTCGGTGCGCTCCAGCATCATTTGCGTCATTTCCATCTGTGCCGCGGCCTGGCGCATCTGCGCCTCGGCAATTCGCGCCGCTGCCGTGTCGCGACTGGCCTGGGCGGCGCGCATCTCGCGCTCGAACTGCGCACGCTGGGTGGCGTGGCCCAGCAGCTCAAGGCGCAGATCGCGCTCATCCAGACTGGCAATCACGGCCCCGCCCCTGACCTGCTGCCCGGCGCGGTGGTAGGCGCCATCCACAAACCCGTCAAACGGGGCCGAGAGCGTGCGGTTGACCGTGCCCTCGAGCGCGGCATCCGCCTTGACCCGGAACTGCCCCGTCGCCACGCTGAAAAACGCCACCACGCCCAGCAGTGCCAGCACGGCCAGCTTGCGGCCCAGATAACGCGGCCCGAAAAGCCGTCCCATCTGGCGCCGGGTCGAGCGCCGCAGTGCCCCGAAGAGCGAGAGATCGGCCAGCTCGCGCTCAAGCAGCACCCGCCCCACCACGGCCGCAACACCTTCGGCCACACCGCGGGTCTGCGGCTCGGGGGCATCGGCCCATTCAAAGGTCATGGCGCCGTAGTGGCCCTGCGCCAGGGTAAAGGGCACCGTGGTGATCCAGGCATTGCCCTGCTCTGCGGCAAGGGCCTCGTGGCAGCGCGTGGTGGCAAGCCCGCCGCCATCGGCCGGGACCTGCAGCGTGCCGCCCTGATCGGCCGCCTCGTCCATCGCGGCCTCAAGCGCCCGGGTCAGATCGATCCGGCGCGAGAAATTGGCCGCCTGCGACAGCGCCAGCAGCCGGATCCGGCCACCGCGCACGCTGCCCATCGACACCCGATCGCACCCCAGTCTGACCGCCGCCTCGGAGAGTACCGCCTGAAAGGTCTCGGTCGCGGGCGACTCGCCATGCGTCGAGAGCAGCAGCTCGAGCAGCAGCAACAGCCGCTCGCTGAGCTCGCCGTCGCCACGGTCGGGATGGAGCGACGGGTGCGCGAGCAACCAGCCAAGGGCAAGCGTTACCCGGCGCCGGGCATCCGCATCCACCGCGCCGGCCACGCCGAGCCCCACCACCCCCAGCACATCGCCGCCGCGCTCCACCGGCACCGCCAGATAGCCGCGGCCGTCGCGCGTTTCAGCGACGGCACGGCGCATCTCGAGCACCTGCTCGCAAAGCGCCTGGAGTGGCCCGGAACAGGGCGTCTGATGAGGCCAGGTGGCCACCGGGGCGAAGGGCCCGCTGTTGGCGGGCCCAAGCACCAGGACCAGCTCTTCGAGGCCGTCGATTTCCTCGGCAAGCTGCGCCAGCCAGGCGGTGTGAAAGATGGGCTCGGCGCTCTCCTGGAGCAGTCGCGGCCAGGCGCCGCTACTAGCCGAGCTTGATCTCACCGTATTTCTTTTCGTACTGCTCGAGGCCCATCTGCAGCAGCAGCGCGAAGCGCTTTGCGGCCGCGGGCGTCAAAAGAATGCGGTTGGAGAGCTTGATGTTCACCGGCTGATTCGCATCCTGCATCAGGGACTGATTGGATCCGAACAGCAGTGCCAGCTCCTCACGGGTGCCCTGCACGTTGCAGACGTTGGCATAGGTGCTGACCATCTCGCTGTCATCCCAGCGCACCTCGGGGCCCTGGCGCGACGCACCAGCGGCGCTTCCGGGCGCACCAACGGCCCCCGCGACCCCGGCATCCACGGGGTTGTCCGTTGCATCGGATTTTGTCTTCTCGTCAGCCATTCATTGCTCCATTGCGTTCGTTGTCACACCAGCGACCCGCCTAGCGGACCACCGTCAAATCCGGGGCACCCTCGAGGGCCGAGACAAGCTGCAGCTCGACCGCCCCGACCTCGCCCGCATCGGCATCCCCGGCGGTAATCCGCACCGTGATGGGCCCGTCAAAGTCAACCGGCACATGCCCTCTCAAAACCGGGCTGCCGTCTTCAAAGACCACTTCGAGCCAGTCCGGCAGCGGCTCGCCCGAGGCAAGGCTTGCCGAGACAAACCGCGCCTCGCCCAGCGCATCGGCCAGCGAGGCGCTAAAGCCGCGATTGACCTCCACCGCCACCGCAAGCCTTGCGCCCAGCCCGCGCTCGTTGCTGCCGGGCACCAGGGCGCGCGGCAGGCCCGCATCCGCACCGGGGATCGCGAGCGGCTGCGGCATCGTCGTGGTATCGACCGGTGCCGGCGCCATCGGCAGCGGCGGTGCCCCCACGGTGACCATATTGCCACCATCGCTGTCGTCGAGGGAGACATCCAGCGTCTGTGGCAGACGCAGCGGCATGGTCGAGACATAGCCATTGCCAGGCGGCTGCAGAATCCCGGGCTTTGCATCGTCATAGCGGCGCTCAAAGAAGCGGAAGGTGGGCTGGAGCTCACCAAGGCGCGCCAGATCATTGCGCGGGTTCACATCGTAGATAAGCCAGCCGGCGTCCCCGGCCTGAATGGCATTCGCACCGTCATCGGTGTTGTTGCGGAACGCCTCGCCCGCAGCCAGGATCACCCCGCGATTGGCGATGGTGTCGGCCGGCGCCGTGCGATCTGAATTCAGCACAATCGGGGCCTCGAGCGTGAGGTTGTCCGCGGCGCGAATCCAGACGTAGTCGGCCTGAATACCCGGAGGGTCACCTTTTTCGCCGGGTTTTTTGACAACCGTGACATCCCCGTTGCGGGCAAAATAGAACGCCCCGCCCACGTTGGCACTGATGCGACTGACACTCTCCGGGCCAAAGGCACTGGCAAAAAGCGTTGTGCCATCCACGGCCTCCGGGCGGTTGGGCCGTGTGAGCAGCGCATCGCCGGCGACATTGACCACCAGCGTGTTGCCGATGATATCGACGCCGTCCTGGGCGATCAGCGAACCCGTGCCTCCGGTTGTGCCCAGTGAGATATCACCGCTGCCCGAGCCGCCGGTAGTGACCGTGCCGCCGAGGTTGAGATCGGCCTCTTCGGTGACCAGGCTGATGCCCTGTCCATCGGTTTCAACGCCCGACAGTGAGCTCCCGCTCTCCGCCAGCAGCGTGCCATCAAGCTGGACGCGATTGACGTCGACTGCCTCCACGGTACCCACCTGAAGGTCTTCACCACTGACGCTGCGCACCCGGATCTCACCGGTCACTGAACGGGCGGCCAGCGTGTCGGTGGAGAGGCGAACGGGCGGGGATGACGTGTCGGCGTCGAAGCCGATATTGTCCTGCGCGACAAGCTGCACCCCCGCGGCCGTAAGGTTGGCCGCCGTGCTCAGTCCCGCGTTGTTGATCGCGCCGTCCGACTCCACCCGAATTCGCCCGTCACTGCCTGTCGTGGCAGAGACATCCACCCGGCCCAGCGTGATGTCACCTGTGGCGTCCAGCAGCGCATTGCCGCCCTCGGTACTGAGCAGGGAGCCGGTCGCCATCGTAAGTGCGCCCGCCGCTTCAAGCTCGAGGCTG
>CAJXMI010000068.1 GCA_913056145.1 uncultured Spiribacter sp.
GCAGGCGGGGCGTGTGCTCAACGTCGACACCGTCGTGTTGATCAACATCCCGCAATTCGGCGACAACATGAGCATGAGCGCGCAGATGGTTGACGTGGAGAACGGCACCATTCTGTGGTCGGCCTCAGGCAGCGCCCGCACGGGTGCGGACATGACGCGACGCGCCGGGCAGCTGCTGGGTGCCATCGGTGGCGGCATCATTGGCTCGGAGGTCGGCGGTGATAGCACCGGTGCCGTGGTCGGCGGCGTTGGTGGCGCCGTGGGTGGCGGCATCGTGGGCGAGGCCCTGTCCAAACAGCGCCAGGAGCAGGCCGCGGTGCTGGTTGACCAGCTGACCCAGAGCCTGCCAATGCGCCTTCAATAGGCTGCGGCTATCGAAAGGTACGGCTCGATCCATTTTCCCCGGGCCGCCTTACCGCCTATCATGATGCGCTGATACCCGGATCCAGTAGCGTCTGAATCCGCTTCGTCACCCGCCCGCAATGCAGGATCGACCCTCATGCCGATGTACAGCTCCAAGCCGAATGCCCGCCACGACGACGTCCCGCGCCTTGGCGTCCTGGTCACCAACCTCGGCACCCCGGATGCGCCGACAACACCGGCTTTGCGCCGTTATCTTGCCGAATTTCTGGGCGACCCGCGCGTGGTAGAGATCAACCGCCCGCTGTGGTGGCTGCTGCTGCACGGCGTGATTCTGCGCACCCGCCCCAAAAAATCGGCCGCGGCCTATCAGGAGGTCTGGGAAGAGGGCGGTTCGCCGCTGCTCACCATTGGCAAAAAGCAGACCGAGGGCATCAAACAGCGCCTCAAGGAGCGGCTGCATGGCCCGGTCAGCGTCGAGCTGGCGATGCGCTATGGCAATCCCTCCATTCGCGACAGCCTGCGCAAGCTGCGCGAAGAAGGCGCCGAGCGGATCCTGGTACTTCCGCTCTACCCGCACTACTCGGCCACTACCGTCGGATCGACCTACGACGCGGTGTTTGATGAGCTCAAGAAGTGGCGCTTCATCCCCGAGCTGCGCCTGATCGGGCAGTACCATGACGACCCGGATTACATCGAGTCGCTGGCCAATACCATCCGTGAGCACTGGCAGGAGCACGGCAAGGCCGAGAAGATGCTGTTCTCGTTCCACGGCATGCCGCGGCGCTACCTGCTCAATGGCGACTTCTACCACTGTCAGTGCCAGAAGACCGCACGGCTCGTTGCCGAGCGGCTGGAAATGGCCGATGGCGAGTGGCAGGTTACCTTCCAGTCACTATTTGGCCGGGAAGTCTGGCTGCAGCCCTACACCGACGAGACGGTCAAGGGCCTCGCCGAATCCGGCATGAAAAAGCTGGATGTGATTTGCCCCGGGTTTTCGGCCGACTGCCTCGAGACACTGGAAGAGATCGAAGGCGAGAACGCCGAGATCTTTGAAGAGCATGGGGGCGAGGAGCTGCGCTATGTGCGCGCGCTCAACGACCGCAGCGATCACCTCGACATGCTCGCGCAGCTGGCCATGGATCATCTGCAGGGCTGGCCCGAGGCAAGCCCCGAGGTCAAGCGCAGCCGCCGTGACCCGCAGGCGACGCGCGAGCGGGCCAAGGCGATGGACTGCGACTACTAAGGGCTACTGACCGATCACCAGGGAGCGATCGCCATCGAGCGTCCACTCATGCAGTGAGCCATCGTAGAGCGCAACATCGGGCATGCCACCGATCTCGGACATGGCAAACCACGCCAGCGACGAGACATGGCCCGAGTTGCAGTAGTCGATAACCGGGCCATCCATCCGCGGCAGCATGGCGCCCACAATGTTCTGCACCTGTTCGGGCGTGCGCCAGTACACGATGCCATCACGCGGTGCCACAAACAGGTTGAACGGCAATGGCCTGGCCTCGGGCAGATGGCCCAGCCCGTCCACGTAGTCCCGGCCCGCCAGGCCCGTAAATTGCTGCAGCGGGCGATTGTCGACCAGTGCTGCCGATGCATCACCGGCAATCACGGCCTCGACTTCGTCGGTGGTGGCAAGCAGGCCATCCCGCGGCGAACCGGCCGTGTAGCTGCCGCCACCGTCCGACGCCGCGGGTGAGCTTGCGGTCTCGCCGCCAGCCGCCGCCCAGGCAGCCACTCCGCCGTTCAGGACAGAGACGGCATCATGCCCGTAATAGCGCAGCTGCCAGTAGAGCCGCGACGCCACGGTGGCATCGCCATAGACCGCATCGCCGGCAGGCGCGATGACCACATGATCACCGGCATCCACACCCAGGCCCTGCATGACGGCCTCGAACTCGGCGGCCGACGGCATGAGATAACGGATGTTGTCCTTCATCCCCGGGCGCTCGGTCAGGAACTCGCCCATGCCCACAAAGGGCGCACCCGCGATGAAGCCGGTGTCATCGTAATTTGATGGCCGGCGCGAGGCATTCACCAGGGTGACCTCATCGCGGTGCTCGAGCACCCAATCGGCCTCCACCACCGGGCCGGCAGCGTCAACGCCGCCCCCGGACTGCGCCATGGCAAGCGCTGGCGTGGCCAGAATCAGACCCGCCAGGGCATGACGGATATAGCGTGCGGTTTGCATTGGCAAGCTCTCCGGTTGTCTCAGAACGTGAACAGACGGACGGCCGGGTCGGCCACCATCGCGCCAATGGCCGGCGGCTGAGCCACGCCCACGCCGTCAATCAGATCCGCCTCGGTGTACTCGCCGTTGGGCAGATAGATGGCGCATACATCAACGGTGACGCCGTTGTTCACCAGGCGCTGGATCATCTGTGCAGCAGACGCATCGGGGCCGCGCAGGACGTCCGAGTCATCCGCTTCCGAGCTGACGGCCAGATCCCCGGCGTCGTCGCAGAGCAACACCTGCGGCGTGACGCCGTTCTGCATGGCCTGCATCGTCAGGATCAGGGCCATGGCCTGGGTCTCATCCTCGTCACTGGTGAGAATGGTGAGCATGTCGGCGTCCTGCTGCGCCATCGCGGGCGCCGCCAGCATGGCCAGTAGCAATGTGGCGGCAAGGCTGAAAAAGGTTTTGGTGCGTTTCATGGCGTCATATCCTTATTTGCGGCAGGTGTTCATCCCAATGAGGGTGTAGGCTGGACAAAAACTGACTACCGAGGTGGCGAGCGGCACAAGGCCGATCCAGCCCCAGGCCATGCCATCGCCCAGAACGGCCATGGCGATCAGTGCAAGGCCAGCGCCTGCTCGTACTCCACGGTCGATTGTTCCAACGTTTTGCTTGATCATGCGTTCATGACTCCTATAAAAATGATGGGTCAGGACGGATCCAGTAGGCGCGGTTGCTTGTCGGATCATCAGTGATGAAGTCACACAGGCAGGGACAGTTCATGGCGCATCATGATTCAGATCAGGAAATGGCACTGACGCATCCGGCCATTGACAGGCTCAGCGCCGACGCGCGCAACGCGATTGCCCGCGACGGGCAACGGGTAACGCTGCCTGCCGGCACGCGGGTCTTCGCCCCCGGCGAGCGCTGCGAGGGCCTGCCGCTGGTGATCGACGGCGAGGTTCGAGTGCAAATGATGGGCGCATCGGGGAACGAAATCGTCCTCTATCGGATCAAAGGGGGCGAAATGTGTCCGCTCTCGCTCGCCTGTCTGCTCAGTAACGGCAGCCATCAGTCCGAGGCGATTGTCGAGGCCGACACCCGGGCCCTGGTGCTGCCCACGGCGCTGACAGAGCGCCTGATCGACGAGGAGCCGACATTTCGACAGGGCGTCCTCGAGAGCTACGGCCGGCGTCTGCAGTCGCTCATGCTGGTCATCGAGGAGGTCGCCTTCCAGCGGATGGACCGGCGCCTTGCCGAGCGGCTTTTGCAGCGCCAGTGCGACGGCCGGCTCAGCGTCACCCACCAGGATCTGGCGGTGGAGCTGGGCACGGCCCGCGAGGTGATCAGCCGGCTGCTAAAGGAGTTCGAGCGCCGAGGCTGTGTGCACCTGGAGCGCGGGCTGGTCGAGATCAGGGATAACAATACGCTGCGCGACATTGCCGGGGTGGAGCCACCTCGCTGTAGCGCTTGAAGGGTTGCTGCGGGCCCACCATGCCGCACGCCGGAGCACCTCCCCGAAGGAGGTCGAACGGACGGTCACGACCGCCCGAAACCCGCTGTTGACCTGAGAGGCTGTCAGCATGGAATTCGATCCAATTCTCCTGTCCCGCATTCAGTTCGCCTTTGTGGTGTCATTCCACGCCATCTTCCCGGTGTTCACCATCGGCCTGGCGTCTTACATCGCGCTGCTCGAGGGCCTGCACTTCAAAACCGGCAACCCGGCCTGGGCGCAGCTGTCGCGCTTCTGGACCAAGGTGTTTGCCGTGGCCTTCGGCATGGGCGTGGTGTCGGGCATCGTCATGTCCTTCCAGTTCGGTACCAACTGGAGCAATTTCGCCCAGATGTCGGCCAACTTCCTCGGGCCCATCCTGAGCTACGAGGTCGTGACCGCGTTCTTCCTCGAGGCGGCGTTCCTTGGCGTCCTGCTGTTTGGACGCGACAAGGTCCCCAGGGGCACCCACTTGTTTGCGGCCATCATGGTGGCGCTCGGCACCTTTATCTCCTCGTTCTGGATCCTGGTGGCCAATAGCTGGATGCACACACCGGCCGGCGTCGAGTTCCAGGATGGAATGCTGCATGTGCGCAGCTGGGCCGAGGCCATCTTCAATCCGTCGTTCCCGTACCGGTTTACGCACATGGCCGTGGCGAGCTTCCTGACCGGCAGCTTTGTGGTCGCGGGCGTGAGCGCCTGGTATCTGCTCAAGGGCCACATGGTCGAGGCCAACAAAAAGGCCCTGTCCATGTGCCTGTGGATGATCCTGTTCCTGGCCCCGGCCCAGGCGGTGATCGGCGATTTCCACGGCCTCAACACGCTTGAGTACCAACCCACCAAGGTAGCCGCCATGGAGGGCAACTGGGAGACACAGGCCGGCGCACCGCTGCTGCTCTTTGCCCTGCCCGATCAGGCCGCCCAGGAAAACCGCTTCGAGCTTGGCATCCCCAACCTTGCCAGCATCATCCTGACGCATTCGGCGGACGGGGTGGTGCCGGGGATCACCGAGGTGGCGCCCGAGGAGCAGCCACCGGTTGCCATCGTGTTCTGGTCCTTCCGGATCATGGTAGGGATTGGTTTTGCGATGATCGCGGTTGGACTCTGGGCTCTGTTCCTCCGCATCAAGGGCCAGCTGTATGAGCCGGGGCGCTTTCATCGCTTTCTGCCCATCATGATCGCGGCGCCCTTTATTGCCGTGGTAGCCGGTTGGTTCACTACCGAGGCCGGGCGTGCACCCTGGCTTGTCTACGGCATGGTCAGCTTTGCCGAGGGTGTCACGCCCTCGCTGACCGGCTGGATGGCGCTGGTCAGCCTGATCGGCTACATGGCGGTCTATGCGGTGGTGTATGCCTCCGGTGGCTATTACCTCTGGCGCGTTGTCCAGGGCGGCATGGCCGAGGTTGAACCGGGCGCTGACGAAGCCGGCGCACATCCCAAGCGGCCGCTGTCGGCCGGAGGGCCTATCCCCGACGCCAGCCCCGCTGCGCCCGTCAAAGGGGACTGGACATGATCGACTTCACCATGATCTGGGCGGTCATCATCGCCTTCGGGGTCATCATGTATGTCCTGATGGACGGCTTTGATCTGGGCGTCGGGATTCTCTATCCCTTCGCCCCGCACGAGGAGTCGCGGGATCTCATGATGAACTCGGTCGCCCCGGTATGGGACGGCAACGAGACCTGGCTGGTCCTGGGGGGCGCGGGTCTGCTGGGGGCATTCCCACTGGTGTACTCGGTGTTGCTGCCGGCGCTGTATCTCGGCGTCTTCCTGCTGCTGGCCGGGCTCATCTTTCGCGGTGTGGCCTTTGAGTTTCGCTTCAAGGCAAGCCCGGCCAGCAAAGGCTACTGGAGTGCGGCATTTGCCATTGGCTCTACCGTGGCGGCGCTGGCCCAGGGCATCGTCGTGGGCGCCTACATTCAGGGCTTCGAGACCGAAAACTTTGTCTATGTGGGCGGCGCGTTCGACTGGCTGACACCCTTCACGGTGCTGACGGGCATCGGGCTTGTCATTGGCTATGCGCTGCTTGGAAGCACCTGGCTCATCATGAAAACCGAGGGCGAGACCCAGGACTGGGCCTATCGCCTTACCCCCAAACTACTGGCCGGCGTGCTCGGGGTGTTTCTCGTGATCAGTTTCTGGACGCCGCTGGTCGACGAGTTCGTCCGCGATCGCTGGTTCAGCAACCTGTTCTCGATCTGGCTGCTGCCGGCCGGGGCACTGGCTTGCGCCTGGGCGATCATCCGGGCGGTCAACCGCCGCAGCGAGGGCATCCCGTTCGTAGCGACGATGGGGCTGTTCATTTTCACCTACCTCGGGCTGCTGGCCAGCAAGTGGCCCTATGTGGTGCCGCCGGACTACACCCTCTACGACGCCGCCTCGGCGCGGGAATCCCAGCTGTTTCTGCTGATCGGAGTGCTGTTCGTGATTCCGGTGGTGCTGGGCTATACCGCCTGGACCTACTGGGTCTTCCGCGGCAAGGTCCGGGCGGGCGAGGGATACCACTGAGGCAATGACACCCGCCGCCTGGCTCGCCCGGGAAGGCCGGGCCGTGGCCGGCCGCCTGCGGCTGGCGGCCCTGTACGGGGTGCTCGAGGGGCTGTTGATTATCGCCCAGGCGGGGCTTGTGGCCTGGCTGGTGCAGCAGGTGGTCATGGCGGCCACCGCGCTCGACACCCTTGTCATGCCCTCCGTGGCCCTCGTACTCGTGGTGCTGCTGCGCCCGCTTGCACAGATCCTGCGCTCACGCGCCTCCATCGAGGCCTCCAGTCAGGTGCGTCAGCGGGTGCGCGAGCGGCTGGTCGATCATGCCGAGCAACTGGGCCCGGTCGGCCTGGCCCGACAGGACACGGGCGAGACCGCCAGCCAGCTGACCGAGCAGGTCACCGCGCTCGACGGCTACTTTGCCCGCTATCGCCCGCAGATGACCGTGGCCGTGATCATCCCGCTTGCCATCGTCATCACCGCCTTTGTCCTGGACTGGATCGCGGGCGCCTTTCTGCTGCTCTCGGCACCGCTCATTCCGCTGTTCATGGCGCTGGTCGGCATGGGCGCCGAGCGCCTGAACCGTGACCAATTCGAGGCCGTGGCCCGCCTGTCGGGGCAGTTCCTGGACCGGGTACGCGGCCTGACTACCCTGCAGCTCTTTGGCCGGGCTGATGAGGCGGCCGAGGGCATCCTGGCCGGATCCGATGAATACCGCCATCGCAGCATGCGCGTACTACGCGTTGCCTTTCTGTCGTCGGCGGTTCTGGAGTTCTTTGCCTCCGTGGCCATCGCGGTGATCGCCATCTATGTCGGGTTTGGCCTGCTCGGCTACATCGAGTTTGGCCCGGCACCCCAACTCACCCTGTTCAGTGGCCTGTTCGTACTGTTGCTGGCGCCCGAGTTTTTCCAGCCTCTGCGCACCCTGGCGCAGCACTACCATGACCGCGCAACGGCGCTTGGCGCCGCAGAGCTTCTGCTCCGCTTCGAGGCCCTCGAGGCCTCCCCGGACACCGGGCAGGCCGCCCGCCCGGGCCAGGCGGTAACCCAGCCGGCCCTTAGCGCCCGGGATCTGGTGCTCGAGCGACCCGAGCGGGGCGTTGTGCTGCGTGTCCCGACCCTCACGGCAGGCGCCGGCGACACGGTTTTGATCGAGGGCCCATCGGGCAGTGGCAAGACCACCCTGCTGCTTGCTCTCGCGGGTTTGCTCGAGCCCGCGGCCGGGCGCATCCAGCGTGATCTTGATGATGCGTGCATCGGCTGGCTGGGCGCGCCGGCATTCATTGCCAACGCCAGCCTCCGCGCCAACATCCGGCTGGGGGCACCGGCGGTGGCCACTGCCGATCTGGAGGCCGCGGCGCGGCGCGCCGGCGTGAGCGAGTTTGCCGAGCGGCTGAGCGACGGCCTCGATACGCTGGTTGGGGAGCGCGGAGTGGGGCTTTCCGGGGGACAGGCGCAGCGCGTGGCACTGGCCCGTGCGCTGGTCTCGCCGGCGCCACTGATCCTTCTGGACGAGCCCACCGCAGCATTGGATGCCGACACCGAGGGCTATGTGATCGGTGGACTGCAGGAGCTGGCCGCCGAGGGCCGGATCATTGTGATCGCCAGCCATGACCAGGCCCTGCGAACCATTGCCGGGCGCCGCTATGACATCCGCCAGGGCGTCCTGGAGGCCGCGCACGATGCATGAGTTGCGCCCCTACATCGCCATGCTCCGCCCGTATCGCGGCCGACTGCTGCTGGGCGGCGCCCTGATGCTGCTCACGGCCGCCTCGGGCATCGGCCTGCTGGCGCTGTCGGGCTGGTTCATCACCGCCACAGCGGGGTCGGAAATGAGTTCCTCGGCGATATCCTCCATGTTCATGCCGACGAGCCGTTCGTTGGCCTCGCTGGCGACGCTCGTGATGACGATGTTCTCCCAGTCCGAGATCTCGCGTTCGAGATGCTCCCGTATCGGTTCCCGGTTGTTCTTGAGGTGGTCGATGGTCGTCTCGGGGCCTTCGGATCGGGCCCACGACGGTAGATCGGCCGCGAGCATCGTGCTGCCAGCCGTGTAGGGATACTGATCGGCGGTGATATCGACGCCACGGTCGCGAGCGCTTTCGAGGAACCCGATGGCACGGTCAGCTTGACCGTGCTGGGGCCGGTGCATGAGCTTGAAATGCGAGAGGTGCAGCGGGATCTCCTCCGCTTTCCCGATGTCGACGAACTCGTCGAGGGCGTTCCAGATGTCGTTGCTCTGGTTGCGGATGTGGGCGACGAAAGGCCGGCCGTAGTCGCTCAAGCGACCGGCGAGTGTCTGGAGTTCGTGGGTGTCACAGACGACCTGTGGCATGTAGTCCAGCCCAGTCGAGAAGCCGACTGCGCCCGCCTCCAGCGCCTCGGTCACGAGGTCGGCCATCTCCCGGAGTTCCGCCTCGCTCGGAGCGCGGTCGGCCATCCCCATGACGTTGTACCGCACCGTCCCGTGGCCGACGAGCGTGGCGACGTTGGGCGCGACGCCGCTGTCCTCGATGGCGTCGAAGTACTCGGTGACGCTTCCCCACGTCCACTCACGTTCGGGCCGGCCGTCGAGGCCGCTGAGGTGGTCTTCCCACTCCTCGGCCCCGCCCTCCGGATACATCGGGGCCATCGAGAAGCCGTCTTGGCCGAGGACTTCCGTGGTGACGCCCTGCATCGTCTTGGGCAGCAGTTCCGGGGCCGCAAAGAG
>CAJXMI010000069.1 GCA_913056145.1 uncultured Spiribacter sp.
AACACGACTACACGAAGACACTGCTCGATGCTCGAATGCCTCTCCCGGTCTCGGAGACGACGAACACCCCCTCCGAACGAGACGCTCGGGATAGTGAAACAGGTGCCCAACAGTCCCTCGTATACGAAGACGTCTCGAAAGGGTTCGGTGACGACGAGCAGGTCTTGACCGCCATCAATCTCGGCGTTGCCAGCGGCGAGGCAGTCGCGCTGATCGGCGAGAGCGGCGCCGGCAAGGAGTTGATCGCCCGCACCCTGCACCGGCACGGCAAACGTAGTGATGCGCCCTTCATTCCGGCCCGCGGCGATGTGTTTGTGCTGATCGACAACGACGCCAATAACCCGATCATCAACCAGTTCACCTATGCCGAGAGCAATGATCGTGGCAACCACACGGTCGATACCGATAACGACGTCGCGCTCAACGATCAGGGCAATACGCGCACCCGCGTCAACGAAGGCGACATCCTGCGCTTTGACGGCTACGACTTCCGTCTGAGCTACATCGGCGACAGTGATGGCGACGGGACCGGCGGTGACAATGGCCTGGGTGCAAATGACGTCATCCTCACCCGCGTCAACATGTACCCCGAAGTGCTGGCGGACGTGGATGATCGCTACAGCGATGGCGCCAGTGCCCGGCCGCACAGCTATCCCGATAGTGATGTCATCGATGGCAAGGGGCTCGCCGCCGACGATCGACGCGAGGAGTCCGACGAGCGGGATTACACGGCGGAGTCGGCCGGCCTCACAACCATCGACACCACCGCGGCGTCGCATGACGACGAGATTGATCTTGCGGCACGCGACACCCACAGCGATTTTGAAGTGATCGCCGAGGCGGGCGAGGACAATCAGGGCACGCTCGCCACCAGCGATATCCAGAACCTGCCGTTCAAGGTCAGCGGCACGCTGGGCCTGTATGACCCGGATGCGGGAGATGACTTTACGCTGGTCGGCGCCAATTCCGACGGCTCCCCACTGTCGGGTGAGGCCGGAAACGGTGTAACGGCTGTCAAGGTCGAGCACTACGCCTCTACCGCCAACGCCAATGGGGATGCCCCCGCTGACCGTCTGACCCCGGATCCGCGCCAGCCCGACGAGGCCACTCTGCGGTCACTGTTCGCGGCTGAGATCAATGAAGAGGTAGCCGACGAATTGATCCAGGGCGATTTCAATGACGTTGACCAGACAGCCGCCACCGCTACGCTGACCTGGACCTTTGATGCGAGCGGCGAGGCGGCCGCCGCCTTCGACTACCTCGACAAGAACGAGGTCATGGATATCACCTACACCGTTCGTGTGACTGATGACCAGACCGTCACCTGGGATATCGCCCGGGATGACATCGGCAGTGCGACCGATGCCTACACCGAGCACGCCATCACGGTGCGCGTGATCGGCACCAATGATCCGGTCAAGGTGCTGGTGGACGACAATGGCAACCTGCCCAATGTCGATCATCTCTGGCAGTTCGGCCGGGATTATCTGGACAACGACGAGGGGCGTGAGCTCAACGTCTACACACTGAGCCTGGAGGGCCGTGAGCACGCTACGCCGGTGGGCGACGGCAACCTGATCTATGACATCTCGCGCCTGTTCGTGGATCGTGATGTCACCGAGGATCTGGCACGGGAGGGTGTGCCGGAAGGCAAGGCGGATGTTGCGGAGAGCCGCGCCGGGCTGCGGGAGAACATCTTCTTTACCATCACCTCCACCAAGCCGAGTACGGGCGAAGTGCTGGAAGGGCCGGCCCCGGCTGATCTCTTCGATACCGATGGCAACGGCAACCCGATCTACGGGCAGCTGGCGGACGCCTATGCGGATGGCTCGACCGAGGGCATGATCCCGGGGCTGACGCTTGACCATGACACGGGCGTGATCTCGGGCCGGCCCACCGATATCGGCACCTACATTATTGAAGTCACGGCCGTTGATTCCGATGGTGCGACGGCGAGCCGCAGCTTCGAGCTGCTGATCGTGGCGCCGCCCGAGGCGGCGGCGCCCTCGGCGCCGAACCGGCCCCTGCCTGAAGGCCTGTCCAGTGATGGCGGCAGTCTGCCAAGCCTGGAGCGCCGTGGCCTGCCCACTGGCAACGTCTCGGCGGGCAGCGCGAATGCGGCGGCCACCGAGGGCCTGGGCGCCGTGCGCGGTGAGACGACCAGCACCGGGCCGGCCGAAGGTGCCAATGCAGAGCAGACTCAGGCGGGCGAGCCCGAAGCGGGTCAGCCACAATCGGAATCCTCCGAGCAGTCCGAATCCGCTGAGGCGGAGGCTGAGCAGCAGCAGGCCGAATCCTCGGAACAGTCCGAAGCCTCCGAGCAGGCCGAGGGACAGAGTCAGACCCAGGCCAGCGCCGAGGCGCCGCAGGCGCGCACCAGCTCGGTTCGCGTCAGCGTGGCCAGTGACGGCAGTGTGGTCTACAGCGACGGGGGCGAAGGGTCTTCGGCCGGCGCGGTGGGCAACCTGCGCGTAGTCGAGGCGCGGATCGACAATGGCTCGCTGGTGCTGCAGGTCGAGGATCAGCTTGCCTCCGGCGCCGAGGCCTATGAGGTGTCGCTCGAGGACGGCTCACCGGCACCCGCCGGCGTGGAATACAACCCGGCCACCGGCGAGCTCCGGGTTGACCGCTCGGTGCAAGGGCTCGTCAACAAGGTTCGCCTGACCGTGCGGTATGCCGATGGCCAGACCGAAACCATCGAGGTTGAGGTGGAGGGCACGGCCGCGCCGGGCGAGGCGGGCACCGGGGATGCGCCTGCTGCCTCGGCCGATCCCGCCTTCACCGGCTTTATGGAGCAGCTGCAGGCCGAGGCCGAGGCCGGTGAGCAGCGGGTATCGAGCCTGGGCTCGGCGCTGGAGGCGCTTTGAATCGGTTGAGCCATGGCGACATCTGAACAGGCGGCGCGTCTCCTTGAGTACGAAGCGGGGCTGCGCGCCGCCGGCACCCGGGCCGAGCTGGGCCAGCGCATCGTTAGTGGCCTTGATCCGATCGTTGGTTATGTCAATGCAGTGCTGCTGCTGGGCGGGCGCCATCGTAACCGGCGGGCGGTGCAAGTGTCGGACGTGGCGCGGGTCGACCGCACCGCGCCGTTTGTGGTGTTTTCCGAGCGGCTGGAAGCGGGCCTTGCCAGGCTTCGGCCCGGAGAAACGGGTGCCGAAGGGCCGCCGCCCGATGCCGCCTCGGCCGCGCATGTCAGCGAGTATTCGACATCGGCGGTTGATTCTGCCCTTCAGGCTGAGTGGCGCGATCTGGCCGCTCCGGTGGTCGTTCGCATCCGTCTGCCCGACCCCTGGCGCCCCGAGCGCACACTGGGTGTCCTGCTGCTTTTTCGCCAGTCGCGGCTGCGCCTTGCCGAGCGCGAGGTGCTGGAGCACCTGGCCGGCAGCATGGGGCATGCGCTAGCGGCTCAGTCTGCCAAACGCCGCCTGCGAGTGGGCCGACTGCCCCTCGCGCGCGTGATTACGCTCAGTGCGCTAGGCCTGATAGCCGTGACGGCCCTGATTCCCTTTCGCCTGAGCGTAACGGCCCAGGCCGAAATCAGCCCCCGGGATGCGGTCGTTATCGCAGCACCGCTGAATGGCGTGGTCGAGCGGGTACGGGTCTCTCCTAATCAGTCGGTTGCCAGGGGAGAGTCGCTGGTCGTCCTGGAAACCGATGAATTGGATAACGCCGTCCAGATCGCGCGCCAGGAGCTGTTTGTGGCGCGCAGTGAGCTGCGAGCGGTGCAGCAGGCCGCCTTTGCCTCGGCCGAGGAGAAGGCACGCATTAACGAGCTCGAGGCGCGGGTCACGCTGGCCGAGACCGAGCTGGCGCATGCGGAATCCCGTCTTGCCCGAGCCCAGGTGCGGGCACCGGAGGCAGGCGTTGCCATTCTGGAAGACCGCAGCGCCTGGCGCGGCCGACCGGTGCAAACCGGCGAGCGAATCCTGAGCATTGCGGATCCGGGCAACACGCAGATTACTGTGCGCTTGCCGGTCGCCGATGCGATCCCGTTGGCGGCTGAAGCGCGTGTGCGGCTCTTTCTGGATAGTCGCCCGCTGGATGTGATTGAGGCCCGTCTCGATCGCCTGTCATTCGTGCCAACGCAAACGCCCGACGGTCTGACCGTTTATCGCGGGGTGGCGCGCTACACCGGTGACCCCGGAGATCTGCGCATAGGCGCGCAGGGCATCGTCAAACTGTATGGCGAGCCGAGCACGTTGTTCATGTTCCTCTTTCGCCGGCCGATCACCTGGGTGGCGCAGACCTTTAACCTGTGATGAGCGGTGTTACCCATCTGCCGCCGCTGCGCCATGACCTCAAACTGCTTGATGAGCAGGCGGATGAGTACGGGGACCGGCGCTGGCTGATCTTTGATCCCACGCAAAACCGCTATTTCAGTATTGGGCGTCGGGCGCTCGAACTCCTTCGGCATTGGCGGGAAGGCGCCGAGTCGGGTGAGTTTTTGCAGGGGCTGGAGGAGCACGGCATTGCCATTGAGGCGCAGGATCTTGATGAGCTGGTGGTTTTTCTGGCGCGCAATGACCTGATCCGATCGCGCGACACGGCCGGTGCCGAGCGCCTGGTCAAGCGGGCGCAGGCCGGCAAGCGCAGCACCGAGGCAACGTTGCTGCATAACTATCTTTTTGTGCGCATTCCCCTGCTGCGGCCCGATCGGTTTCTGGGGCGTACGCTGCCAGCCGTTGCATGGCTCTATCAGCGCTGGGTGGTCATGACGGTGATCGCGCTCGGCGGGGTGGGGGTCTTTCTGGTCAGTCGGCAGTTGGATGCCTTTATCGCTTTTTTCCGTGAGTCGCTGAGCGCAGGAGGCCTTATCTTCTATGGCATCTCCTTTGTGGTCATCAAGATCCTGCACGAGTTCGCCCATGGCTATGCGGCCAAGCGGCTGGGCTGTCGGGTGGCCTCGATGGGCCTTGCGCTTATTGTGCTGTTTCCGATTCTCTACACCGACACCACCGATACCTGGCGGGTCCGCGACCGGGCCCGGCGCATGGGCGTGGTGCTGGCCGGGCTCAAGCTCGAGATCTACATTGCCTGCCTGGCTACCTTTGCCTGGGCGATCCTGCCCGACGGGCAGTGGCGCGCCGCCGCGTTCTATCTGGCCACGACCGGCTGGCTTACCTCGGCACTGGTCAACCTGAGCCCGCTCCTGCGATTCGATGGCTATTATTTTTTCTCGGACTGGATCGGCGTCGAGAACCTGCAACATCGCGGCTTTGCGCTGGGGCGCTGGCAGTTGCGCCGGGTGCTCTTTGGCATCGATGACCCATGCCCGGAGCATTGGGATGCCCACAAACGCCGTACCGTGCTGATATATGCCTACGCCACATGGGTTTATCGGTTTTTCCTGTTTCTGGGTATCGCGTTGCTGGTTTATCACCTGGCGTTCAAGGTGCTGGGCATTTTTCTGTTTGTTGTGGAGATCTACTGGTTCATCGCCCGGCCGGTCATACGGGAAATGGGCGTGTGGTGGAAAAGGAGAGGGGAGATGCGCTTTTCACCCGTGCGCGCGCTGGTGGCTGTCGGGATTGTCGGGGTGCTGGTGTGGCTGGCGGTGCCATTGCCGCGTCAGCTGAGTGTGCCGGCGGTTCTTGAGGCGGAGCGCCAGGCCATCTACGCGCCCGAACCGGCGCGGGTGAAGGGTGTGGCAGTGGCGCCGGGTGATAGCGTGGTCGCCGGTGATGTGCTGCTGGAGCTTGCGTCACCGGCGCTTATGGCCGAGCAGGCGCGTCTTTCTGTTCGTCGTAGAGCGGCCGAACAGGCCCTCACTGCCGGTGAGGTGAGCCGTGGGGCTCTGCCGTTGCTACGTGACCGGCTGCAGGACATCGTTGAGCGTGAGGATGCGGTTAATGCCCGTCTTGCCGCGCTCACGCTGACCGCCCCCATGGCCGGCCGGATTGAGGGAGACAGGCTGCCCCGGGTGGGTGAGTGGGTTGGTGCTGACGCCCGCCTGGCCGAGGTGGTCCATCCGGAGCGGCTGCGCATTCGCGCGTTGCTAAGGCCGGAGCAGCTGGAGCAACTGGATACAACCGCCGATGCGCGGTTTCACGCGGCCTGGCCGCGGCGGCAGGACTTTGCCGTGACGCCCGATCTGCGCACGGTTGTACCCGTGGAGCGATTGCCCTATCCGGAGATGGCACGCGGGGCCGGCGGCCCCATTGCCGTGGCCGCAGCGGCGGGCGCGAGCGGGCCGGCTGGCGGTGGGGCTGGCAACGGCGCCGCCACCACTGCGGGCAATGGCAAACCACCCCTTGATGGCGCCCACTATCTGGTCGCATTTACCCGCGCATCACCGGCCTCAGTGCCTGCGGCCACCCGGCAGCTCGGTGAGGTGGTCATGCGCTCGCAGCCACGCAGCCGTCTGGCCGATGGGCTGCGCCGGGTCTATGCGGTGTTGCTGCGCGAGCTGCAATTCTGAAGTTTGCGGAAAATCCCTGACTGGAACTTATATCCGGGCTGTCCCATACTTCCCCCGGGTTGATCGAGGTTGTTTTGGTGGAGTTCAAACACAGGGGCCATTGGGCGCCATTAATTCTGGCTGGCTGTCTTGTGGGCGGCCGTGCCGCCGCGCTCGATCTGGGGCCGCTGGATGGTATCGCGCCCCCTGCAGGCGTCACCGGGGTCAGTATCGAGCTGGCGGAGCGTACCGTAGAGGGTGCGCTCGAGCTGCAGGGGACGGCGTTACCCACCCGCATCGAGCGGCAGAGCGTCAATTTGCGCTTTGGGCATGGCTTTGAGATCGGCGGCATGCCAGCGTACGGGTATGGCGAGCTGCCCATGGTCGACTTCTCGGTGGACAGCACCGCCACCGATTTGGTGGATGTGGAGGCGGGCAGCGGCGTGGGGGATCTGGCCCTTGCGCTGGCCGTCTGGCCCTACGCCGACCCCGAGGCCGGGCGCTTTCTGGGAGTGGCTGGCTATCTTATTGCGCCCACGGGCGAGTATGACGCCGACAAGACCGTGGGGGTTAACCTCAACCCCGGCAATAACCGCTTTGCGGGCATTATTCAGGCCGGGTTCCAGCAGCGCCTGACCGATCAGCTCGAATGGAATATCGCCGCTGATGTGATGGTGTTTGAGGATAATGACGAGTTTATTGGTGATCGGGTGGAAATGACGATGACGGGTGCTGGCCCGGCCCTTGTCCCCCAATCCCCTGCTACCCTCGAAGTCGAGCCCTACATCAGTTACCAGACATCGCTTGCCTGGCGACTCCATCCGGCCGTTACGCTCGCCACCAGCTATTACATTGATCGGGGCGCGGAATTCCGCATCGACGGCGACGACTGGAGCGACTCGGTCAACCGCGAGCGCTATGGGCTGTGGGGCCTGTTTACCCTGGGGCCTGGTACCCGACTCAATGTGAGCTACAAGGGCCCGGTCAACGACCGCAGTGACCTTGAGCTGCAGGAGTCCGTGCAGATTCGCCTGGTGCAGTTCTTCTAGCCGCCGCTCCGGGCCAGGTTCACTGCAAGCGCTGCCACAAGGCCGCCAGCTCGGCGCTGTTGGTGGCCCCCAGCTTGTCGACAACCCGCGCGCGATGGACCTCGACGGTGCGCACGGCAATGCTGAGCGCGGTCCCGATGTCGCGGTTGGTCAGGCCGCGGCAGATCAGATCGGCAATTTCGCGCTCGCGGGCGCTCAAGGCGGCGGCGCGGTGGGCCAGATCGCGCTCGGCCGCGCACTGGCGCGCTCGCTGGCCGGCGGTCTCAAGGGCCGCCGCCAGGGCTGCGGCAGCAACCGGTTTTTGTAAAAAGTCGATGGCGCCGACTTTCATCTGTTCAACGGCCATGTCGATGTCGCCATGTCCGGTGAGGATGATGACCCCCAGACAGGCCTCGCGCTGTCGCAGTTCGGCATGCACGCCAGCGCCATCGAGCCCCGGCATGCGCATGTCCAGCAAAACAATGGCTGGCTCATCCAGTTTGGCCCCGGCCAGAAATGCCTCGCCGCTCGACCAGTAGGTAACGGCATGATCCAGTTCTGCCAGTAGATAGCGACAGGCGTCGGCGACCCCTGCATCATCGTCCACCAGATGCACGGGGAGTCGGTGGCTGGATGGGTTATCTGCGGTCATGACTTGTCCGTGGGTAGGTCGATCGTGACACGGGCACCGCCGGCCGGATGATTGGCAAGCGTGAGTTCACCGCCATGGCGGCGGATCAGGCGGCGGCAGATCACAAGCCCCAGCCCCAGGCCGTCGTCGCGGCTGCTCTCAAGCGGCGCAAAGGGCTGGGCCAGGCGCTTTTCGTCAAAGCCGCCGGCGTTATCCTCCACGATGATCTGGACCCGGCCCGACTCATCGCTGTCAGATGTCGTCGCCGGGGCGGCACGCAGCGCGATCCAACCGCTTGTTCCGACCGCGGCAAAAGCATCCAGGCTGTTGCCAATAAGGTTGCCGAGGACCTGCTCGAGGGCAAGCCGATTGGCCTTGATAACCAACTCCGGTGGCGTTACCTCGGGCCAGATATCGATGCCATGGCGCTCAAGCCGGTGCCGGGCCATGTCGATGGCGGATTCGAACAGCGGGGCAACGGCAAGGGCTTCGAGCGACGGCCGGGCCTGACGGATCCAGTTGCGGGCCTGTTCGATGATGTCGGCGCCGCGTCCGGCCTCGGTGCCAATCCGCTCCAGGGGCTCGCGCAGTGGGCTGTCGGGGGACTGGCGCTCCAGCCTCAGCAGTCCGCCCTCGGCATAGTGCCGAATGGCCGCCAGCGGCTGGTTGATTTCATGGGCCAGCGTGGCCGCCAACTCACCCGAGATGTTGCGGTTCTGCTGGGTGGCAAGGGCGCGCTCGCGGTCACGCAGCGCAAGCTGCGTGGCCTCCAGCGCGCGGGCGTGGCGATAGGCTTGATGCTGAACCCAGGCGTGGTAGAGGAGCGCGGCAATTACCAATAGCACCGCAAATGCCGTGTAGTGCCAGTAGCGGGTGAGGGCAGCAGCCAGACGCTCGAGCAGTGGCTCGCGCAGGGGATGGAGCTGCAGGTCATCAAACAGCGTGGCGACTCGCGCGGCAGAAACCGGTGCGCCCCAGCGCGCCGTGTCGGGCGCGTCCATGGCAAGGAGCACCCGCGCCACATCGCCAGTCAGTGGCTCGGAGACATGCGGCAGCGCGGCAAAGGTCCAGTCGGGGGAGGCGGG
>CAJXMI010000070.1 GCA_913056145.1 uncultured Spiribacter sp.
TGGCGCGCCCGGGAGGATTCGAACCCCCAACCTCCTGATCCGTAGTCAGGTGCTCTATCCAGTTGAGCTACAGGCGCTTTGTTGGAAGCGCGGATTATGGGGGGTTTGGGGCTGGGGGTCAAGCTGTGTGGTGGGTCCGTGCAGGTCGCGTGGAGCGGTTATCATGGGGGTTAAGTATCTGGAGGATCCATACCGTGATGACACGATTCATTGCCCTTTCCATCGCACTTATGTTGGTGGCGGCCGGTGCGCCCGCCCTTGCCACCGGGGCGTCAGAACCCACGGACTCCCCCCAAATCAACGTCGCCAAAACGCCCACATGCGGCTGCTGCACGGCCTGGGTCGAGCACCTGCAAGCGAGCGGTTTCGAGGTAAGGGCGTTTGACGTGAACCATGCGCAGCTCAATGACATCAAGGCCGGCTTCGATATCGATCCCGGCCTCGCGTCGTGCCATACGGCCGTAGTGGATGGCTACTTCATCGAGGGGCATGTGCATGCCGATGAAATCCGCCGCCTGCTCTCTGAGCGGCCAGACGCGGCTGGCCTGACGGTTCCGGGGATGCCCATTGGGTCACCGGGCATGGAGATGGGCAGCCAGCAGGACGCCTACGAGACGCTGCTGGTCGATGGCAACGGTGAGACGCAGGTCTATCGCCGGCATAACCAGTAAAAAAGGCCGCTTACTGCGTGACTGTCACGCCCTCGGCATCAATGCCGTCTTCGATGGTGCTCGCCTCGACGATCAGTTCGCCTTCACCGGCATCGTCCTGGACCACCTCGAGGCCGGTGTCATCACTGTCATCATTATTGGCAGTGTGGGTGTCGGCCACGTGCACGCGGACATCACCGCCGTCCTCTTCTTCAAAGACGGCACCCTTGCCGCCGTTGTCGCGTGAGACGGCGCCCAACATCATCCCGTTGATGCCGCCCGCGTCCTCCTCGGACATCTTGAAACCGTCATCGGCGTTACCGTAGGCAACGGTATTGATGTAGTTGAGGTTGCCGCCACCGGCACCGGCCTCGTCCATGTCGACGCCCTCATCGTAGTTGCCGCTGATCAGGCTGTTGATCATGGTGAGGTTGAGATCGCCGTCGTCGGCCTCGTCAAAGTCGATGCCATCATCGACGTCGATGGCGATCTCGTACTCCTCGACGGCGCCCGAGTCGTAGGTATCGACGTTGTACTCAAAGCAGCCGTCATCCGGTGACCCGGAGACCGCCTGCGGGATCTCGGAGGGCTGGCGCTCGCCATCGTCGAACTCGCCCTCGGGCTCGGCCGGCATGAACGACTCGAGCATGGCCGGATCGCAGTAGGCGCCGTTGTCGATGAATGCGGTGCGAAGGGTGGTGGCGTGGATGCTGCCGGCCTGGCCTTCGTCAAGCTCGAGGCCATCGGCACCCACGCGGGCAAACTCGCTGCCGATCGTGTGCAGATGGATATCGCCCTCGCCACGCTCATCGACGCGCAGGCCATCGGCATCGAACTTGCCGTTGCCAACGCCATCAACCGTGACGTTGTTCAGGCGAACGCTGATGGAGGCCGGCGAGCCCTCACCGCCGCCACCGGCACCACCACCGCAGTCATCAGCCAGGGTGCAGTCGGAGACATGGATGCCATGGTTGGCCACGCCCTTGACGATCACATTATCGAGCACCAGCTCGACAAGGCCGGTCTGGTCGTCGCGCACATCGATGAAGATGCCCTTGCCGGCGGTCGCGCCATCCACGTCCCCCCGGTTGAGGATACTGAACTGGCCCGGCCCCTCGAAGGCCAGATCGCTCACGGCCAGATTGCCGCCGTTGGCGCTCACCAGCAGGTCCACGTTTTCATGCGTGCGAACGCGCTGGCCATTGCCGACGAGCTCGAGCGGTGCCTCGCCGGTGTAGACCAGGCTCTCGGAGATCACGATATCGCCGGCGGCCGCGATCACCACGCGTGCCGGGCCTGCTGTGGCGGCGGCCTGCTCAAGGGCGGCGCGCAGCGAGCCTTCGCCCGAGTCCTCGACGCTGGTCACCGTGATGGATGAGGTGGGCTGCGCAGCGGCCACACCACTGAAAAGCGCTGCAAGCGCCAGGGCGCTAAATCGATTCATCGCGAGTCTCCCGTTAAGATATGAACCGATGACGTTATTGGCACCCCGTTACAACGCCGTGAACGCTTTGTGACAGATCAGCTAATGCCGCAGCGCGACATCTGCGCTATGCTCTTTGCCTTTGGTACTTTTGGGGGGCAAAAACCATGCTGGAGCGATTCTTTGGGCTGGCCGAAAACGGCACCGACGTCAGGCGGGAGGTGCTCGCCGGGCTGACCACATTTTTGACCATGGCCTACATCGTGGTGGTCAACCCGAGCATCCTGTCCGATACGGGGATGGACTGGGATGCGGTGTTTGTCGCTACCTGTCTGGCCGCGGTGCTTGGCTGCCTGATCATGGGCCTTTATGCCAATTACCCGTTCGGCCTCGCGCCGGGCATGGGGCTCAATGCCTACTTTACCTACGGCGTGGTGCTGGGCATGGGGATTGCCTGGCAGACGGCGTTGGGGGCGGTGTTCCTCTCGGGCATTCTGTTTTTGATCATCTCGCTGCTGCCCATCCGCGAGTGGATCATCAATGCCATTCCGATGGCCCTCAAAATGGCCATATCGGCCGGTATTGGCTTTTTCCTGGCCATCATTGCGCTCAAAAACGCGGGTGTTGTGGTCGACAGCCAGGCAACACTAGTCACGCTGGGCGACCTCACTGCCACGCCAACGCTGCTGGCCATGCTGGGGTTTGTGATCATGGTGGCACTCAGTTACCACAAGATCCCCGGCGCGGTGCTGATCGGCATCCTTGCCGTCAGCCTGATTGGCGTGCCGTTCGGCGTTGCCGAGTTCGACGGGGTGGTCTCGATGCCGCCCGACCCGAGCCCCACCTTCCTGCAGATGGATATTGCCGGGGCGCTTGAGATGGGGCTCATTTCGGTCGTGCTGGTGTTTTTGTTTGTGGACCTCTTTGACAGCTCCGGCACGCTGGTGGGGCTCTCCCACCGCGCGGGCTTTCTTGACAAGGACGGGCGCATCGGGCGGCTGCGCAACGCGCTGGTGGCTGACTCGGGCGCTACAATCGGCGGCGCCATGTTTGGCACCTCGACCACCACGACCTACATCGAGAGCGCGGCCGGTGTAAACGCGGGCGGACGTACCGGGCTTACCGCCGTGGTCATTGCCGGCATGTTCCTGCTCTCGCTGTTCTTTTTGCCCGTGGTCAGCGCGATCCCCGGCTATGCCACCGCACCGGCGCTGCTCTTTGTGGCCTGCATGATGGCACGCGGTATTGCCGAGCTTGACTGGGACGACATCACCGACACCGCCCCCGCCGTGGTCACGGCCATCGCCATGCCGCTCACCTACTCGATTGCCGATGGCATGGGGCTTGGGTTCATTACCTATGTGCTGGGCAAGACGCTGGCCGGCCGGGGGCGTGATGTGCACATCGCGGTCTGGCTGATTGCTGCCTTGTTTGCAGCGCGGTTCGCGTTCATTCACTAAGCCGCCTCCGGGACGGGCGCTGGCGGGCCAACGGCATGCAACGACTGTGTCAACCAGCGCTCGCCCTGCTGGCCCTGCTCGGGGTGGTGGCCACGCTGCTTGCCCCGGCGCCGGCGCCCGCGGCGGGTGCTGAGTCCATCGACGGACTCAGCCTTGCCCGGCACACTCAGATCCTTAACGACCCGAGCGGCCAGCTCGGCATTACCGAGGTCATGGCGGCAGCCGCCGACAAGGCCATGCAGCCGGCGCCATCGCCGGCGGGCTATGCCGCGATGATCGGCTACTCCGATACGCCCTACTGGCTCAGGATCGAACTGCCGCCGGCCATCACGGCGCACCAGGGCGAATGGCTGCTCGAGGTCGGCTATTACTATCGCAACGATATCCAGGTGTTCATCGACGGCGAGCGGCGCTGGCACACCGGCAACCTCCAGCCGCTCGACACCCGCCCGGTTTTTGACTCGCACTACGTCTTTCCGATCGCATCCGCGCCGCAGGACAACGCCATTTATCTGCGCCTTGAATCGGCCCAGACGCTCAACATGCGCCTGCTTGCCTGGACGCCCCGCGGGTTCGAGCAGCGCGTGCGCGACCGGGATATGCTGCACTTTGGCTACGCCGGCGCAATGCTGGTGCTGATCGCCTTCAACCTGTTTTTTGGCCTGGCCCTGCGCGACAGCAACTTCCTCCTCTACGGGTTATTCACGCTCTCGGTGGCCGCGGCGGTATTGAGCGGCACCGGCTATCTCCGTCTATTTGTCTGGCCCGGGGCAATTCTGTGGGATCAGATTGCCGAGCAGTTCTTCTACTCGGCGGTCTCGCTGGTCGGCCTTTTGCTGGCACGCCGGTTTCTGCCAATGCCACCCCGCCATCGCTGGCTTGATCGGCTGTTTTATGGGGGCATGGTCATCGCCACCGTCATCATTGCCGTGACCCTCTATGGCGGATTGATCGAGGGCCGCCTGATCAATCTTTATCTCATCGGTATTCCATTGCTGTGGATCGCGGCCAGCCTGGTGATTGCCCGCGGCATCATTGCCTACCGGGACGGCCGGCGCGATGCGCGCTTTTTGATCGCGGCCTGGTGCGTGCTGTGGAGCGGGATGTCGCTCGCTACCGCCTGGGGCCTTGGCTTTGTACCCTCCAATACATTGACGGTGAATGCCCTCCAGGCCGGCTCGATGCTCGAGGCGCTGCTGCTGTCGATGGCCCTTGGTGAGCGGGTGCTTGGCCAGCGCCGCCAGCAGGCCTACACCGCGGCCGCACTGAATGCCGCCGAACTGGCCCGACAGCGCCGGGCGCGTCTCACCACCCTGGTCTCGCACGAGTTCAGAAACCCTCTGGGCGTGATCCGCAATCAGCTCGCGCTGCTCCAGCGCCCTTCACAAGCGCTGACAGGCGATGTGAAACGGCGCATCGGCTCCATCGATGCTGCCATTGAGCGCCTGAACGGGCTTGTCGATCAGTGGTTTCGCTCCCAGCGCGTCCTTGTCGGCCGCCTGGACGTCCAGGGCGAGCACCTGACCCTTGGCGACTGGATGGCCGAGCAGGCCGACTATCTGGAACGCTGCTTTCCCGAGCGCCGCCTCACCACCCGCATACAGGCCAATCCACCGGTCTTTGGTGAGGCGGATCTGCTCGCCACCGCCCTTTTCAACCTGGTGGATAACGCCTGCAAATACACGCCGGCCGATGGGGCCATTGAATTATGCTGTTATCTTGAAAATGGCGTGGCCTGCCTGAGCGTTTGCGACGAAGGCTCGGGCATTGCAGCGGCCCAACGCCGCTCTATCCTGGAGGACTTCGAGCGCGGGTCAGCGCCGCCCACGCGACCGGGACTGGGCCTGGGGCTCTCTCTGGTCAGGGATGTCATGGAAAAGCATAACGGGCAGGTGATGATTGAGGACGGGCCACGCGGCGGCGCCTGCTTTATCCTTGCCTTACCTGTCACGGAGGGCGCAAGTGCATAACACCAAGACCCCGACCATTCTGGTGGTTGAGGATGAACCGGATCTGCTCGAGACCACGCTCGAGTTCCTTGAGGAAAATGCGCTGCCGGCCCATGGCGCGCGCACGATCCGCCAAATGGAGACAGCGATTGCCACGCTGGCACCCGATATATTGATTCTGGATCTGTGGCTGGGGCAGGACGATGCGCTGGACTGGCTCGCGCAGCAGGCCTGCCTGCCGGCCCACACCCAGGTCATCATGGTCACCGCCCGCAGTGGCATGGATAACCGTATCCGCGGCCTGCAGCACGGTGCCGACGTCTATCTTGAAAAACCCGTCCATCCGGATGAGCTGCTGGCGGTAATCCGGCGCCTTGGCGCGCGCCTACTGCCCCTGCTGGCCGATGTCTGGTACTTCAAAGCGGGCGCCTTTTCACTGATCGCGCCCAATGGCGAGGGCGTTCGCCTGACCGCTTCACAACAGAAGGTGATCGGCGCGCTCTGCGAGGCCGCCGACAATGCCTGCACCCGCGAAGACCTGATCAAGGCCCTCGGCCACGATGTGGACTATTTCAGCAATCGCCGCCTTGAGGTAATGCTAAAGCGCCTGCGCCAGGCCATCCAGGACCAGTCGGGCATCCCGGCACCGCTCAACACCGTCTACGGCTGGGGCTATGCGTTCGGCGCGCCGCTGAACCCCTTACGATGAGGGCGCCGGGTTCATGCCCTCGTAGGTGATAAGGCCGGCGAGTTCCGGCGAGGTCAGGCTGAGTGACATCGGGCAGACGCTGCCGGGCAGGACCTCGACGTCGTAGAGCTCGCCGATGCGCCCGTCGATGCGGAACCAGTCCACGCAGCTGCCGTTAGCAAGGTCAATGAGCTGCACCCCACACCACGGATCGCTGTCGGCCTCCTTGAGCCGCTGATCGAGCTCGAGGCCCTCAAACCGCTCGTAGCGGGGTTTGGAGAGCCCCACAAAGGCGAGGTTGCCGTGGAAGGAGAGTCCGCGCAAAAACCCGGGGCAAAACGCCCGCGGCTCGAAGTGGCCGTTGCCGCTTTCCAGGCCCTTGACCACGCCCAGCTCGCCGGTGCCCGAGTTCAGCAGCCATAGCTCGCCGTTGTGCAGCCGCGGTGAGTGCGGCATCGAAAGCCCTTCGCACACGATCTCATCGCGGCGGATATCGATGACCACACCGCCGTCGGCGCGGCGGTCGCGCCAGCCATCGATGGTATCCGAGCGGCTGACGGCGGTGGCATAGGCGGGCTCATTGCCCTCCATGGCGAGCCCATTGAGATGGCAGCGGTCTTCATTGACCAGTGCGCTGATAAACGGCGGGCGCCAGATCGGCTTGAAGCTGTGGCGCGGGTCGGTGTTGGCAATGCAGTTGAACGCAGTGTTGACGAACACCGGCTCGCCCTCGGCATCAAGACCGATGTCATGGGCATGCAGCGCGCCCGTAAAATTCACTCGGCGCGGCACAAAGCAGGCATCAAACTGGTTGTTGACCCGCTCGTGCGGGGCCAGCACGTTTTCAAAGCGCATCACATGATAGGCACCGGTCATGGTGAGCTGGCCGTTGGGGTTATAGCTCAAGCCCATGGGCTTTGGCTGGGCGGACTGGTGCAGATGCGCCCCGCCATCGGGCTGGACACCGAGCATGTACAAAAGCCCCGACTGGTACGAGGAAAACGCAATCGAGAACTGGTTGCGCGCCATGCGCGGCACCAGCCCCGGCGACATGCTGTAGGAGACTTGCGCCTCGCCGTTGCCAGCCTCGGTGGTCGCCGCGGCCTCGGCGGTGCTGTCCGGGTGTTCACTCATGCAGCCATCCTGTCCGGTGAAGGGAAGGGTCAGCGCCCGCCGGTGAGTCATCGACCGGCGGGCGCCTTCGGAGGTTGCCCTCGCCTAGAACTGCATGCGCAGGCCAACGGAGAGCGAGTGGGCCTGGGCCTCCACGTCTTCGACCGCCTCGCGGTAGGCGAGCTGGCCGTAGAAGTTGGTGGTCTCACCGGCCATCAGCGAGAACCCGCCACCAAACTCCCCGTAGGTACCGGCGCTGCTCTGCGTGAGATCCGCCCCGGCATAGCGCACTTCGCGCTCGTCGCTGAAGTCGTGCAGGACGTTGCCAAAGGCGTAGACCTTGCCCGAGCCGTAGGGCGTGTCAGTGACCCGGCGCTCGACCGCAAGGCCCAGACGCCCGATCAGCTGGCTGCGCTCGTTGAACTCAACCGCGTTGCCAAGCTCGTCTTCAAGTTTGTCGTCACTGACCTCGCCCCAGGAGAGCTGCAGCTGCGGGACCACTGCACTCTTGCGGTCCACCACAATGCGGTGGCCAAGCTCGGTGCTCGCCGAGAGGACCGTGTCCTCGTAGCCGCTCAGCAGCTCACCCGCCCCCTTGGATCGGGCATCGGTGCGCACCCAGTCGGCCGCGACGTTCGCATCGGCATAGAACCCGCTCTCGGCATACCAGGTGAGCCCCAGCCCCAGCCCATGGCCTTCGGCCTTGAGCACGCCGCCGCCAAAGTCGTTGCTGACCTCGGTGCGGGTGTTGCCATAGCGAAGGCTTGCCGAGCCCATCAGCTCACCGGACTCGCCCGCGGAAAGGAGGCGGCTGATGCCGGCCTGCACGCCGTAGCTGTCGCCGTCGAGCTCAGCGCCCGCGCTGGAGGTATCCGGCGTGACCTCGGCGTAATCGCCCCAGGTGCGCATCCAGAAGCCCTCGCCCCCGTCCTGTGGGGCATCCGGGCCATCCAGCCCCTCCCGGCGCTCGATGCGCGAGCCAACCCGTTGCTGCAGCGACTCCGCCCGGGCAAAGGTGCTGAGCAGCACACTCGGCATGGCCTCGAACACCGCCGCGGCCGGGCCCGGCTGATCGGTGTAGCAGAGATACCAGTTGGCTGTTGAGCCATCGTCGCACTGCCCTTGCGTGAGCTCGTAGACAAACGCCCCGCCTTCGACAGGACTGCCCAGTGTAAGCGCTCCGGCATCCGAGCTATTGCCCACGGTGACCACCTCAATCTCGCCAACCGGGTTACCGTTGGTCGTGGCACTCACGGTGTCGATCACCAGCTGCGTCGGCGCACCCGCCAGGGTAAGATCACCGTCGATTGTGACCTGGTCTACATTCGCCGAGCTATCCCCCAGTGCGATATCGAGCTCGATCATCCCGCCGTTGGCTTCGAAGTTGCCATCGCCGCTGCCTGAGACACCGCTCGCATCGGCGTTGATGCGGAACACATCGCCAACACCGCCGTCGGCCAGGCGAATCGTGCCGCCATCGTTGTTGAAGGTGTCGAGGTTGTCGATGGCCGAGATCTCGGCGTTCGCGGAGTCCTTCGCGGCGATGATCAGGCCTTTGTTGACCACGGTGCTGTCGCCCGAGGCGTTGAAGTCACTGACCGTATCCGCCAGATCCCACGTCCCACTGTTCGTGAAGGTGTTCGAGTTCGTCAGGTTCACCCGGCCCGTCACCGTGCCGAAGTTGTTGACGATG
>CAJXMI010000071.1 GCA_913056145.1 uncultured Spiribacter sp.
CAAGTCACTGGGCAAGTTCGATCTGTCCGATATTCCGCCGGCCCCGCGCGGCGTGCCCCAGATCGAGGTCACCTTCGACATCGATGCCAATGGCATTCTGCATGTGACTGCCAAGGACAAGGGCACCGGCAAGGAGCAGTCGATTCAGATTCGGGCCTCGAGCGGGCTGTCGGAGGACGAGATCGAGCGCATGGTCTCCGATGCCGATGCGCATGCCGAGGACGACCGCAAGGCCCGGGAGCTGGTCGAGGCACGAAACCAGGCCGACACGCTGGTCCACGCCGCGCGCAAGAGCCTTGACGAGGTGGGCGACAAGGCCTCCGACGACGAGAAAAAGGCGGTGGAAGACGCCATTGCCCAGGTCGAAGAGGCCATGAAGGGCAGTGACAAGGAGGCCATCGAGTCCAGCACTCAGGCGCTGGCCGAGGCCTCGGGCAAGCTTGCCGAGAAGCTCTACCAGGACAGCGGCGCCGACGGCGCGGCCGCCGGCGAGCAGGCCACGGGCGGCTCCGAGGCGGGCAGCCAGGACGATGTGGTCGATGCCGAGTTCGAGGAAGTCAAGGACGACGAAAAGAAGTAACCACCGACGGCGAAGCGGGCTTTGCCGGGCAGGGCGCAGTCGCCCATCCGGTCCGGTGGTAAACCGGGCCGGCTGGGGCTGCGCCTTTGCCGTTGAAGCCGCGGCCGTTACCCTGCAGTCAACCAACGCAGAACGGGCACGATGGCGAAACGCGATTACTATGACATCCTCGGAGTGGCGCAGAATGCCTCCGAGAGCGACCTGAAAAAGGCGTATCGGCGGCTGGCGATGAAGTACCACCCCGATCGCAACCCGGGTGATACCGAGGCTGAAACGCGCTTCAAGGAGGCCAAGGAGGCCTACGAGGTGCTTGCCGATCCGCAGAAACGCGCGGCCTATGACCAGTTCGGCCATGCCGGTGTGGATCAGAGCACGGGGGGTGGCGCCGGTGGATTTGGCCGCGGGGGCGGCGATTTCTCCGACATCTTCTCGGATGTGTTCGGCGATATCTTTGGCGGTGGCCGTGGTGGCAGTCGGGCCTTCCGTGGCGCGGATCTGCGCTATCGCATGGAGTTGACCCTCGAGGAGGCCGTTCAGGGCGTCGAGCGCGACATCCGGATCCCGACCCAGGTTCGCTGCGAGGCCTGCGAGGGCAGCGGCGCGGCGCCCGGCAGCACGCCTGAAACGTGCCCCACCTGCAAGGGCCATGGCGATGTCCGGGTCCAGCAGGGCTTTTTCTCGATCCAGCAGACCTGCCCGCGTTGCGGGGGTACCGGTCAGACCATCACCGACCCCTGCCGCAAGTGCGGGGGCGAGGGCATGGTGCCCGATGAAAAGACGCTCGAGGTGCGCATACCCGCCGGCGTTGATACCGGAGACCGTATCCGCCTGAGCGGCGAGGGCGAGCCTGGCGAGCAGGGCGGCCCTCCCGGAGATCTCTATGTAGAGGTGCTGGTCAAGTCGCATCCGATCTTCACCCGGGATGGCGCGGATCTGCGCTGCGAGATCCCGGTGAGCGTCACCACGGCCGCCCTCGGTGGCGAGATCGAGGTGCCCACCCTCAATGGACGGGTCAGCCTGCGCATCCCGGCCGGCACTCAGTCGGGCAAGGTCTTCCGGGTCCGTGGCAAGGGTGTGAAGCCGGTGCGCGGCGGGGCACAGGGCGATTTACTGTGCCGGGTCAGTGTCGAGACCCCGGTCAATCTGACCGGCCGCCAGAAAGCGCTTCTTGAAGAGCTGGCCGATACCCTTGAGAAGGGCGGTGAGCACCACAACCCGCGCGGCAGTTCCTGGGTGGACTCGGTGCGGAAATTCTTTGAAGGGATGAAGTTCTGACATGATCAGCGTGGGGATTCTTGGCGCTGGCGGGCGTATGGGCCAGGCGCTGGTCGCGGAAGTGGCCGGGGCCGATGATCTGGCGCTGGCCGCTGCCTGTGTGCGCCCCGACAGCGAGCAGCTGGGGCAGGACGCGGGGCTGCAGTGCGGTGTCGGCGCGCTCGGCGTGAGGCTGGCGGCAGACCCTGCGCAGGCAGCCGAGCACTGCGATGTGCTGATCGATTTCACCCTGCCCGATGCCCTGGAGGCCAATCTGGCGGCGGCGGTGGCCGCCGGCACTCCGATCGTTATCGGCACGACCGGGCTGGATGCGGCGCGCGAAGCAGCGCTTGCCAAGGCCGCCAGCCGGGTGCCGCTGGTACATGCCGCCAATTACAGCAGCGGCGTCACGCTGCTGCGCCGGCTGGCGGCGATCGCCGCCGGAGCACTTGCCGACGACTACGATGTCGAAATCCTCGAGGCGCATCATCGCGCCAAGCGGGACGCGCCTTCGGGGACCGCGCTTGCGCTTGGTGAGTCGGTGGCGGCGGCGCGTGGCGTGGATCTGCAAACAAAAGCCGTGCGTGCCCGCGATGGAATTACCGGAGCGCGGCGTGCGGGCGACATCGGATTTCAGACCCTGCGCGGCGGCGACATTGTGGGTGAGCATACGGTGTTGTTCGCGGGCGATGGCGAGCGCATCGAGCTCACGCATCGAGCGTCCAGCCGCCATACCTTTGCACGGGGCGCCCTGCGGGCGGCCCGATGGCTGGTTGGCCGTTCCGCCGGGCGCTACGACATGGAGGATGTCCTGGGTTTGCGGGACGCGGGTAACTGAGCAAACGGAGGCCGGACGAGCATGCGGATTGCCATCATCGGAGCGGGTATCGCCGGCCTCGCGGCCGCGCAAACGCTGCGTGACGGCGGCATCAATGCCACGGTCTTCGACAAGGGGCGGGGGCCGGGCGGCCGCATGGTCAGCAAGCGCACCGAGCACGGGTCAATTGATCTTGGTGCGCAGTACTTTACCGCGCGTGATCCGCGATTTCAGGCCGCGGTGTCCGATTGGGCCCGCGCCGGTGTCGTGGCCCCCTGGACGGTGACGCCCGTCGTCCTGCCTGAGCGCCAGCCGGCACGCCCGGAGACGCGGCTGGTTGCAGTGCCGCGTATGTCGGCGCTGGCGCGGCATCTTGCCGAGGGGCTCGATCTGCAGTGCGGTGTTCAGATAAGCGAGGTCACCCGCGAGATGACCGGCTGGGTGCTGCGCGAGCGTCATGGCGAGACGGTTGGCGAGTTTGATGCGGTCCTGCTTACCGCGCCTGCACCACAGGCACAGTCACTTCTGGCCGAGCCGAGTCCGCGGCTGGCCGCGGAAGCGGCGGCGGCTGTCATGCAGCCCTGCTGGGCCGTGGGCCTGGTGCTCGAGCGGCCGCTCGAGGTCGATTTTGACGCCGGCTTTCCCAGCAGCGGCCCGCTTGGCTGGTTGGCAAGAGCCGGCTCCCGCCCCGAGCGACCGCATACGCCCGAGATCTGGGCCCTGCACGCAACCGCCGCCTGGAGTGAGGCCAACATCGACTGGTCGCCCGAGGCCGTGGCCGGGTTTCTGGAGCAGGCCTTTGCCGACTTGCTGCGGCGTCCCCCAGCCGTTGTCGAGCGCATAGCGCATCGCTGGCGCTTCTCGCGCGCGCGACACCCGCTGCGGGCCGGCGCCGGGTTTATCGAGCATGAGGATATCCTCTGCGCAGGCGACTGGGTGACCGACGGGCGCGTCGAGGGCGCCTGGCAGAGCGGCTGTGCGGCCGCCCGACGCCTGCTCAGTCTGTCGGGTGCAGGCGCGCCAGCCGGCGAATGATGTCCTCGTAGAGCCCGGACAGCGCCTCAAGCTCGGCGATGTCCACGCATTCATCGACCTGATGAATCGTTGCGTTCACCGGGCCGAGCTCCACCACTTCAGCCCCCAGCGGGGCAATAAAGCGGCCATCCGAGGTGCCGCCCGCGGTGTTGGCCTCGGGCGTTATCCCGCAGCGCTCGGCCACACTGGCGCTAATGGCGGCGCGCAGCGCGCCGGGTTCGCTCTCAAAGGGCTCTGCCGATAACCACCACTCCAGGGTGGCCGCGGGCGCATGGCGTTGCACGATGGCCCCGATGCGGCCGCGCAGGGCGCTCGCGGTGGAGGCGGGAGAAAAGCGCAGATTAAAGCGGGCCACGGCCTCGCCCGGAATGACATTGCTGGCGTCGGTATCGGTATCGATGCCTGTCAGCTGCAACGTGGTGGCGGGGAACACGGCGGTGCCGGTGTCCCACTGCTCGGTGACCAGCTCCGCCAGAACCGGCGCCAGGCGATGCAGGGGATTATCGGCAAGCGCGGGGTAGGCCACATGGCCCTGGCGTCCGGGCACGCGCAATGTGCCACTGAGTGAGCCGCGGCGGCCCACGCGAATCGTATCGCCAAGGGCTCTGGCGCTGCTCGGCTCCCCGACAAGACACCAATCAATGGGCCCGGTGTGGACCAGCAGCTCCTCGGCGACGGCACGGATGCCGTGCGTTGCCGGCCCTTCCTCGTCGCTTGTGAGAAGGACACCCAGGCGCAGCTCCGGCAGGGGGCCGGTGGCCAGCAGACGCTCGCATGCGGCGATCCAGGCCGCCACGCTGCCTTTCATGTCGGCCGCACCGCGGCCGTAGAGCTTGCCGTTGCGGCGGGTGGGCGTAAACGGCGGGCTGGACCAGGCGCTGTCAGGGCCGGGCGGAACCACATCGGTGTGGCCCAGAAACAGCAGGAGTGGCGCCGCATCGCTGCCCTCGTCCTGGAGGGCAAGCAGGTTGCTGACCTCGCCGCGGGAGAGGTCATGGAGGCTGAACCCCAGGTCTTTCAGCCGCCCACCGATCAGGGCCTGGCACCCGGCGTCGGCCGGGGTGACCGACGCCCGGGCGATGAGCGCCTCGGCAAGTGCCAGGGGGTCACCCGCCGCTGTCACGGCCGGAGCAGCTCGTTGATGCCCACCTTGGCCCGCGTCTTGGCGTCGACCTGCTTGATGATGACCGCGCAGGCCAGGCTGTGACTGCCGTCGGCCGCCGGCAGGCTGCCCGGGACCACGACGGCTCCGGGCGGGACCTCGCCAAAGGTCACTTCACCCGTTTCGCGGTTGTAGATCTTGGTGCTCTGGCCAATGAAAACGCCCATCGAGATGACGGCGCCTTCGCCGACAATCACCCCCTCGACAATCTCGGAGCGCGCACCGATAAAGCAGTTGTCCTCGATGATGGTGGGGTTGGCCTGCAGGGGCTCGAGCACGCCACCGATACCGGCGCCGCCCGAGAGGTGGACGTTGCGCCCGATCTGGGCACAGGAGCCCACCGTAGCCCAGGTATCGACCATGGTGCCGGTGTCGACATAGGCACCGATGTTGACGTACGAAGGCATCAGCACCACGCCGGCGGCAATGTATGACCCGCGCCGTGCCGCCGCAGGCGGTACCACCCGCACACCGTCATGCGCAAAATCCTGGCTGTTGTAGTCGGCGTACTTGAGCGGCACTTTGTCGTAGTAATCGGTCTCACCGCCGCGTATCCGCTGATTGGGCGTGAGGCGGAAGGACAGCAGCACCGCCTTTTTGAGCCACTGGTTGACCTGCCAGCCTGCGGCCGTCTTCTCGGCCACGCGTGCCTCGCCGCGATCGAGCTGGCCGAGTGCGGCCTCCACCGCCTCCCGGACGTCGGGCGCAGCGCTGTCCGGGGTCAGCGTCTCGCGCTCGGCAAAGGCTTTTTCGATAATGTCCTGAATCGCTGCCATCAAAAGCGCTCTCCGTCAGTAATGGTGCTGAATAAAATCGCGAATGCGTTCGAGCGCATCCTCGCAGATGCCCGCCTCGGCCACCAGCGCCAGTCGGACATGACCCGCGCCCGGGTCACCGTCCGGGGTGGGGCGCGAGAGATAGCGCCCGGGCAATACCGTGACGGCCTCACGGGCATAGAGGCGACGGGCAAAGGCCTCGTCATCTCCATCCGGTACCGGCAGCCAGATATAAAACCCCGCCTCCGGCTCCCGATACGGGGCGATATCCTGCAGCAGGCGCGTGGCCATTCCAAACTTGTCGCGGTAGGCCGCGCGGTTGGCGCGGACATGATCCTCGTCCTGCCAGGCGGCCAGTGCCGCCTGCTGTGTGTGCTGCGGCAAGGCGCAGCCCTGGTAGGTGCGGTAGCGCGCAAAAGCGGCAATCAGCTCGGCATCGCCGGCAACAAGGCCGGCCCGCAGACCGGGCAGGTTGGAGCGCTTGGAGAGGCTGTGGAAGACAAGGCAGCCGCGATAGGCGTCGTTACCGAAGGCCCGGCAGGCGCCGAGCAGTCCCAATGGCGGCTGAGCCTCATCCCGATAGAGCTCGCTGTAGCACTCGTCGGCGGCAATAACAAAGCCATGGCGCTCGCGCAGGGCCAGCAGCCGGTCCCAGACCGACTGGGGGATGACCCGGCCATTGGGGTTACCGGGGCTGCATAGATACACCAGCCCGCAGCGCGCCCAGGTCTCCTCGCTCACGGCATCGAGGTCGGGCAGGCCGTCCGTGCCGGCGTGGGTGTTCAGATACACGGGCTGGCCACCCGCCAGCAGCGCCGCGCCCTCATAGATCTGATAGAAGGGGTTTGGCATGAGGACGAGCGGCTTGCTGCCCGGATCGAGCAGTGCCTGGGTGACGGCAAAAAGGGCCTCACGCGTACCCGCTACGGGCAGTACATGGCGCTCGGCATCCATTGCCGCTGGCATGAGGTGAAAGCGCTGACGCAGCCATGCGGCAAGGCCTTCGCGCAGGACCGGCAGCCCCGCGCTTGCCGGATAGCGGCCAAGGGAGTCGGCCACCGAATCCTGCAATGCCCGCGCCACAAAAGACGGCGCCGGGTGCTGTGGCTCGCCAATCGACAGGGCAACGGGCTTTAGCCGGGATGGCGGCTCGCTGCCGGCGAGCAGCGTGCGCAGTCGCTCAAACGGATACGGATGCAATTGTGCCAGCGCCGGATTGCGGGGTGTCGCCATATCTAGACTCCGTCGCCCCGGCGCAGGATATCGGTCTCCTCCTCGAAGAGCGCGAGCAGATCGCTGCGGAGCTGCTGGCGGAGCGCGGGCGAGAGCGGTGCATTGCCCTCATCGGTCAGGAAAAAGACGTCTTCCGCCCGCTCGCCGATGGTGGCGATCTTGGCGTTCTGCACCCGTAGCCCATGACGGGCGAAGACCTGGCCCACGCGGGCAAGCAGCCCGGGCTGGTCGCCTGTAATGAGCTCGACCGCCGTGCGTCCGTTGCCGGCATCCTCGTCGAAGTCGATCTGGGTGGGCGTCGTGAAGTGTCGCAAGCGCCGCGGGATGCCCCGCTGTGCGAGCTCGGGCAATGCGCCGGGGTGCATCAGTGCCGCTTCGAGGGTGGCGCGGATCTGCTCGGTGCGCTCGCCATTGCCCCCCGCCTCCCGGGTGCTGTCCTCGAGGACCAGGAAGCTATCGAGGGTATAGCCGTTGGTCGTGGTGATGATGCGGGCGTCCTGGATGTCGAGCCCCAGCTGATCGAATGCCGATACGGCGAGTGCAAAGATGTTGTCGCGATCGCGGGTATAGATGAACACCTCGGTGCCACCCCGCCGGGTGCCGGGTTCGATCAGGATCAGCGGGCAGTGGGCGGCGTTGCCCGCGGAGTGGATGGCCGTGGTGTGCCAGGCCACTTCCTCGGGCGTGTAGCGCAGGAAATAGTCGGGCGTGAAATGCCGCCAGATCGAGCGCACGGTCATGTGATGCAGGCCATTGCGGCGCAGCAGTTCGCGGGCCCGGGCCTGCGCCTCGCCCACCAGTTCATCCTCATCCACAGGGGCACCCAGGCCGCGCCGCAGGGCGCGGCTCGTGCGGCGATAGAGCTCAAGCAGCAGCGCCGAGCGCCAGCTGTTCCAGAGTTTGGGGTCGGTGGCGCGGATATCCGCCACCGTCAGCAGATACAGATAATCGAGATGCGTGTGATCCCCCACCTCGGCGGCAAACTCGTTGATGACCGCCGGGTCGCTGATATCGCGCCGCTGGGCGGTCATGGACATCAGCAGATGACGCCGCACCAGCCAGGCAACAAAGCGGCAGTCGTAGCGCGACAGGCCGTGCTGCAGGCAAAAGGCGTAGGCATCCTCGGCGCCCAGCTCGGAGTGATCGCCACCGCGGCCCTTCGCAATGTCGTGAAACAGCCCCGCCAGATAAAGCAGTTCCGGTTTGGGCAGTTGGGCATGGATTTCGCTTAGCAGCGGAAATTCGTGCTGATGCGCCGGCACCCCAAGGCGGCGGAGATTGCGCACCACCATGAGGGTATGAGTATCGACCGTGTAGACATGAAAGAGGTCGTATTGCATGCGCCCCGTAATGGTGGCGAAGGCCGGGATGTAGCGCCCCAGGATGCCCTGGCCATGCATGCGTCGCAGCGCATGCGTTATGCCGGTTGGCTGGCGGAGCATCTCCATGAACAGACTGCGCACGCGCAGGTCGCGGCGGAAGCCGGCATCAATGCGGTCGCGGTGCTCACGCAGCAGCCGCACGGTCGCTGCACGGATGCCACGAATCTCCGGGTGCTGTTGCATGAGCAAAAAAAGCTCAAGCATTGCAAAGGGATAGCGCTTGAAAATACTGCGATGCGTTACCTCGATGAAGCCGCGTTTTACCTGGAAGCGCTTGTTCAGCAGCCGTGGCTTTTCATCCACACCGGCATACAGGATCGACTCCTGGTAGAGCTGCAGCAGCATTTCGTTGAGCCGATTGAGATGCATGATCGTGCGGTAGTAGCGCTGCATGAACTGCTCAACCGCCAGCGTATGCTCGGCGTCCTTGTAACCGAACTGGCGCGCGAGTTCGGTCTGGTACTCGAACAGCAGCCGGTCCTCGCGACGCCCGGCCTGCAGGTGCAGCGCAAAGCGTACGTCCCAGAGAAAATGCTGGCCCTGGCGAAGCGC
>CAJXMI010000072.1 GCA_913056145.1 uncultured Spiribacter sp.
TGGGGTATCACCCCGGTGCTGGTCGTTGCGCTCGGGACCGTGGGCATCATCGCGGCCACCACCGTCGCGGGCCTGCTCGACCGGCACCCCACGCATGCGGGCTCGGCATCCGCGCTGTTTGGCGTGGCGCAGTTCGGGCTGGGGGCGTTGAGTGCGCTGACCGTGGGGGCCCTTGATCTTGGCCCGTTAATCACGATGACGGCCGTGATGGCCGCGGCGGCGCTGGCGGCCAGCAGCTCGATTGCGGCACTGTGGTGGCAGGTCCGCCCACCACTGCCGGGAGCCCGCTGATGGCCCGCGAAAATGACCGCATCGACAGCCGCATCGCCTGCCTGCGAACCGACCAGCTGCCGGCCACACTCATCTCCGATGACGGCTATCACTGCGAGGTCTGGCGCAGCAGTGGCACGCTCCGGCGCGCCGGCAACAGCGAGCCGATGGACATTGTCATCAAGGTCCCCCGGCTTCCCATCCCCGCGCGCGAGGTGCGCGTCCTGCAGCGCGAACACCGCGAGATCAGTGCGGCGCTGGGCGATATCGTGCCACTCACGGTGTATATGCGCACGGCCATTGATGGCGCCGAGAGCGTGGTGGCCATGGCCCCCACCATCCGCCGCTGGTTTGATGTGGCCAACCCCGCCAACGAGGCCGATATTGCCCCGCTGCTGGCGCGCTCGGAGCGCTTGCGTGCCGCACTGCAGGCCTTTGTGACCCGCGCCGAGCACTGGGACCGGACCGAGGATCGCGTCATCGACCTCTACGGCCGCGACAACCTGGTCTTTGACCGCAACCGCCATCTGCACTACATCGACAGTTTTGGCGTATTCTTTCATGCAGATCTACTCGAGATCCTGCCCGACCCCGACCCGGGGCTGGCCGAGCGCATCCGGCTGTCACGCCTGCGGCTCGAGTATCTGCGCTCACTGCTGGAGGACTGCCATGCCACGCCTTGCTAGCCTGCTGCCGGCTGTTGTTCTGACCCTCGGCCTTGCACTCGTCACCGGCCCGGCCATGGCCAGTGCCAACGGCGCCGGCGGCGAGCCGCGTGACCCGCAGGCCGTGGTCTCGGAAGCCGTGACCCGGGCGCTCAACGCCCTTGCCGAGAACCCCGGGCAGCTGCGCGAGGACGGCGCGGCGGCGCGTGCGTTTTTCGCCGACTATGTGCTGCCGTGGGTGGATATTGACCTCATGGCCCGCTTTGCACTGGGCCGTGCGGCCCGCCAGGCCAGCCCGGATGAACTCGAGCGCTTTACCCGTGCACTCGAGGAGCGCGTGGCCACACTGTATGTCCGCGCCCTGCAGCGCTACGCCGACGAGGCCGCCAACTTTGCCGATAACGGCGAGGTCAGCCTCCGCACGGTCTCGGAAAAGGACGATCGCGCGGTGATCGCGGCGCGCTTACGCGGCCCCGGCGTTGAGGATCTGGCATTGCGGGTGCAGCTCTACCGCCGTGATACGCATTGGCGGGTGTTCGATATTGAGACAAGCGGCGTCAGTATGCTGCTGGTCTTTCGTGATGCATTGAGCAACGCCGCGCGCAACGGCGGCGTCGAGGCCATGATCGCCGCGCTCGAAAAAGGCAGCGTGGAGGTCGAGGAGGCGTGGGAGGCCGAAACCGGTAACTGACCCTCAGTAGCCGGTCATCTCCAGATACCCCACGCCGCTCGCACTGCCGCTCACGCTAACGGCGCCCTCCCAGTAGCGCACGGTGGTGGGCATCTCCTGGGCGTCAACCCGGGCAGTCACCGCAAGGCGCAACCCGGCGGATGGCACGCTCAGCTCCCAGGCCACCGGATAGCGTGAGCCCGTGCGGGGACTGCGCCAGTAGCGGGTGGGGGTCAGCGTAAAATCACCGGCAGCCAGCGGGGTCGCGGCGCCGGCTGCATCCACCAGAATGCCCGCCGAGTTGGGATCAGTCCGGCCGTCCTCGCGCCGCAGACGATAGACCATCAGATCGCGGCCATCCGTGAGCTGCAGCGCAAACCAGTCCCAGCCCTGCTGGCCCTCGTCGAGGGCGCTGGTACTCCACTCGCGATCCAGCCAGGCGGAGCCGCTGACCTGTGCGCTCTGATCGGCAAACTCCACGCTGCCAGCCGCCTGCAAGCGGGTGTAGGAGTAATAGCGCGAGGCATTGGCGGGGTCCCGGCCCTTGCGGCTGTAGCCGCGATCCCCCTGAAGGACATGGCCCTTGGTGGCCTCCAGGCGCAGATCAATGGCAATGCCGGCCTCGGACTCGCGCGCCTGCACCCGGAGCGGAAAGAGTGTGTCGGGCCCCTCGCTGCGGATCTCCCAGTCATCCAGCCAGACGCGCACGGGTTGCACCGTGGCCCCGGCCAGCCCCAGGGCGCCGCGCTGGTAGCGCTCGCTCGCGCGGTGCTCGCCGGCGCTGATGTCGGTCAGGGCAAAATGCCCCATCCAGGCCTGGCGTGTGGCCCAGTCCGAGTCCTTGTCGGGCGGGGTCGGGGCCAGTGCCGAGCGAAACAGCGTGAGCTGAAAGCCATAGGCACGGCCCTCCTCGCTGGTCAGGTTCCCCGTGAAATACCACCACTCGGTGCGGTGGTCAGGATGCGCGCCATGGTCAGCGGGAAAGTCGAGCGGCCGTGGCCCGGTGACCCGGGCAAAGGCGTCGGCGTCGGCGCTCGGGCCCATGAGCTCGGCGAGGTTCTGGGAGTCGGCCGGGGCGTCATCGGCAAGCCCGCCAAAGCGCCACCAGCCGATGCCGGCCGCCAGACCGACCAGGGCCGCCAACGCCAGTACGGTTGGATCCATGCGTCGCATCACTCCCTCCTCAAGCCGGTGGCAATGGCCTCGCGGCCGGCGCGCCAGGCGGGCTGCACGGCGGCCAGCAGCGCGGCCACCACGGCAAGCGCCACGCCCTCGACCAGCGGCAGGGCGTGCAGCTCAAAGCCCATGGTCCAGCCAAAGGCCCGGCGGTTGATGACAAAGACCAGCAGGCCGGCCAGCGCGATCCCGAGCGGGATGGCCCACAGGCCGGCGGCGAGCCCCAGCAGGCCACTCTGCCCGCCAATGACCGTGCCAAGCCCGCCTCGGCCCAGGCCCACCGCGCGCAGCACCGCAAACTCCCGGCGCCGGTCGAGATGCAGCGCCATCAGCGCACTTACCACGCCAACAAAGGCCACCAGCCCGGCCAGCCAGCGCAGAACCTCGGTAATGGCAAAGGTCCGGTCAAAGATGATCAATGACTGCTCAAACACCGCGGCGTTGTCGGTGACCCGCGCACCGGGCAGGCCCGCGAGCACACCCTCGAGCCGGGCCTGCAGGGCGTCATCACCGGGCGCTGCGTTGGCAACATGCACGCCAATGCCGGAGAGCGTGGTGTCAGCAAACAACTGCTGGTAGAGGGCACGGCGCATCAGCACCACGCCGGTGGGCGAACCATAGTCGCGGTAAACGCCGGCCACCGTGAGTGTCACGTTGCTGTCACCGGCTGGCAGTGAGAGCCCATCACCCGGGGCCAGATCGCGGCGCGCGGCAAACGGCTCGCTGACCAGCACGGCGCGCTCGGAGGCAAAGGCGGCGAAGGCCGCCTCCGGCTCGCCCGCGCGCAGCTCGAGCGCTGGATGGCGCTCTTCCGGCAGCCCAAGCGCCCAGATCGCGACCGGGCCAGTGGCGGTCTGCAGGTCATGGAAGCGCGAGCGCGACACCCAGCCCACCGCCGGCAGGGCGGCAATCGCATCGGCGGTGGCGTCATCCAGCGGTCCCGGCGCCGTCACGTAATAATCGGCCGCCAACGACCCCTGCAGCCAGTCAATCACGCTCTCGCGAAAGCTCTCGATCATGACCGAGACACCGATCACGGCGGCCACCGCCACACTGAGGGCAGCCACCGCCACGCCGGTGCGGCTGAGCGAGGCCACTGCGCCCTCGACAATCAGCCCGCCCAACGGCCGGCCCCGCGCCAGCGGGCGCAGGGCGGCCCCGGCAAAGCGCGTGAATAGCGGCGCGAGGAAGGCCGCACCCAGGATCACGGCAAAGAGCCCGATAAAGCCGGGTATCAAACCCTGGCTGAACACAATAAAGGCCGCGCCGAGGGCAAGCGCGAGCACGCCCGCCAGCCCCGCCTGCCAGGCAAGCCGACGGGCCCGGTCCTCAAGGTCGGCACGCGACAGCGCCGCCCGCGGGGGGATGCTGGCCGCCTCGCGCGCCGGTGCCAGCGCGGCCACAAGCGCGCCGCCAAGCCCCACCAGCACGCCAGCGGCTAGCGACAGGGCCGAGAGCCGCAGATCGCCCGCCGCGCGGGCAAAATAGACATCGGTGACCGTCTGGAGCACCAGCCCCACGAGGGCATGTGCCAGTCCGAACCCGAGCAGCAGCCCCAGCAGCGTGCCTGCCAGCCCGATCAGCAGGGCATCGCCCAGAATCCGGGTGAGAATCTCGTGACGCTGCACGCCCATCGCGCGCAGGATGCCAATGGCCTCGCGCCGCCGCACTGCGACAAACGAGAGCGTGTTGAACACCAGAAAGGCACCCACCACCACGGCCAGCAGCGACAGCGCCGTCAGGTTGATCTGGAAGGCCCGGGTCATCTCCAGCACGGCATTGCCGCTTGCCGCCGCCGGCACGACCCGGGCCTGCCCGGCGACAGCCTCGGCCAACGCCGCGGCCGTGTCGGCATCGGCAATCAGGTCAATGCGATCAATGCGCCCCTGCTGTCGAAGCAGCGCCTGTGCCGTGGCGATATCGGCCAGCACCAGGCCGCGGGCGCGATCCTCCCGGTCATCCACCACCGCCACCACGCGCACATCCACTGCCCGCCCGGCAATGCGCAGCGCAAGCGAATCGCCCGCCGTCACGCCAAGCCGGCGGGCCTCGCCCGCCCCCAGGGCGACCGCCCGGTCGCCCAGCAGCAGGTCATTAAAGGAATCCCCCAGGCTGTCACCGCTACCGAGCGGACGCTGAAACGGCCCCTCGGCAAAGGCATCCAGACCCAGGAGCGTAAGTGGCCGCCCGCCCTCACCCGCAAGGGTGACGCCGCCTTCGATGACCGGCGCGGCATCGCGCACGCCAAGCTCGGTGCGCAGTCGGGTATAGAGCTGCTCGTCCACACCACCCGGCCCGCCCACGATCTGGTGCGTGGCGCGGCCGGCCACTGACTCCACCGAGACCTGCATGGCCTCGCGGGCCGAGTGGTTGGCCAGATCCACGGCCACCACAACAGCGACGGCAATCGCCACTCCGACGATGGCAAGGGCCGTTTGCACCGGATGCCGGCGCAGATCGTTGCGGCCGATGCGACCAAGGAGCGAGTTCACGATGACGAGCCCTTGCGCATCATGGCGGGATGCGTCACGCCGCCGCCCGGCCGCGTCGGGGTGCTGTCCGTCTGCGCGTCCGCGCTATCAGCAGAGGTGTTGTCGCCGGAGGGCTCGGGCGCATCGGGCTCGGGCGCATCGGCACTGGCCGCGGCGCCGGGCGCGACATCCTCATCGGCCTCCACCAGGCGTCCTTCGCGAATCGTGAGCAGCTGATCGGCCAACCCCACCACCTCGCGGGCATGGGTGACCATGATCAGCGTGCGCCCCGACTCGCGGCAGAGCCCGTCGAGCAGCGCAATCACGCGCTCGGCGTTGTCCAGATCAAGGTTGCCGGTGGGCTCATCGGCAAGAATGAACTCCGGCTCATGGATCAGCGCCCGGGCAATGGCAACACGCTGCTGCTCGCCGCCCGAGAGCTCGTCGGGCCAGGCGGCCTCGCGCCCCTCCAGGCCCACGCGTGCCAGCCACTCGCTCACCTGATCGCGCTCGGCAATACCGTTCAGGCTGAGCGGGAGGCGCAGGTTATCCCCCACGCTCAGGGTGGGAATCAGGTTATAGGCCTGAAACACAAAGCCCATTCGGGCCCGCCGCAGCCCCGTAAGGGCCCGATCGGACAGGGTTGCGAGATCCGCGCCGTCGATGCGCACCGTGCCGCGGCTTGGCAGGTCGAGCCCGCCCAGAAGGTTGAGCAGGGTGGATTTGCCCGAGCCACTGCGGCCCACGACCACGACGAACTCGCCGGCGCGGATGTGGCCCGAGATCCCGTCGAGCACCCGGTGCTGCGGCGAGTCCCCGTACCAGCGGGTTAATGCCTCAAAGCTGATGTCGGCCATGCCTGGCTCCTGTTTGTGGCGGCGTCGGGTGGCGGCCCCCACCCACGCCTCTGTTATTCTGCGTATCACATCATTTCATCAGAGATCCCGCCATGAACAATCCCGACGAGGGCGCCACCACCGGCCCGCGTGTCTACCAGATCCCCGAGGGCGATGATCGTGAGCGCCTGCTCTGCCCCGACTGCGGGTTCATCGCCTATGAAAACCCGCGCATTGTGGTCGGCGTGGTTGCTCGCGCCGAGGACGAGCGGATTCTGCTCTGCCGGCGGGCCATTCCGCCGCGCATCGGCTACTGGACCCTTCCTGCAGGGTACATGGAACTCAACGAGACTGCCGAGGATGGTGCCCTGCGTGAGGCCTGGGAGGAGGCCCGGGCGCGCCTGCGCCTGAACGGGCTGCTGGCCGTCTACAGCCTGGCCGGGATCCACCAGGTCCAGCTGATTTATCGCGCCATTCTCACCGATCCGGCGGTTTCGGCCGGGCCCGAGTCCCAGTCCGTGGGGCTTTTTCACTATGACGAACTGCCCTGGGATGAGCTGGCCTTTCCCACCGTGGAGTGGGCCCTCCAGCAGGATCACCAGGCGCATCTCGAGGGGCATGGCAAGGCCTTTGCCAACCCCGTATCCGCCACGCGCTAAAGGAGGGCGATATGGCAACCGCAACATTGGGCGGCGGCTGTTTTTGGTGTCTGGAAGCCGTTTTTCAGCGGCTGGACGGCGTTAATACTGTTACCTCGGGCTATGCCGGGGGCGATACGCCCGATCCGGATTATCGCAGTGTCTGCACGGGCCGCACCGGGCATGCCGAGGTGGTGCGGGTCGATTTTGACCCCGCCGTGATCCACTTCGAGACGCTGCTGGAGGTGTTTTTTGCCATTCATGACCCCACGACGCCGGATCGTCAGGGTGCCGACGTGGGTCCGCAGTACCGCTCGATCATTCTGTGGGAGGACGCATCACAGCGTGCCGCGGCCGATGCCGTGATCGAACGGCTGGCCCGCGAGGGCGCCTTCCGGCACCCCATCGTGACCGAGGTGAAGCCGCTGGAGCGCTTCTACCCCGCCGAGGACTATCACCAGGACTATTACCTGCAGAACGCGGCCATGCCCTACTGCCAGGTGGTCATTGAGCCCAAGCTCAAAAAGGCGCGCGATCACTTCGGGGGGCATCTGCGAGAGCGCTGATATCAGGCGTTGCGCTCGTTGGCGATGTCCTGCACCAGCACCCAGGGGGCCGCCACCACCGCCCATAGCTCGGCATCGCGGGCATGCCAGTCGCGGGCATCGTCGCTGCTCGCGCGCCAGACCCGGCGGTCGGTCATCCACGCCATCACTGCGGCCTCGTCATCACGCACAAACGCCGCCGCCACGGTGACCAGATCCAGGCCGGAGCTGACGCGCACCACCACGCCCCGGGCGAAGTGCCGCTCCAGCTCGGCCCAACGAATACGGCCCGTCTCGGTATTGAGGCGAGCCTCCAGCGGCAGGTCGCCTTCGCCGGGCATCAATGGTTCCTGTTCCATGCGCGCACCATACCATTCCATCACGTCTGTCGACGCGCCGCGCAGAACGGGTTAGGCTCCGCCGCCATGAGCGCCCGGGACTGGTTTTTGCTGATCATCCTCTCCACTGTCTGGGGCGGATCGTTTTTCTTTTTTGAAGTGGCACTGCAGACCCTGCCGCCGTTTACGGTGGTGCTGGGCCGGGTGAGCCTGGCGGCAGCGGCGCTGCTGGTCATCGCCCGCCTGCGCGGGGCGCGACTGCCCTTTTCGGCGGCGATTGCCCGGCGCTATCTGCTACTCGGTGCCATCAGCAACGCAATGCCGTTTTCCTTCATTGTCTGGGGCCAGACCCAGATCCCCAGCGGCCTTGCCTCGATCATTAATGCCATGACGCCGATCTGGGCCGTGCTGGTGGGGCTGCTGATTGGCAGCGAGGAACGCCTCACAGCGGGCCGGGCCATCGGTGTGCTGCTCGGCTTTGCCGGCGTGGCGGTACTCATGGGACCCGACCTGCTGCGCGAGGTCGACCCCTACAGCCTGGGTCAGCTCTCGGTCCTGGGGGCGACGATCTGCTATGGCTTCGCCGTGCACTACGGCCGGCGCTTCGGGAATACACCACCGCTGGTCAACGCGGCCTACATGCTCACCGCCGCCACGGTCTGGCTGACGCCGGTGGCACTGATTGTGGACCAGCCCTGGACACTCTCGCCGGGCCTTCAGGGCTGGGCCGCGCTAATCGGGCTTTCCCTGCTCTGCACCGCGTTCGCCTATCTTCTTTACTTCCGGATCCTGGCCTCCGCGGGGGCAACCAACATGTCGCTGGTCACCTTCATTGTGCCCGTCTCGGCCATCACACTCGGTGCCGTTTTTCTCGACGAGCGCCTCGGCCCCACGGCCTTTGCCGGCATGGCCATTCTTTTTCTGGGTCTGGCCGTGATCGATGGCCGGCTCTGGCGCCGTCTGCGTCACGGTAAGGCCGGCACTCGCCGGCCCGAGCGTTCCTGAGCCTTATTGCGGGGCCGAATCCCCGGGCCCGGCGGCCAGGGTGGTATCGGGGTCCAGGCCTTCCAGCGGCTGGAACAGGCGCTGGACAATATCCGAATCC
>CAJXMI010000073.1 GCA_913056145.1 uncultured Spiribacter sp.
CTGGTCACCCACCTGCCGCAGTTTGCCGACACGCCGCTACGTGCGGTGGCCAAGGGGGAGCTGGAGCTGGATGAGCTCGGCGAGGACGATGTGGACAAGCCGACGGCACCCGAGCCCAGCGAGCCGGTCCAGGCGCTCATGGACCGCCTGCACAAGGCGCTTGGGGAGCAGGTGTCCGAGGTCCGGGCGAGCGCGCGGCTTACCGACTCGCCGGCCTGCATCGTGGTGGGCGAGTACGACTTTGGCATGAATATGCAACGCATGCTGCAGGCCGCCGGGCATGACCTTCCGCGGCAGACGCCCGTGCTCGAAATCAATCCGGAGCATGGGCTGATCCAGCGGCTTGCCGCGGATGAGACCGCGCCATTGGATGACTGGGCCGGGTTGCTCTTTGAACAGGCGGTGCTGATGGAAGGCGGCCGCCTTGATGATCCGGCCGGCTTTGTGCGGCGAATGAACCGGCTGCTGGAGTGATGGCCGCCGCATCGCCCCAAACCACGAGCGCTTTTGAGCTCAAGGGCCGGATGGCCACGCTCACGGTGCTGCGCCTGCAGAGTAACGACGCCCGCCATGTTCTGGTGCAGCTGGATGAGCGCCTGGCCGAGGCGCCTGGTCTGTTTGCCGGGATGCCGATCGTGCTGGCGACGGCCGCCGAGCTCGAGCCAAGCGCCGATATGCTGGCGGCGGTCGTGGCCGGTCTGCGTGAGCGGGGGCTGGTGCCGGTTGCCGGCATGGACCTGCCCGCCGATGCACTGGCCGATCTTGGCCTTGGTCAAATGCGCAACTCCGACGGGGAGCGGCAGGCGCCCGAGCGTGACGGCCCGGAGTCGGCCCGATCAGCGCAGCGCCCGGCCGCCGGCGGCAGTCGCGTGATCACCCAGCCAATCCGCTCCGGCCAGCAGGTATATGCCCGTGGCGGGGATCTCGTCGTGACCGCGCCGGTGAGCGCCGGAGCCGAGCTGATGGCCGACGGCCACATCCACGTATACGACACGCTCCGGGGGCGCGCGCTGGCCGGCGTGCAGGGAGACACCAATGCGCGTATCTTCTGTCGCACGCTGGAGGCGGAGCTGATCGCGGTAGCGGGTCAGTATCTGCTCAGCGAACAAATGGATGCCAGGCTTCGTGGAAGCCCGGCCATGGCATGGCTGGAGGGTGAGACCCTCCGGGTCGAAACGATCTAGAGTCGGGAGGTGAATGTGGCACGGATCGTTGTGGTGACATCGGGCAAGGGTGGCGTTGGCAAGACAACGACCAGCGCGGCGTTTGCCGCGGGCCTTGCGCAGGCGGGCCACCGCACCGTGGTCATCGATTTCGATGTCGGGTTGCGCAACCTCGACCTCATCATGGGGTGCGAGCGACGGGTGGTCTACGACTTCGTCAACGTGATCAATGGCGAGGCCAACCTCAATCAGGCGCTGATTCGCGACAAGCGGGTTGATGGGCTCGAGATCCTGCCGGCGTCACAAACCCGGGACAAGGATGCGCTCACCTTCGAGGGGGTCGAAGCGGTGCTGACCCAGCTGGCCGAGACCCATGACTACATCGTCTGCGACTCGCCGGCCGGCATTGAGCGCGGTGCCCATCTGGCCATGTATTTTGCCGATGATGCACTGGTCGTCACCAATCCCGAGGTCTCTTCGGTGCGTGATTCCGACCGCGTCCTGGGACTGCTGGCCAGCAAGACGCGGCGGGCAGAGCAGGGCGAGCCCCCGGTCAGCGAGCATCTGGTCGTCACCCGCTACGCACCGTCGCGCGTGGGTAAGGGCGAGATGCTGAGTGTTGAGGATATTCGCGAGATTCTCTCGATCGACCTGCTGGGAGTCATTCCGGAGTCGACGGCGGTCTTGAATGCCTCCAATGCCGGCGTGCCCGTGATCCTGGAGGACAAAACCGATGCCGGCCAGGCCTACGCCGATGTGGTGGCCCGGTATCTGGGCGAGCAGCGTGAGCACCGCTTCCTCGACGAGAAGAAGGGCCTTTTTGGCCGACTGTTCAAGGGCTAGGGCAATGGGTTTTCTGGATTATTTCCGATCCGAGAAAAAGCGGAGCGCGTCGCTTGCCAAGGAGCGGCTGCAGGTCATCGTGGCCCGCGAGCGCGGCCACCGCGGCGGGCCCGACTATCTGCCGGCGCTTCAGCAGGAGATTCTGGGCGTTATTCGCAAATACATCGAAGTGGATGATGACGCGGTGCGCATCCAGGTTGAGCGCGAGGGTGACTGCGAAGTCCTCGAGCTCAATGTGACCCTGCCCGAAGACTAGACCGGCTGCCGGCCCCGCTCCGCCCGAGGCGGGGCGGCAATATCAGGGCCCTGTGTTGGCGGCCGTCACATCGACCCGCATGCGCAGCTGTTGCCCGGGCTGCAGATAGCCACCGGTGGGGAGGTCGTTCCAGCGTCGCAAATCCGCGATGCCTACCCGGAAGCGCTGCGCGATCCGATACAAAGAATCGCCCTGGCGTACCGTATAGGTCACGGACTGCAAGCGGTTGCCGGGGCCACTGCGGGCGGCGATGGCCACCCGGTCGCTACCGGCCTGCGCGGCAGGCGCGTCGGTCCAGATGGCCAGCTGCTCGCCAATGCCAAGCGTATCCCCGGGCGCCATGCCGTTCCAGCGCGCCAGCTCGCGGACGCCCACGCCGTATCGCTGGGCAATGGACCAGAAGCTCTCGCCGGCCCGGACGATGTGATTGCGCCGCTCCCGCCCCTCGCGGGGCTGATTGCGGGTAGCCGCCTGCCGGGCATCGGCCGACAGGGCATAGTCATCGGTCGGCCGACTGGCTAGCGGTACCAGGAGGTCGCTGCCGGCCCGGATCAGATGCCCGTCAATGGCATTGGCATCCTGCAGGGCCGCTACGGTGATGTGATAACGATTGGCGATTTCGCCCAGCGTTTCACCGTTTGCAACGCGATGGCGCTGCCAGCGCATCCACTGGTTGCGCGGGATGCGGGCCAGCTCGCGCCGGAAGGGCTCGGCGCGATCAATGGGTAGCAGCAGCCGGTGGGGGCCCTCGGGCGCTGTTGCCCAGCGATTGAAGCCGGGGTTGAGTGCATAGAGGGTTTCCATATCGACGCCGGCCAGCTCGGTCACCAATGCCAGATCAATCTGCTGATCAAGCGCGACCACTTCGACCGCCGGTTCATTGGGGATCGCCGCGAGATTGATGCCGTGTGCCTCCGGGTTGCCCACCAGCTCGCTCATCGCCAGCAGCCGGGGCACATAGGCCATGGTCTCGCGGGGCAGATCCAGCGACCAGTAGTCGGTGGGCCGACCCGCGGCCTCGTTGCGACGCATGGCCCGCTGCACCGTCCCCTCGCCAGCGTTGTAGGCGGCCAGTGCCAGCAACCAGTCGCCATCGAACATGTCGTTGAGATAGGCAAGGTAGTCGAGTGCGGCGTCAGTGGCAGCCAGGACATCGCGGCGTCCGTCATACCACCAGTTCTGCGCGAGTCCGTAGTGCCGTCCGGTCGCGGGGATGAACTGCCACAGCCCGGCTGCCCGTCCATGCGAGTAGGCAAAGGGACGATAGGCGCTTTCCACCACCGGTAGCAGTGCGAGCTCGAGCGGCATATCGCGCGCATCGAGGGTTTCAACAATATGGTGGATGTAGGGCCGGGAGCGCTCCGAGACGCGTTCCCAGTAGGCGCCCATGCCGGCGTAGTTCCGGAGCTCCGCCATCACCCGGTCATTGCTGTGGCCCGGGATGCCATAGCCCCGGCGGATACGCTCCCAGACGGTTGCGGGCGGCGCTGGTGCCACAACCGTTGCGGCCGAGTCCCCGCTGGTTGCCGGGCCGGTGCGCTCGGCCGCGTTGCGCGCATCGCCCGGTGCCGTGGCTGTCGTGGTGCCAGCGCCCGCCTTTGGCGTGCCGGCCTGCTCGGGGCCATCGGAGACGCTGGCACAGCCGGCGGCGAACAGGACGATAAGCAGCGGCCAGAAACGGCGTGTGACAGGGCCCACGGGCGTGTCTCCTAGAAGTGGTCTTTCCAGTTGCGAAGGGCCGCAAAGACGGCCACGGGGGTATCGAGGGCCTGCCCCGCATGGGACTCGGCGCTGGCGCGCACGGTGGCGCTGTCCCAACGCAGGAACGGATTGGTGGCCCGTTCCTCGCCAATGGTGGATGGCAGGGTGATCGCCCCGCGCTCGCGCTGGGCCCGGACTTGCTCCAGACGCCGCTGTAATGCCTCGTTGTCGGGCTCGACGGCGGCGGCGAACGTCAGGTTGGCCAGGGTGTATTCATGCCCGCAATAAACGCGGGTATCGGCCGGCAGTGCGCGAAGGGTAGCCAGATAGCCCTGCATTTGCTCGGCGCTGCCTTCGAACATCCGCCCGCAGCCACCGGCAAAGAGCGCATCACCGGCAAAGAGCATGCCCTCGCCGAGATAGGCGATATGGTCGAGCGTATGGCCGGGCACTGCCAGCACCTCGAATTCGAACCCAAGCCCCGCGGGCACGACATGGGTGCCCGCCTCCAGCGGATCGGTGAGATGCGGGATACGGCTGTCGGCGGGACCGTAGACCGGCAGGCCGTTGCCCACCAGGCCATCAACCCCGGCGACATGGTCGCCATGATGATGTGTGATCAGAATGGCCGACAGGGTCAGCTGCATGGCATCGAGGGCGCGCTGGACGGGCTCGGCATCGCCGGGATCAACCACGACCGCCTCGGGCCCCTGTGGCGCGCGCACGAGCCAGGTATAATTATCGCTGAGAATGGGGACGGGAGTGACTTCAAGCATGCGCGCATGCTACCTCGTGCGTCACCCCGCCTCAAATGGCACTCACGATCAACGAGGACGCCACTGCATGCGCTGGCTGCATCGCTGGTTTTCAACGGCTTCCGGACAGGAGCTTGCCGAGCGCGAGTCGCGGCTGCTGACCCGTCGACTCGCCGGGTTGTATGCGCGCCGGGTACTGCAGGTCGGCGCGTATGGGGGTGGGCGCTGCCCGGCTGTATTTGGCGAGGCCCGGCAGTGGGTCCTGGATGACTGGCCGGGTGGCCCGATCGATCTGCGGGCGCGCAGCCAGGTACTGCCGCTCGCATCGGGCAGCGTCGATGTGGTGGTGCTGATTCACCAGCTCGAATTCACCGCCCAGCCGCATCAGGTCATTCGTGAGGCAGTCCGGGTGCTGGCGCCCGAAGGGCATCTTCTGGTGCTCGGGTTCAATCCCTTCAGTCTCTGGGGGCTGCGACGGCTGCTGCCGGTCGGGCGGCGGGAGCCGCCGTGGGCCGGACGCTATCTGAGCTCGCTGCGGGTCAGTGACTGGATGCAGCTCCTTGGTCTGACGCCACGCTCGCACGATGGGCTCGCACTGCTGCCGCCGCTCCCCGCCAGTCTGCGCCCGCGGCAGACACCGCGCCGGGTGGTGTATGGTCACAGCCTTGGCCCGGGTCTGCGCTGGCTGGGAGGCGTCCATCTGGTAATGGGGCAAAAGCGTGTGGCCGGTGCCAGCCCGCCGCCCGTGCGCTGGCACCGGCGGCTGGAACTCATCCCGGGCGGCCTCGCTCAGGCGGGCGCCGGGGCACGCCGTTCGTCACGGAACCGATTGCATGACCAAGGTTGAGATCTACACCGATGGCGCCTGCCGTGGCAACCCCGGGCCGGGAGGCTGGGGCGTGTTGCTGCGCAGCGGCGACAGCGAGCGCGAGCTCTACGGCGGCGAGCCCGATACCACCAATAATCGTATGGAACTGACCGCTGCCATCCGGGCCCTCGAGGCCTTGACCCGGCCCTGCGAGGTCGACCTTACTACCGACTCGCAGTATGTGCGCAAGGGCATCACCGAGTGGCTGGAGGGCTGGAAGCAGCGGGGCTGGAAGACGGCAGCCCGCAAGCCGGTCTCGAACCGTGACCTCTGGGAGCGGCTGGATGCGCTGGCCAGCCAGCACCGGATTCGCTGGCACTGGGTCCGTGGCCATACCGGTCATGACGACAACGAACGCGTCGATGCCCTTGCCAATCGCGGCATTGACGACATGCAACAGGCGGAGAGCTGATGCGGCAGATCATTCTGGATACCGAAACCACGGGTCTCGAACCGGCCGAGGGACACCGGGTTATCGAAATCGGCTGTTACGAGCTGGTACAGCGCCGGCCCAGCGGACGTAGCTTCCATGAGTATCTCAACCCGGGCCGTCCGGTCGACCCCGAGGCGGTAGAGGTGCACGGGCTGAGTGACGCCTTTCTGGCAGACAAGCCGCGCTTTGCCGATGTGGCGCGGGCGTTTGTGGAATTTGTGGCGGGCGCCGAGCTCATCATCCACAACGCCCCGTTTGACGTCGGGTTTCTTGATCATGAGCTGGCACGGCTGGGCGAGGCCTGGGGGCGGCTCGAGGATCACTGCGAGGTCACCGACAGCCTCATGCTGGCCCGGCGGCGGCATCCGGGGCAGCGCAACAGTCTGGATGCCCTGTGTCGGCGCTATGGCGTTGATAACAGTGGGCGGACGCTGCATGGGGCATTGCTTGATGCCGAAATCCTGGCCGAGGTGTACCTGGCGCTCACGGGCGGGCAGGTCGGCCTGGGACTGGGTGTTGACGACGGGGCTGGCGAGTCGCGCGCCGCCGAGACCATCCGCGCCGTCGCCACCGATCGCCCGCGCCTGCCCGTCATTGAGCCCGATGCCGATGAGCGGGCGGCGCATGAGGCCTGGCTCGAGCGCCTGGACGAGGCGGCCGGTGGCGCATGCATCTGGCGGACCCTGCCGGCCGGAGGGGCGGCATGATTCCCGCGCCGCTCAAGGCACCCGTGCGGGCCGTCACCTTCGATCTGGATTTCACGCTCTGGGATCTCACCGGCGTTCTGCATCATGCCGAGTCGGTGTGCCAGGGCCTGCTTGAGCAACGCTACCCGGCGGTTGCGGCCTCCTATGATGCGGCCGGGCTGCGGGATCTGCGCAATGAGCTCGCTGCGGCACGCCCCGAGCTGCGTCACGATGTCACGGCACTGCGCCGGGCCTCGTTGCGTGCGGCGGGTGCCGAGGCCGGTTACACGGGCCCGGCCCTGGATACCCTGGTGGACGAGGCCTTCGAGGTGTTTCTCGAAGCGCGTCATGCGGTGCGTCTTTACGACGACGCGGTGCCGTTGCTGCAGGCATTGCAGGGGCATGTGCGCGTGGGTGCCCTCACCAACGGCAATGCCGAGGTGGCGCGGATCGGCATGGCGGACTATTTTGATTTTGCCCTGTCGGCCGTGGAGCTGGGTGCGGCCAAGCCGTCGCACCTGGTCTTTGAAACGGCGGCCAACCGCGCTGGTGTGCCGGCCGCCGAGATCGTGCATGTCGGCGATGATGTGCACAGCGATGTGAGTGGTGCGGCCGCCTTTGGCATGCAGGCCGTGTGGCTCAATCGCGATGGCGCGGACTGGCCTGCCGATGTGGCGGCCGCCCCGCATCACGAAGTGGCAAGCCTTGCCGAGTTGCAGGGCATGTTACTGGGGCTCATCGGAGCGCAGGCATGACAGCTGGCAAGCCCGGCGGTTTTGGCCTGGTCGTTATCGGCGACGAGCTCCTGTCGGGCAAGCGCCAGGACCGGCATTTCCCGCACCTGGTCGGACTGCTGGCCGAGCGTGGGCTTGAGCTGCGCTGGGTGCGCTTTGTCAGTGATGAGCCGGCGCTGATTACCCAGACCCTGCGTGAAACCCTGGCCGGGCCCGATGTGGTGTTCAGTTGCGGTGGCATCGGGGCAACGCCCGATGACCGGACCCGGCAGTGTGCGGCCGCCGCGCTCGAGCGTCCCCTTCAGTTTCATCCCGAGGGCGTCGCCGTGCTTGAGGAGCGCTTCGGGCGTCCGGTGGAGCCAGCGCATCGGCTGCATCTGGTCGAGTTTCCGGAAGGGGCCGTGCTTATCCCCAATCCGGTCAACCAGGTGCCTGGCTTTAGTGTGGCCGATCATCACTTCATGCCGGGCTTTCCCAGCATGGCCTGGCCCATGATGGCCTGGGTGCTCGACCATCACTATGCCGCCTGGCACGACCCCGAGCGGCTCACCGAGGCCGCCATTGCCGTGGCTGGCGCTCGTGAGAGCGACGTGATCCCGCTGCTGGAGCGCTTCGAGGCCGCTCATCCGGCGTTGCGCCTGTCCTGTCTGCCGAGCGTGCGCGCCGGGGAGTTTTCGCTCGAGCTGGGCCTGCGTGGCGCGCGGGCGGCGGTTGCCGAGGCCATGCCCGCCTTGCAGAGCGAAGTGACCGGGCTTGGTTTTGACTGGCAGCCCGTTGATCTGCGGTCGGCGCATGAGTAGTCCGATGCAGGGCGGGGCCGGGCGGATGATCCAATGGATCGTGATCGGTCTGGCAATCGTGGTGGCTCCGCTTGTCGGAGCCGCCCTGGCAGGGCTCGATCCCGTTCGCTTTCTGCGCTTTCCGCCACGGCCGCTCGAGGCGGCACCTGGCAGTTTTACGCCGATTATATTTGCTGTCTATGCAGTGGCGATCGCGGCGGTGCTGGCCCCGTTCGTGTGGCGTGTGCTCCAGTATGGACGGGCCGATGAACCCTGCTTTGGATCGGAGCCGGACGACGTGCGCTATC
>CAJXMI010000074.1 GCA_913056145.1 uncultured Spiribacter sp.
ACCCGGAAGATATGCGTGTCCACCGCTATCGTAGGCTCGCCAAAGGCGGTATTGAGGACCACGTTGGCGGTCTTGCGGCCGACCCCCGGCAGCGCCTCGAGCGCCTTGCGCTCGCGCGGGATCTCACCGCCGTGCTGTTCGACGAGCGCCTGGCAGGTGGCCATGAGGTTCTTGGCCTTGCTGTTGAAAAGCCCGATCGTGCGGATGTAGTGGCGCAGGCCCGCTTCACCCAGATCAAGGATGGCCTGCGGGGTGTTGGCCACCTTGAACAGCGGGTCCGTGGCCTTGTTGACGCCGCGATCAGTCGCCTGGGCCGAGAGGATGACGGCCACCAGCAGCTCGAACGGCGTCGAGTAGTTGAGCTCGGTGGTGGGGTGGGGGTTGGCGGCGCGCAGGCGCTCAAAGATGGCCTGGCGTTTGGCGCGGTTCATGAGCGACCGGGTGTGCGTTGGGCCCGGCGTTTTGCCCGTGCGCGCTCAAGTGCGGCCTGGGCCCTGGCGCGCCGGGTGGCGCGATCGGGGAGGGCGTCATCCGCTGCCGCCAGGCGCGCTCTGCGCCGCTCGCGTCGGGCCTCATCCTCGGCGCGCCGCCGGGCAAGGCGCTCATTGCGGGCCTCGAAGCGCTGGCGGGCCGTTGTACGTCGGTGCGCCTGTTGCGCGGCCGGCTCCTGCTCGCGCGCGGTCTCCAGCATGTAAATGCAGTCCACCGGGCAGGGGTCAAGGCACAGATCGCAACCCGTGCACTCCTCGCGGATGACGGTGTGCATGCGCTGCCGTGCCCCCAGGATGGCATCGACCGGGCAGGCCTGGATGCACTTGGTGCAGCCAATGCAGACCGCCTCGTCTATCCAGGCGACCCGCGGCGGGCGGTAGTCGCCATGCGCGGGGTTGAGGGGCTTGCTGGCGCGGCCCAGCAGTTGGGCCAGGGCATCAATGCCGGCCTGTCCGCCCGGCGGGCACTGGTTGATGTCGGCATCGCCGCTGGCAATGGCCTCGGCATAGGGCCGGCACCCGGGATAGCCGCATTGCTCGCACTGGGTCTGCGGCAGGCAGGCATCGATGGCGTCAACGCGGTTCATGCGGGCTTCAGGTTGTCCTTTGAGTCGTCGATCATCGCCGCGACCGCATCCGTGTCGACCCGTGTGACAAGCGGCTTGAACGCTGCGATCTCGTGGTCGAGAAGCGGTTGTCCGGCATCGGCCCACTGCATGGGCTCGACATTGAGGAAGGCCTCGGCGGCGCGGGCCGTCTCGGGCAGGACCGGCTTTAGATACAGCATGAGCACCCGAAACAGATTGATGCCGGTGGTACAGATGGCCTGCACGCCGGGGGCCTGCTCGGGGTCCTTGATGGCCACCCAGGGCTTTTGCTCGTCGATGTACTGATTGGCCTCGTCGGCGAGCGCCATTACCTCGCGGATGACACGCGAGTATTCACGATCCTCGTAGAGCCCGCTGAGGGTCTCGGCGCGGGCGCTGAAATGCCGGAAGAGCTCGGGGGTATCCAGCCCGGGGCTCAAGCGCCCGTCGAAGCGCTTGTGGATAAAGCCCGCGCAGCGGCTGGCGATATTGACGAGCTTGCCGACCAGATCCGAGTTCACCCGCTGGGTGAAGTCCTCGAGGCTCAGGTCGATGTCGTGCACGCTGCTGCCAAGCTTGGCGGCAAAGTAGTAGCGCAGATATTCGGGGTTGAGGTGGCGCAGGTAGGTCTCGGCCATGATGAAGGTGCCGCGCGATTTCGACATCTTCTGCCCGTCGACCGTGAGAAAGCCGTGCGCACACACCCGGGTGGGCGTGCGAAAGCCCGCCCCCTTGAGCATGGCCGGCCAGAACAGGGCGTGGAAATACACGATGTCCTTGCCGATAAAGTGATAGAGCTCGGCGTCGGAGTCGGCGGCCCAGTAGGTGTCAAAGTCGAGCCCGCGGCGGTTGCACAGATCCTGAAAGCTCGCCATGTAGCCAATGGGTGCATCCAGCCAGACGTAGAAGTACTTGCCCGGTGCATCGGGGATCTCGAAGCCAAAGTAGGGCGCATCGCGCGAGATGTCCCAGGCCCGCAGGCCGGCGTCAAACCACTCCTGGAGCTTGTTCGCCACCTCGTCCTGCAGCCCCTCGCTGGCGGCCCATTCGCGCAGCATGGGCTCGAAGTCCTGCAGGCGAAAGAAATAATGCTCGGATTCCTTTTGCACCGGGGTCTCGCCCGATAGCACCGAGACCGGGTCGAGCAGCTCGTCGGGCGAGTAGCTGGCGCCACAGGCCTCGCAGTTGTCGCCATACTGATCGGCAGCGCCGCAGCGCGGGCAGGTGCCCTTGATGTAGCGATCGGGCAGGAACATCCCCTCGCGCGCGTCATAGGCCTGGGTGATGATCTGACGGTCGATGGCCCCGGCATCGCGCAGCCGCGTGTAGATAAGCTCGGCAAAATGCCGGTTTTCATCGGAGTGCGTGGTGTAGTAGTTGTCAAAGCCGATGCCAAAGCCGGCAAAGTCGCGCTGGTGCTCGGTGCCGATCTGCTCAATCAGCGCCTCGGGCGTCAGGCCGCGCTCACGCGCCTTTAGCATGATGGGCGTGCCATGCGCGTCGTCCGCGCAGACATACCAGCACGCGTTGCCCTGCAGCTTTTGAAAGCGCACCCAGATGTCGGTCTGGATGTATTCGACGAGGTGGCCCAGGTGAATGGGCCCGTTCGCATAGGGCAGGGCACTGGTAACCAGTATCTTGCGGCTCATTGACGCTCCGCGCGGTGACTGTCAGGAACCCGGCATTATGCCAGAGCCATCGGGCCGGGCATCAGCCCCGTCGAGTGCGGTCATGATCGCGGTTACGCTGGCGGCCTGATCGCAGTGGCTGACATCAACACCCAGATCGGCATGCTGGCGGTAGAGCGCCTCGCGCTCGTGGTAGAGATCCGCCAGGCTCTGGCCAGCGGCACGTGCCAGGCCGCGGGTGTCCACATCGGTCACCCGCTCCAGGATAACCGGCAGATCGACATGCAAATGCACGATCACGCCATTGCGCCGCAGTCGCGCCATGGCCGCATCGCTATACACCGCGCTGCCGCCGGTCGCGATGACCTGGCCACGCAGCGTGAGCCCGGCGAGCACCTCGGCCTCGATGCGGCGCAGGGCCTGGTGGCCATCGTGGTCGACAATGGCCTGCAGGCTGCGGCCCTCGTGGCGCTGGATGAGCAGATCGGTGTCGGTGAAATCAAGGCCGAGTGCGCGCGCGAGCAGCACCCCGACCGTGCTTTTGCCGGCGCCGGGCATGCCAATGAGCACCACATTGTCGAGGGGCCTGCGCATGTCGCCAATCTGCCCCAGCACGGCGCCGGCGGCAAGCCGGCCAACCCCATGGCAAGCGTGTTTTCTGGGGCGCAGCGGCGGAGTAGACTCCCGCTCCATGACACACTGTCGGCGATCAACCGAGGAGCAGACATGGCAGCAGTGACCCGCGATGCCGTCGAAACCGCCCTGGCGGGCTGGACCGAGCCCAGTCTGGGTACTGATCTGGTAAGTGCCGGGGCCGTGGCCTCGATCGCGGTCGAGGGCGGGCGCGTGGACATCGCCCTGCAGCTCGGGTTTCCGGTGGAGCGCTATCGGAGCGCCCTTGAGCAGGGCGTGGCCGACTGTGTACGCGAGGCCACGGGGGCCGATGCGGTGAGCGTCAGTGTTGACTGGCAGATCTCGGCCCGCCAGGTACAGGCGGCACTCAAGCCGCTCGACGGTGTGCGCAACATCATTGCGGTGGCCTCGGCCAAGGGCGGTGTCGGCAAATCGACCACGGCGGCCAACCTGGCACTGGCACTGGCCGACGAGGGCGCCCGGGTGGGTCTGCTCGATGCCGATATCTACGGGCCCAGCCAGCCGCGGATGATGGGGGTTGCCGGGCGCAAGCCCGACAGCCCGGATGGCAAGAGCATCACGCCGCTCGATAATTACGGCGTGCAGATCATGTCGATTGGCTTTCTGATCGAGGAAGACACCCCCATGGTCTGGCGCGGTCCGATGGTCACGCAGGCGCTCACCCAGTTGCTCAACGAGTCGCGCTGGGAGTCGCTCGACTACCTGGTGATCGACCTGCCACCGGGCACCGGCGACATCCAGCTCACCCTATCGCAGAAAGTGCCGGTGGCCGGCGCGGTGGTTGTCACGACGCCGCAGGATATTGCCACGCTCGATGCGCGCAAGGGCGTCAAGATGTTCGAGAAGGTCAAGGTCCCGGTGCTGGGCATCCTTGAGAACATGAGCATCCATGTGTGCAGCGAATGCGGCCATGAGGAGCACGTCTTTGGTGCCGGGGGCGGTCAGCGCCTGGCCGACCAGGAGGGCGTTGAGCTGCTTGGCTCTCTGCCACTGGATCTGGCCATTCGCGAGCAGGCCGATGCGGGCCGGCCCACCGTGGTGGCCGCACCCGACTCGGCCGCGGCCGAGCGCTATCGGGCGGCCGCCCGGCGCACGGCGGCCATTCTCTCGCAGCAGGATCCGGCGGGCGCGAGCCGCTTCCCCAACATCGTCGTCGACGACAACTAGGACCCACGCCATGAGCATCAAATCCGACCGCTGGATCCGGGAGCAGGCCGCCGAGGGCATGATCGAGCCCTTCGAGCCGGGGCAGGTGCGGGAGAACAGCCGTGGCCGGATGATCTCTTACGGCACCTCCAGCTACGGCTACGACGTGCGCTGCGCGGATCATTTCAAGATCTTCACCAACATCAACTCGGCCGTGGTCGACCCCAAGCAGTTCGACGAGTCGAGCTTTGTCGATGTCCGGGCCGATGTCTGCATCATCCCGCCCAACAGCTTCGCGCTGGCGAGCACCGTCGAGTACTTCCGCATCCCGCGCAACGTCCTCACGATCTGTCTGGGCAAGTCCACTTACGCGCGCTGCGGCATCATCGTCAACGTCACCCCGCTCGAGCCCGAGTGGGAAGGGCATGTCACGCTCGAGTTCTCCAACACCACCACGCTGCCGGCCAGGATCTACGCCAACGAGGGGGTGGCGCAGATGCTCTTTCTGGAATCGGACGAGGTCTGTGAGGCGTCGTATAAAGACCGGGCCGGGAAGTACATGGGCCAGCGCGGGGTCACGCTGCCCCGGCCGTGAGGCCATCGCAGCGCGCCGGTCAGTCGGGCGTTGCGGGTAGCCCGTCCACACGCGCCAGGCGCATGACAAAGTTGCGATCGCCGTTTTCGTGCTGCTCGACCTGCACGGCAAGATAGTCCAGGGCGGGCGCACACCACAGCAGGGTATAGCGGTCGCTGTCGGGGTCCTGGCGGCGGATGCGCAGTGCCTCGAAGCGCCCGGCCGGGGTGCTGACGGTCTCCGTGGCCTCGATATCGAGGGCGTAGGTCTTGAGCTGCCCGCCGTCGGCGATCCGGTAGACCAGTTGCGTGTCGGCCGGGTCGCGCTCCTCCAGATCATGCATGAGCTGCAACGGGCTGATCACCCGGTCGATGGTGTCCGGCGTGATGTCCATGCGCCAGGGATACTCGGCGACATCGTTGACCACTTCACCATCGCGCCAGTCAAAGCGCAGCTCGGCGCGACGCGCGTCATCGTCACCGCGGCGCTCGTAGTGGTAGACATCGGGGCGAAAGCCATCGGCGGTAATGCGCCCGCGACTCGACTCCAGCACCTCGCTGCGAAAGACAAGGCGGGTCACGCCGGTGGCGCGGGTGTGCAGCCGATAGTCGTAGCGCCCGGGGAAAGGCTTGGAGAAGCGCAGATCCGCCGCGCCCAGGGTGATGCCCGCCTTGCCAAGCTCGTAATGCGCCTCGAAGTCGGGGGGCGGATGCCCGGTGCTGGCAGCAGCCGGCGCCAGCGCCAGCAATCCGCACACCAGGGCGATAAGCGGGCCCGGCCACGCGGCGCGCATTCAGGCCTCGAGCGGGGCGATGCCCGGTGGTTGCGCGAGCGGCTCGCCATCAAGGCAGACCCGATCGCCCTGCATTTGCACCCGCCCCTCGGCAAGCCAGCGCACCACCAGCGGATACAGCCGGTGCTCAAGGCGCTGGACCCGTTCGGCAAGGGTGGCGGGCGTGTCCGCCGGCTGGATGCCGAGTACGCCCTGAGCGATGACCGGGCCGGCGTCGAGCGCCGGGATGACATAGTGCACGCTGCAGCCGTGCTGGCGATCGCCCGCGGCAAGTGCCCGCTCGTGCGTGTGCAGCCCGCGATGGGCCGGCAGCAGCGAGGGGTGGATGTTGATCAGGCGGCCGTGAAAGGCATCCACAAAGGTATCGCTCAGGATGCGCATGAACCCGGCCAGCACCACCAGATCCGGGGCGGCCTGCTCGAGCTGCCGGGCAAGGGCCCGGTCGTAGGCCTCACGGTCGGCGTAGTCGGTGTGCCGGATGATGCCGGTGGGAATGCCGGCACGCTGCGCGCGGGCCAGGCCGCCGGCCTTGTCCCGGTTGCTGAGCACCTGCTCGATCCGCCCGGGGATGGTCCCGGCGGCACAGGCATCAATCAGGGCCTGAAGATTGCTGCCCGTGCCCGAGATCAGCACGGCGATCCGGCATCCGGGCGCGCTCACAGCGCCTCCGGGTAGATCACCGCGGGCCCGCCCTGGCCGTCGACCACGTCGCCGAGCACCCAGGCGTCTTCGCCGCCTGCGCGCAGGACATCAAGGGCGTTCTGGGCGTCGCTGGCAGGCACGATGGCCACCATCCCGACGCCGCAGTTGAAGGTGCGATACATCTCCGCGGTCGCAATGCCGCCGGTGTCCTGCAGCCAGTCAAAGACCGCGGGCCATTCCCGGGCGGCCGTGTCGATCCGCGCGGCGAGCGCGTCGGGGATGATCCGCGGGAGGTTGTCGGTAAGCCCGCCGCCGGTGATGTGGCACAGGCCATTGACCGGGACCTCATCGATCAGGCGGCGCAGGGCCCGCACATAGATGCGGGTGGGCGCGAGCAGCTGATCGATGAGCGGTTTGCCCTGCAGCTCACGCGTTGCCGCCGCGGGTTCGCGCTCGAGCACCCGGCGCACCAGCGAATAGCCGTTGGAATGGACGCCGCTGCTGGCAATTCCGATCAGGGCATCCCCCGGCCGGATGGCATGGCCATCGATGATGCGCTCGCGCTCGACCACGCCCACGCAAAAGCCCGCCAGGTCGTAATCACCCGCTGCATACATGCCGGGCATCTCGGCGGTCTCGCCGCCTACAAGCCCCGCGCCGGCCTCGCGGCAGCCCTGCGCAATGCCGCGTATGACCGCCGCGGCCACGTCCACATCGAGCCGGCCGGTGGCGTAGTAGTCGAGGAAAAAGAGTGGCTCGGCCCCGCTCACAATGATGTCGTTGACGCACATGGCGACCAGATCGATGCCAATGCCGTCGTGGCGGCCGTGATCAAGGGCAAGCCGTAACTTGGTGCCAACGCCATCGGTACCCGAGACCAGCACGGGCTGACGGTAGCGCTCGAGCGGCAGCTCGAACAGCCCGCCAAAGCCACCAAGGCCACCCAGCATGCCGGGCCGCCGTGTTGCCGCGACATCGTCGCGAATGCGCTCCACTAGTGCCGCGCCCGCATCGATGTCAACACCGGCATCGCGATAACTGAGTCCCGACTTGTTGCCGCTGTCTGCCAAGGCTTGCTGCTCCCCTGTCGGCTCTATCGTGTGTCCAGACCGGTCATGGTACCTTAAAACGCCAGCGATAAAGGCTTTGAAGGCCCCGTCCAACGCCATGCCACTTACCGTCCAACGCCTGTTGATTTCCCTTGCCGTACTGGCGCTCCTGGTCGCGATCGCGCCGGTGGCGGCGCAGTCTTCGAGCACGCCGGGGCGTGTCGAAGTGCCGGTCGACAGCGACTCGGACGCCGCTCGCGCCAGCGCGGCCGCAGAAGGCCTCTCCCGGGTGCTTGCGCGGCTTACCGGCAACCCGGATATCGCCGACTCGGCGGTGGGCAGGCGTCTGCGCGGTGAGGCCGAGACCTATCTGCAGGGCTTTGCCTATCGCGAGGTGAGTGCGCCGGTGGACGAGCTGCGTTTGCTGGCGCGGTTTGATGTCCGCCGGCTGCGCGAGGCGCTGGTCGGTGCCGGACACCCGATCTGGCCGGATCGCCCCCCTACCGTGCTTGTCTGGGCCGCCGTGGACGACGCCGGTGAGCGGCGGATCGTGCAGGCGGGCGATCGGGGCGGGTTGCGGATGCAGCTTGCCGAGGCGGGTGCCGCGCTCGGCATTCGGCTGCTGTTT
>CAJXMI010000075.1 GCA_913056145.1 uncultured Spiribacter sp.
CGACGGTCCAGCTCGAGCTGGGTCTCGCCCGGGCCGCGCAGCCCGATGCCGCCCTTCTGGCGCTCGAGATGCGACCAGCCCCGCACCAGGCGGCTTGCAATGTGGCGCAGCTGCGCCAGCTCGACCTGGAGCTTGCCCTCATGCGAGCGTGCCCGCTGCGCGAAAATATCCAGAATCAGCCCGGTGCGGTCGAGGACGCGACAGCGCAGTACTCGCTCGAGGTTACGCTCCTGCACCGGCGAGAGGGCGTGGTTGACGAGCACCAGATCGGCCGCCTCGGCCTGAATGCGCTCGCGCAAGACCTCGACCTTGCCCGGCCCCAGATAGGTCCGCGGGTCGGGCCGGCGCCTGCGCCCGGCCTCCCGGGCAACCACCTCGGCCCCCGCGGACTCGGCCAGTGCCTCGAACTCGCGCAGCGCCTCGTCCGGATCAAGCTGGCCTTCATCGACCTGCACCAGCACGGCCCGCTCACCGCCCTCGGGGCGCTCAAAGAGCTGCGCCGGCGCGGTGTCGAGCGCGGCGGCCCGCTCAGTCTTCGTCGGATTCGGGATTGCGCTCCTCCTGCAACAGCGTGCGCACGTTACGGGACGGGACAATGGTGGAGATGGCGTGTTTGTACACCATCTGGCTGATCGAGTTACGCAACAGGATAACGAACTGGTCGAACGAATCCACCTGGCCCTGCAGCTTGATCCCGTTGACCAGATAAATGGATACCGGCACTTTCTCCTTGCGCAGCGCGTTGAGGAACGGCTCCTGCAGTGATTGCCCCTTCGACATCGTGTCGCAACTCCTTACTGATTGGTGCGATTCTTCTTGTCCATGGCTCAAACGTTACGGTATCACGTCTGCCAGTAAGCCCCGAAGCTGTTTTTGCGCTGCATTATGCGCTGAATCCAGCCAGCGAACGTCAGGCTCACGGCGCAGCCAGGTGAGCTGCCGACGCGCGAACTGCCGGGTGGCAACAATGCCGCGAAAGGCGAGCTCATCGGCCGCAATGCGCCCCTCCAGCCAGTCCCAGACCTGCCGGTAACCTACCGCCCGCATCGACGGCAGATCGGCGTGCAGATCGCCCCGGGCCCGAAGCGCCATGACCTCATCAACAAACCCGCGATCCAGCATGTCGTGAAACCGCTGTGCAATACGCTGATGCAATACGGCCCGGTCCTGCGGCAGCACCCCTATTCGGACTATCGGCGGGGCGATGGGTTCCGTCGAAGGCCCGGTCTGCTGCTCGCTCATGGGCCGGCCGGTGAGCTCGTGGACCTCGAGCGCACGCTGGATGCGCTGGGCATCATTGACATGCAGCCTGGCCGCCGTTGCGGGGTCGAGCGCGGCAAGGCGCGCATGCAGGGCCGGCCACCCCTGCTCGGCGGCCTCCCGCTCCAGCCGTGCCCGCAGCGCGGCATCGGCCGGTGGCAGACGCGAGAGCCCATGCAACAGGGCACGGTAGTAGAGCATCGTCCCGCCCACCAGCAGCGGGATCCGACCCGCCGCCCGTGACCGGGCAATGCACTGGCGCGCATCGGCGGCAAACTCCGCCGCCGAATACGCCTCGGCCGGATCACGGATATCGATGAGGGCATGCGGGGCCTGCGCCTGCACCTCGGGCGCGGGCTTGGCCGTGCCAAGGTCCATGCCGCGATAGACCATTGCCGAGTCCACACTGATCAGGTCGATGCCACCGCGGGCATGCAGCGCAAGCGCAAGATCGGTCTTGCCCACAGCTGTCGGGCCCATCAGGCAGATCACGGGCGGCTGGGCGGCTGTGCGCTCCATCAGCGACCGCGCAGAAACAGTCGATCCAGCGCGCTCATGTCGAGCTCAACCCAGGTGGGGCGGCCATGGTTGCATTGATCGATATTGGGGGTGCGCTCCATGTCGCGAAGCAGCGCCTCCTGCTCCGCCGGCGCAAGACGGCGGTTGGCCCGCACCGAGCCGTGGCAGCCCATGGTGGCAAGGAGATGCCCGATGCGTGCCTCGACAGCATCCGGTGTGGCGCCCGGTTGAGCCGCTGCCAGCTGCCCCAGCACATCGCGCAGCAAGCCTCCGGCATCTGCCTTGGCAAGCAATGCCGGCACCGCTCGCACCCGCAGCTGCTCGGGGCCCGCACGATCCACCTCGAGGCCCAGCAGCGCCAGCGTCTCGCGGGCATCCTCGGCCTGATCCGCCTCGCCCGGCGTCACATCGACGCTCACGGGCACCAGCAAGGGCTGACGGGCAATGGAGTCGCTCGCGTATTGCTGCTTGAGCCGCTCGTAGACAATACGCTCATGCGCGGCGTGCATATCCACCAGGATCAGCCCCGCTGCCGATTCGGCCAGAATGTAGACCCCATGGATCTGGGCGATGGCATGGCCCAGCCGGGGCACGCCCTCCGGCGTTTCGGGCGCGCCTGAGTACAGCGCACGAGCCTCGGCAAGCGGTAGCGGGCCCGGCGCTGCCTGCCTGGCAAAGGCAAAGGCGCGGTTGACGGGCGCCGCCGCCGGTGCCGAGCCAGCGCCCACTCCGGTTTGCCCGGCCATGGGTCCGGGCCCGGGACCGGGCCCCAGCTCGGGCCGAGGCCCGAGTCCAGCGGCGTGGCCCTGCCCGGGTGCCGGGTTGTGCGCCAAACCCGCCTCGCCCTGCCCCGAGCCCGGGGTGTGCGCCTGACCCGCCCCCGCCTTTGCACCGCCTTCGGCGAGGGCCCGCGCTACCTGGCGCTGAATGAAGTCGAACACAAGCCCGCCATCGCGAAAGCGCACCTCGTGCTTGGTGGGATGCACGTTGACATCCACCTGGGCGGGGTCCATCTGCAAATGCAGGACGTAGGCCGGAAAGCGGTCCTTGAACAGCACATCGGCATAGGCCCGGCGCAGCGCCTGGGTGACCAGACGATCGCGGATCATGCGCCCGTTCAAATAGACATATTGCAGATCCGGCTGACCGCGGGACGCCGTTGGCAGGCCCAGCCAGCCCGACAGGCGCAACCCCGCGGCCTGGGTGTCCAGCTGCAAGGCCGCATCGGTAAAGCCCGTGCCCATGAGTTCGCCAATACGCCGCGCCGAGGCCTCGGGGCCGAGGGCGGGCAGATGCAGGAGCTCGCGGCCATTGTGACTGAGCCGAAAGGCCACTTCCGGGCGGCCCAGTGCCACGCGCCGCACCAGCTCCTGCAAATGCCGCAGCTCGGTGCGATCCGTGCGAAGAAACTTGCGCCGTGCGGGCACCTGATGAAAAAGATCCCGCACCTCAACGCTGGTGCCGGGCGGATGCGGGGCCGGCATTGGCGCCGCCTCGGAGCGCGCCTCCAGGGTATGCCCGCGCTCCGCATCGGCGGCCCGGCTGGTAATCGAGAGCGCCGAGACCGAGGCAATGCTCGGCAGCGCCTCGCCCCGGAACCCGAGCGTTGCCACATGCTCCAGGTCATCCAGCGAACGGATCTTGCTGGTGGCGTGCGAGCGAACAGCCATGGCCAGATCATCGGCGCTCATGCCCCGGCCATCATCGCGCACGCGGATCAGGCGCTTGCCACCGCCCTCCAGATCAATCTGAATAGCCGACGCCCCCGCATCGAGGGCGTTCTCAAGGAGCTCTTTCAGCACCGACGCAGGGCGCTCGATGATCTCGCCTGCGGCAATCTGATGGACGAGTTCGGCCGGGAGTTGCTGGATGATCATGCCACGATTATGCGGCCGGCACCCCTTGCGGGAAAAGCGCCGAGGCCGTCGCGGCCCCGGCCTGGTGTCAGGGGATCTGGAGCGTGCGCCCGGCGCTGATCATGCTGCCGCCGAGGTTGTTGGCATCCCGCAGCGAATCCACCGACACCGAGTAGCGCACCGCGATCTCCGAGAGCGTATCGCCGCGTCGAACCGTGTACTCACCACCCGCCAGCCGGAGGTCGGGACGCGTGGCGGCCGCATACGCACGAATGCCGTTGACAATGCCCCGGGCAAGCTGGGCCTGGTAGTCGGCCGAGCGCAGGCGGCGCTCTTCCTCGGGATTGGAGATAAACGCGAGCTCAACAAGCGCCGAGGGCATGTCGAGCGACTTCAGGACCGCAAATCCGGCCTGCTCCACGCCGCTGCCATGCACATCGCCGATCGCACCCAGTTCACGCTTTACCTTGGCGGCAAAGGCCAGGCTCTCCTCGACGGTGTGGGCGCGCGAGAGGTCGAGCAGCACCGAGGCAACCTCAGGGTCCTTGTCATCCAGCGAGACACCACCGATGCGATCGGCGCGGTTTTCACTGCGTGCGAGCATGCGTGCCATTTCGCTGGAGGCGCCATTGCGGGAGAGCACGAACACCGATGAGCCCTTGACGCTGCGGTCGCGAAAGGCATCGGCGTGTACCGAGACGAACAGATCGGCATCCGCCTCGCGCGCCTTGCGCGTGCGATCACGCAGCCCGATGTAATAGTCGCCATCGCGGATGAGCAGGGCGCGCATGCCGGCAACCGCATCCACCCGCTTGGCGAGGCGCCGGGCCACACTGAGCACAATGTCTTTTTCATAGGTTCCGGCGGCACCGATGGCCCCCGGGTCCTCGCCGCCGTGACCGGCGTCAATCGCGACCAGGAAGTCGCCGGCACCCGCGGCATCCGCGGTGCGCACCGGGGCCCGATCGCCCTCGGCGCTGGCAGCGGTGATCACGGCATCGCCCGCACCGGCCGGAGTCGCCGGCCCGGTCTGCAGGTCGACCACCAGTCGGTGCCCGTACTGCTCGTTGGGGGCGACCGAAAAGCTCTCGGTGTCGATGGCGCGATCCAGGTCAAAGACAACCCGCACGCCATCGCCGCGACGGGCGCTGCGCACGCGCTGGATCGGGCCTTCGTCGCGGATCGTATCGACCAGGGTGGGGGCCAGCTCGGCATCGGCGATGTCGACCACGGCCCGATGCGGGCCATCGAGGATAAAGAGATCGTGCGAGACGGGTGCGGAGAGGTCGAAGACCACCCGCACATGATCCGGCCCCTGCCAGGTCCGCACCTCGGTCACCGTCACGCCGGCAACGGCGATCGCAGGCGCAAGCAACAATGTCAGCAAAAAAGCGAGCGAGCGCATGATGGCCCCGGACGTCGAACCTGGTGGGGAGTAATGCCACAGAATCTGTATGGTTTCAATAAAAACCGATTCTGAATAGTGAGATACCGGATTTATTTCGTTGAGCTTCTAGGACGTCTGCAACCGCGCTGTACGAGCGCGGCCGTCGTGCTCGAGGTAGACGACAACATCGGGCTCGGGCAATACGCCAATGCCCCGCTCCGGCCACTCGACCAGCAAAAGCCCGCGATCAATCACATCGCGCAGACCAATGAATTCGAGCTCCTCAGGGTCCGCCAGGCGATACAGATCCAGATGAAACACCTCGCCACGCGCAAGGCTGTAGGGCTCAACCAGCGTGTAGGTGGGGCTGCGTACCGCGCCGGCATGCCCGGCGGCGCGCAAAAGCCCGCGCACCAGAGTGGTCTTGCCAGCGCCCAGATCGCCCTTGAGATGCACGCAGGCCCGAGCCGGCAAGGTGCTGGCAAGCGACGCCCCAAGCGCCAGCGTGGCGGCCTCGTCGGCCAGATGAAGGGTGCGTGTACTCATGGGTTGACGATGCGCCTCACTGCCTCCAGCACATCCCCGGCAAGCAGGCCGCGCTCGCCGCCGGCCGCCGCCCGATCACCGGCGAGGGCATGCACCAGTGCGCCACGACGGGCGGCCGTCCAGGCATCACCGCCCTGCGCCCACAGCCCGGCGATCACGCCGGTCAGTGCATCGCCCATGCCACCGCTTGCGAGGCCCGGGTTGCCGGCCGCCACCACCGCACAGCGGCGGCCATCGCCAATGACCGTACCAGCGCCCTTGAGCACCACGACGGCGCCGTAGCGCTCGGCAAGCCGGGTGGCCGCCGCAAACCGATCCGACTCGATGGCCCTGGCCGTGGTGCCAAGCAAACGCGCGGCCTCGCCGGGGTGCGGTGTGAGGACCCGGTCGCCCCGGCCCGGCGCGCTGTGCGACTGGGCGAGAAGGTTGAGGGCATCGGCGTCCACCACACAGGGTTTTCCCGCCGACTCTGCCGCGTCCAGACAGGCACGCCCCCAGTCATCCTGGCCCAGGCCGGGGCCAATGGCGATCACCGTGGCGCGCTCACAAAGCGCCTGGATATCCGCGCCGGTGTCGGTGCCGTGCACCATGAGCTCGGGGCGGGCGGCCAGCACGGCGGGCACATGCGCCGGCCGCGTTGCCACGCTGGTAAGCCCCGCCCCGGCCCGGGCCGCCGCCTCCGCAGCAATCCGTACGGCTCCGCCCATGCCATGATCGCCACCGGCCACCAGCACATGGCCAAAGTGCCCCTTGTGTGCGCCACGCTGGCGTGCCGGTAGCTCCGCGGCCAGCCAGTCATGGGTGAGCCGCTGCGCCGCCGGCGCGATGCCGTTATACACTGCCGCGGGCACCTGCAAGTCGGAGAAGACTACCGTGCCGACATGATCGGCGGCATCGCCCGTGAACAGCCCCTGCTTGAGGCCGATGAACGTTGGCGTAAGCGCCGCTTGAACCCCCACGCCCAGCACCTTGCCCGTCGCCGCACTCAGCCCGGACGGTACATCGACCGCCACAACCGGGCAGTGCATGGCATTGACCGTGCGAATCACGTCGGCGAGCGGCCCGGTGACCGGCCGATCGAGTCCCGTGCCAAGCAATGCATCGACAATGACATCAGCCTCGCGGGCAAGCCCATCCGAAAACGCAACCGGCGACTGCACGGCGAGGGCCTCATTGGCGGCGCGCGCAGCATCGCCGGTCAGCCTGTCCGGATTCACCAGCGCGCACAGATCCACCTGCAGACCCGCCTCCGCCGCCAGCCGCGCAATCACGTAACCATCGCCGCCATTGTTGCCCCCGCCGCAGAGCACCAGCACGCGGGCCGCGTCGGGATAGCGGCTGCGAAGAAGCCGCCATGCGGCACGGCCGGCGCGGGCCATGAGCACGTGCCCGGGAATACCGTGGGCCTCGATGGCCCGCCGGTCGAGCTCGCGCACCTGCTTCGGTGTATAGAGCGCGTCTGGCAAATCCGGCAGTTCATTCATGGGCCAGATTATACCCCCTCTGCCGCGGCCGGGGCGGGAGTCGCTACACTGGCCGACATGGAACACACCGCCGACATGCAACGCCTTGCCACCGACATCCGTCAATGGGCGGATGCACTGGGGTTTGCCGAGCTCGGCATCGCCCGCCCCGCCCTCACCGAGGACGAGGCCCATCTCCTGCGCTGGCTGAAGGACGGCCGCCACGGCACCATGCGCTGGATGGGACGGCATGGTGTCAAGCGGGCCCGCCCCGAGCGCCTGGTGCCGGGGACGGTGCGGGTCATCAGTGTGCGCATGGACTACCGCCCGCCCGACCTGGAGGCGGATGATGCCGTGCTCGCCGACGCACGCCGCGCGTTCATCGCCCGGTATGCGCTGGGGCGGGACTACCACAAGCTCATGCGCAAGCGTCTGCAGCACCTCGCCGATCGCATCGGGGAGTCCGTCGACGGATTCGGCTACCGGGTATTCGTGGATAGCGGCCCGGTGCTGGAGAAGGCGCTTGGCCGCAACGCAGGGCTGGGCTGGATCGGCAAGAACACGTTGCTGCTCAATCGCCACGCCGGCTCGTATTTCTTCCTCGGCGAGCTGTTTACCGATCTGCCGCTACCCGAGGACGAACCCGTCGAGGATCTCTGCGGGAGCTGCCGCGCCTGCATCGACGTCTGCCCGACCGGTGCGATTACCGGCCCGCGGCAACTCGATGCCCGGCGCTGCATCTCGTATCTGACCATTGAGCATGAAGGCAGCATTCCCGAAGACCTGCGCGCCGCCATCGGCAACCGGGTGTTCGGCTGCGACGACTGCCAGGCGGTCTGCCCCTGGAACCGGTATGCCCAGCCCACGGACGAGGCCGACTTCCACCCGCGCCATGGCCTGGAGAGTGCCTCACTGGTGGCGCTGTTCCGCTGGGACGAGGCCACCTTCCTCAAACGCACCGAGGGCTCGGCCATTCGCCGCCTGGGGCATGAGCGCTGGTTGCGCAACCTCGCCGTGGCGCTTGGCAACGGCCCGGCGGACCCGGAGGCGGTCGAGGCCCTGCGCGAGCGCCTCGACCATCCCTCGGCCATGGTCCGCGAGCATGTGGC